>JBCDKB010000020.1:0-36171 GCA_038747035.1 Acidobacteriota bacterium | reverse complement strand
TTCCTCGATCATCGATTCTCCAATCCGCAAGTGATGTAAGTCCGAGGCTACCTTCTTTGGCCCGGAGTGGCCAGCATTGAAGCTCTGTCAGCCTTGAAAATTCAACCCTCTGGATCCAATCTGCTGGAGCCGCGGAGACCGCCTGGGACGAAAAAAAAAGGCCGCGGGACCGGGCTCAGAAAAGCCGGTACGGCACAGAAAGATTTTTCGGGCACAGCCATTGCTCTATGTGTCAGGGACCCGTCGCAACAACGTAAAGGTTGCGACAAAAGGTTTTAACCACAGAGAGGACCCATCATGAATTTTAGGAAGTTGTTAATAGCCGCCCTGACGCTATCGCTGGCGATGCCGGCGCTGGCCCAGGAACTCACCGGCGAGCTGCGCGGCACCGTGCGTCTCCCCGACGGCACCGCGGCCCCCGGCGCGATCGTGACCGCCGTCTCCCCGGCGAACCTCGGCGCCCGCAATACCGCCACCAGCGAGACGGGCCAGTGGGTGCTGCGCGGCCTCGCCCCGGGCGACTACACCGTGACCTTTGAATTTGACGGCATGGCGACCATCCAGTCGAAAGCGACGGTCTCCCTGGGCCAGCCGACGCCGGTGAACGTCAAGCTGCAGATCGAGGCGACCTCGGAGACGATCGTGGTGTCGGGCGATGCGCCCAGCCTGCTCGCCTCTCCCGAAGTCAGCACCACCTATAGCTTTGAAGACGTCAACAACCTGCCCATCGACCGCACGCCGGCGGCCATCGCCCAGCTGGCCCCAGGTCTGACGGACAACACCCCCAATGGCGGCCAGGTGTCGATTTCGGGCGGTTTCGCCTACGACAACGTCTTCCTGATCGACGGCGTCGATGCGAACGACAACCTCTTCGGCACCACCAGCCCGGCCTATATCGAAGACGCCATCGCCGACATCCAGGTCCTGACCTCGGGTATCTCCGCGGAATACGGACGTTTCAGCGGCGGCGTGGTCAACGTGATCACCAAGTCGGGTGGAAATGAGTTCACCGGCACCTTGCGCGCCGACCTCGAGAATGCGGATTGGCGCAACCGGACGGCGATCGAGAGCGAAGCGGGCACCGAGCTGGTCGACGAGCTCTCCGAGACCTACTCCGCCACCGTCGGCGGCTACCTGATGCGCGACAAGCTGTGGTTCTTCGCCGCCGGCCGCGACCAGAGCACCTCCGATACGCAGACGCTCTTCAAGACCGGCATTCCGTTCAATTCGGCGGAAGACGAAGAGCGGTACCAGCTGAAGGGGACTTTCAACCTCCTCGACAAGCACCAGATCCAGGCCACCTTCACCGACCGCGACGAGACCGACACCGATACGGCTTTCTCCTTCAGCGCCACGCCGTCCACCGTCACCACGCGCACGCTACCGAGCGAATTGCGGGTGCTGCGCTACAGCGGCGTGTGGACGGACAGCCTCTTCGGCGAGATCCAGGCGTCAGAGAAGAAGTTCGGCTTCCGCCGCGACGCCCCCACCGGCATTTCGACGACCCCGTCGACCGACGCGGCCTTCGTCGACAATACGCCGTTCCGGGACTTCTTCGGCAGCTTCAACGGCCACTACAACGCGCCGTATTTCGACGGCACGGATCCGGAAGATCGCGATAACGAGCAGCTCTCCGCGAGCCTGTCGTATTTCTACGACTCGACCAGCTTCGGCTCCCATGACCTGAAGGTCGGCTTTGAGGACTTCTCGAGCTTCCGCGTCGGCGGCAACTCGCAGACGCCCACGGACTGGGTGCTTTCCTCGGATGTGATCCGCGACGCCGCCGGCGATCCGGTGGTGACCAACGGCGAAGTGGCGCCGGACTGGATTCCGGGGACGTCCCTGGCTTTGAACTGGCTCGCCACCCGCGGCGCCGAGGTCGAGATCCAGACCCGGAGCTTCTTCGTCAACGACATCTGGCAGCTGAACGAGCACTGGTCGTTCAATATCGGCGCCCGCTACGAAGACGTGAACGGTGAGACGAACAGCAACATCACCACCGTCGACAGCGACGCTTTGGTGCCGCGTCTGGCCGCGACCTACGACGTGCGCGGCGACGGTAAGTATCGCTTCGACGCCACCTACTCGGAGTACGCCGGTAAGTACAGCGAAGCGCAATTCGCCCAGAATACCGACGTCGGCAACCCGGCCCTCTTGGCCTATATCTACGTCGGCCCGGCGGGCCAGGGCTACGATTTCGCCCCGGCCTATGACATCGAGAATAACTACGCCCTCTTCCTGGTGAATGACGGCACGCAGAACGTGCTTGTCGACGGTGACATCACCTCGCCGACGGTTGATGAAATCACCCTCTCCGCCGGCATGGAGCTAGACCGCGGCGGCTTCCTGAAGGCGATCTTCACCGACCGCTCCTACTCGGACTTCGTCGAGGACTTCATCACCCCGACCACCGGCTCGACGCTGGTCGCGGTGGAGGGCAACCCCGCCGGAACGTTCAACAATACGTTCATCACCAATAGCGACCTGCCGGAGCGCGACTACCAAGCGATCCAGATCATCGGTCGCACGCGTTTGAGCGATAACTGGACCCTGGACGGGAATTACACCTACCAGATCAAGAACGACGGCAACTTCGAAGGCGAAGGCACGAACACGCCGGGTATCTCGAGCGTCATCGGCAACTATCCGGAGATCCGTTCGGCGACGAGCCACTTCCCCACCGGCGCGCTGAACGACTTCGCCGAGAATAAAGTGCGCCTGTGGTCGAACTACAGTCTGAACTTCGGCCGCGCCGGCACCATGAACCTCGGTCTCTTGGCCAACTGGGATAGCGGTCGCACCTTCTCCCGCACGGATAGCGTGGCCTTGTCGCCGGCGCAGCAGGCGATCATCGCCGAGCGCTACGACGGCCCTGGCCCCGCGAATCAGACGGTCTTCTTCGGCGGCCGCGGCGGCGTGAAATTCGACGATAGCCTGACCTTTGACCTGTCGGTGAACTACCAGCTCCCGCTCTTCAGCGACTTCGAGCTGTGGATCAAGGCCGACGTCTTGAACCTCTTCGACGACGATACCCAGATCGCCGGCGATACCAACGTCGACTTCGACCCGGACGGTCGCTTCGATGACCTCGGCATTCCGCTGGACTTCACCGAACCTTCGGGTTTCGGCGACGCCCGCAACAACGGCGACTTCATCAATCCGCTGGAATACCGCTTCACCGTCGGTTTCCGCTTCTGATCGCGGCTTGATCGAAGGTTAAAAAAGGGCGGCTTCGGCCGCCCTTTTCTGGTTAGAAGTTGCGCCCGACGATGATGTAGAGACGCCCGGAACCCTCTTCGGCATGGCCGTAGGCCAGGTAGACCGGGCCGATCAGCGTCTCGGCGCCGACGGAAACGGTGAGCGCGTACTCGAGGTCGTCGAGGCTCGGGTCTTCCCCCTCGGTCCACACGCGGCCGGCCTCGAGCCAGCCGCCGGCCATGACGCGCCGGATGAGGGTGCCGCCGCTCGAGAGCTCGCGTAGGTAGCCGAGCCGGGCGACGCCGAACTCCTGGCCCCGGAGCTCGTCTTCGCTGAAGCCGGAAAAGGAAAGCAGGCCGCCGACGCGGAAGAGGTCGTAAAACGGCAAGTCGCCGCCGGGACTCCAGCCGCCGCTCAGTCCGGAAATCAGGGTGTGCGGACCCCAGCTGCGGAAGAAGGCACTGTCGACGGAGAACTTGGAATAGGCGTCGTCGGCGCCGAGATCTTCTTCGGCGCGGAATAGACGCAGGTCAATGAAGGCCCCGTCCGTGGGCAGCATCGACTGGTCGAGACGGTCGAGGGTGGCTTCGAGCACGACGGCGCCGAAATCGGCCTCGTCGAGGTCGCCGGCGGTGAGCAGCGGATCGCCGGTGGCGACGGAGACCTCGGCGCGACCGCGCTCGAGGCCGAGGCGAATTTCGCCGTATTCGCCGAATTGGTGACCCAGATCAAGGTTCACCCCGGCCTGACGGATCTCGAGGTCCGCGACTTCGAAGCCGTCGATGAAAAAGCCTGAGCGCTGCTGGGCGAAGTCGACCTGGCCTGAGACGAACCAGCCGCCGCGGACGTCGAGGGGCTGGTAAATTTCACTCGAAAAGCCGAGGTCAGAGCCGATGATGAAGTCGTTGCGCCACTCGGCTCCGAGCGCATTGAGACGAGTGGCCGTGTAGTTGGTGGTGACCGTAAGAGCTTCGCCGTCCTGGTCGGCCTCCAGCTGGAGGCCGAAGCGGAGGTAATTCGGACCCCAGGATTTGTCGCGCAAGCGCAGCACGAGATCCCGCCGACCCTGGCTGTTGGGCCGCAGGTCGAATTCGATGGACTCGAAATCGCCGAGTCCATAAAGCCGGGTAATGCCCGCCTGGAGCGCTTCAAAGTCGATGTCTTGGTTTGCCGGAATAGGCACGTCCGCTTCGATGATGCGGCGGTCAACCCGAGACTCGCCTTCGATGACCACGGCGTCGACGGTGACGGCCTCCGGGATCGGCCGACGTTCGACCGCTCGATAGGGATCCACGTAGGCGTACTCCTTGAGCTCCTCGACCTGGGAGCGGGCGGCCAGCGCTCCGGCTTCGATGATCTCGCGGGCGACCTGGAAGTTGAGCAGGCCGAAATCGGACACCTGGGGATTGATGACCAGGTCGGCCCGTTCGAGCTGGGGGTCGACATTTCGCCGGGTCAGCATCGATGTCGTCTGGCCGAGGATCTGGGTCAGCGTCTGCGTTTCATTCTCGACCAGCGTATTGCCGAGATTGATGGCGATGACAATGTCGGCGCCCATGGCCCGGACCTCGTCGATCGGCAGGTTGTCGATGACGCCGCCGTCGATATAGGTGCGCTCATCGATGGTCACCGGCGTGAAGTAGCCCGGGATCGCCATGCTGGCCCGGATCACCTTCGCCAGATCGCCGCTTTGCAGCGCCACGCGCTCTCCGGTCTGGACGTCGGCGGCGATGGCTCGGAACGGCACGGGTAGCCGGTCGAAGTCGTCGATATCCTGGACCGGCAGCGTGAGGTTGCGCAGCAGCAGGAAAAGGTTCTGCCCCGCGCTCAAGCCCCGCGGCCAGACGACCTGGCCGTCTTTTAAACCCAGCTCAAGGTCGAGGGGGTAGCGCAGATCGTCTTGCTTGCGGCGAAACGCGAGCTCGCTGCGCGGTGGCTTATCGCGCATCGCCCGGGTCCAGTCGATCTCTGTGACCAGCTCCGCTAGGGAGTCTGCGGAGTAGCCAGTGGCATAGAGTCCGCCGATCACCGAGCCCATGCTGGTCCCGGCGACGTAGTCCACCGGGATCCCCATCTCTTCAAAGACCTGCAGCACGCCGATGTGGGCGCAACCCTTGGCGCCGCCGCCGGCGAGGGCGACGCCGATCGTGGGACGGTCCGGATTTTCTGGGCGGTTTCCCGGGTGACTGTCGGAGTCGCCTACGGCATGGCTTCTAGCCCCTTGGGCGATGACCGGTCCCGCGAGGCAGACCAGGGCGGTAGTGGCCAGGAGGCGACGGAAGACGCGGGTGCTGATCATGGGACCTCCGCTGGGAAAGGCCCATCGGCGTGGGCCGGGTGTCGGGCCTCAAAGGGGTCCGGAAGGATCTTGACCATCAGCTGGAAGACCGACGCCGTGCTGGCGCCGAAGAGAAGCAATCCGGTCATGGCTTCGAAGACGGCCAGGAGGCGCCAGCTTTCCGACGGCGTGATATCGCCGTAGCCGAGGGAGGTGGCGGTGACCACCGAGAAATAGAGCGCGGTCCCGAAGTCCTCGAAGGCCCCGATCCAGCAATAGGACAGCGCCCAGACGGCGGCCCCCGCCAGGTGCAGCAGGATCATCAGCAGCACCGCGACGCTCAGGAAGGTCGCGCGGTGTCTGGGGTCCCGTGCGAAAACGCGGGGCGCCATCATCAGCGCGAGCAGCCGCCCGAGGTGGACCAGTCCGATGATGTGCAGAGTGACGGTGAAGAGCGTCAGCAGCACGCCCCAGAAGAGCGGTGCGATCATGCTTCGGCCGGTTCCGAAGCTCGTCTCGGCTTTGGGGCCTCCGTGCGGTAAAGCACCGAGTAAAGCACCGGCACCAGCAGCAGGGTGATGACGGTGGCGAAGAGCAGGCCGAAAAGGATCGCCACGGCCATGGTCTCAAACATCGGTCCCCCGCCGAGCCATAGCGGGATCATGCCGCCGATGGTGGTCGCCGTGGTCAACAGAATCGGCCGCGCCCGCTGCTGGCACGCTTCGATGATCGCGTCGCTGGGCTCGAGTCCGTTTTCATCGATCTCGAGCTTGATGCGATCCAGCAGCACGATGGCGTTGTTGATGACGATGCCGGCCAGCGAAATCAGGCCCAGGAAAGTGAAGAAGCCAAAGCTCGAGCCCGTGATCAGAAGGCCGGCGACGATACCGATCAGCCCCAGCGGAATGGTGATCAGCACGATGCTCGACTTGCGGATCGAATTGAATTGCAGGATCAGCAGCATCACGATGGCGACGGCGGCAAACGGCAGCGCCGCGACCACGGAGACCGCCGCTTCGTCGGACTCTTCGGTCTCACCGCCTTCGATATAGCTGTAGCCGGGCTTCCACGTGGTCTGTTGCTCGTCGATCCACGGGCGGAAGGTATCCAGCACCTCGGCGACGGTGACGCCGATTTGTAGCTGCACCTGGATCGTGATCATGCGCACGCGGTCTAGGCGCTCGATTCGGGCCGGTTCCCACACCACCCTTGCTTCGGCGACCTGACTGAGCGGCACGACGGCGCCACTGCTCTGGGAGAAGACGCTCAGGTTCTCGAGTTTGCTCAGGTCCTCGCGGTCCGAGCCCTCGGTGCGCAGAATGACCGGGATGGTCTCATCCTGCTCCCGAAATTCGGTCATTTGCTGGCCCGCGAGGCTGGCGTTTAGCGACGTCGCGATGTCGAGGCTCGAGACCCCTGCACGGAAGGCGCGGGCTTGGTCGACGTCGACGATCAGCTTCTTGCTCTGCGGCCCCCAGGTGTCTTGAACCGCGGTGACGACGTCGTACTCCCAAAGCTTTGACTTGATCTGGGACTGTAGGGCGAAGAGCTCGTCGAAATCAGGGCCTAATAGCTTGATCTCGATCGGATAGGCGACGGGCGGTCCGTTCGCCAGTCTTTTGACCTGGAGCCGAGCGTCGGGGTGATTCTCGAAAGCGTAGCGCTCGATCGCGAGTTTGATCGGATCGAGGGACGCGCTGTTATTGACGTTGAGGATCACGGTGGCGACCGAGTTGCGTGGATTCTCCGGCGAAAAAGAGAGCACGAAGCGCGGGCCGCCGCTGCCGATATAGCTGGTCCAGCTGCGGGTGCCGATCGCCTCCGGTTCGTCGACGCCGACGCGATGGGTTTCGAGAAAACCGTCGAGGTCTCGGACCATGGACTCCGTCGCCTCGATATCCGAACCCGGCGGCAATTCCAAAGTCGCGGTCAGGACGGCGTCTTCGGAGGGCGGGATGAAAACCTGCGGTACGGAGCCCATGCCGACCATGGCCAGGGCGAATGCCGCGATCACCAAGAGGCAGAAGATCAGTGGAAAACGGATGACCGTGCCGAGCAGGCGCCGGTACGCGCGGTAGAAGGAAGTATCAAATTCCGTGTCTTCCGCGTTCTTATCGTTCGGCTCCACCTTGATGAACGGCGTGAGCATCGGGATGAAGGTCATCGCCAGGGTCCACGAGAGCAGCAGCGCGATGGTCACGACGTAGAAAATAGAAGCGGTGAACTCGCCGACCGCCGATTCCGCAAGGGCGATCGGGGTAAACGCCGCGGCGGTGGTCAGTGAAGAGATGATGAGCGGCACCATCATTTCGCCGGCGGCGCTGATCGCTGCAGGGATCGCCTCTTCGCCGTTTTGACGGCGCACGATGGTCGCTTCCACCACCACGATGGCGTTGTCGACCAGCAGGCCGAGCGAGATGATCAGGGCGGCTAGGGAGATCTGGTCGATGCCGATCGAGAAGACCGACATCATGACGAAGGTCGAGACCATCACCACCGGGATAAGCGAGGCGACGACCAGCCCGGTCCGGACGCCCAGCGAGACGATCATCACCAGAATCACGATGAGCACCGCCTGCACCAGGTTGCTGACGAAGGCGTCGACGCTGGCGCCGGTGAGCTTCGACTGCAAGAACATGGGCTTCAGCTCCATGCCCAGCGGCGGGCCGGACTCGAGCTCGCGGGTCAAGGTCTCCAGACGCTCGCCGAGGGTCAGGATGTTGCCGCCCTCGCGCATGGAAACGGCGAGGGAGATGCCGTCTTCGCCGTTGACGCCGACTCTTTGGCTGATCGGATCTTCGTAGGCGCGGTAGATCTCTGCGATGTCCTGGAGTCGCACCAGCGCCCGGCTTCCGGGGATCTCGACGATCGCCTCGCGCAAGTCCTCGACGGTGTCGAAATTACCCGTCGGCTCGAGCACGATCAGCTCTCGGCCGAGGGTGATATCCCCGCCGGAGGCCAGGATATTGAGCGATTGCAGCACGCCCTCGAGCTGCTGGGGGGACACGCCCAGCTCGGTGAGGCGGGCGTTGTTGTACTCGATATAGATGGCGTCTTCGATATCGCCGAAGAGGTTCACCTTGGCGATATCGGGCTCCTTCAAGAGCACGTCGCGCACGTCCAGGGCCGCGTCGCGCAGCTCCTTCGGGGTGAAGCCTGGACCGACGAGGCTGTAGAGGTGCCCGTAGGTATCGCCGTATTCGTCATTCACCGTCGGCGTCACCGCGCCCGACGGCAGCTCGGGGATGACGTCCTCGACCTTCTGGCGCAGGTCGTCGAAGATCGGCGCCATCTCGTCATAGCTGTCTTTGAAGTTGACCGTGATCACCGAGACGCCGCTGATCGACTCGCTGGTGATCTCGTCGACCTCCGGCATCTCCTGGATCTTCTCTTCGATCGCGTCGGTCACCAGCTGCTCGACGCGCTCCGGACTGGCGCCCGGGAAAGGGGTGGTGACGGTGGCGGTGCGAATGGTGAAGCCCGGATCCTGGGCCTTCGGGAGCTGCACATAGGCAGAAAGACCGCTGACGAAGAGCGCCAGGACGGCCACAATAGTCACGCGGTTGTAGCGAATAGCGGCGGCTGTGATGTTCATCGAGGGCTCCGATTAGCTCGCCGGCTCGCGGACCAGCATGCCGTCTCGGGCGTGGATTTGGCCCGCCGTCACGATGCGCTCCCCGACCTCAAGGCCTGAGAGCACTTCGAGCCCGAGCTCTGAAATCTCGCCTACGTCGACCGTCCGCCTCTCGAGGGCGGCGGCGCCGGGCTGGTCGCTCGGCCCGACGACGAAGACGAAGGTGCCGAGCTCGTCTTTAAGCGCCGCGGCGGGCGGCACGTAGAGTCGGCCCGTCTCGGCCGAGGCCCCGCCAACCGCTCCGCCCTCGGGAAATCGGAACGTCACCTCGGCTGCCAGGTTGGAGCGAATCTCCTCGGGCGCCGTGGCCAGGGAGAGGGTCACCGGGAAGGTCCGGGCGTCTCCGGTCGCAATGCCCACCTCGCTCACGCGTCCTTCAAAGGCCTGCCCTTGGACCGACGGGAATCGCGCGACGCCGGTCATGCCGTTTTCGAAGGAGGCGATGAGGCTTTCCGGCACCGACAGGATGACCTCCCAGCCCTCGCCGCAGTTGACCCGGGCGATGGTTTGGCCGGCGGTTATGTTCTCGCTGACCTCAGCGCCGACCTGGGCGACGGAACAGTCCTCCGTCGCCGTCAGCCGGGTGTAGCCGAGATTCAGCCGCGCGAGCCGGACGGTTTGCACCGCGGCGTCGAAGGAGGCCTTGGCGGACTCGGCGTTGGCGAGCGCCGTATCGAGCTCATTGCGCGAGGCGTTGTCGTTGGTGAAGAGAAGCCGCACCCGCTGGTATTCGGCCTCGGCGCTGCGGCGGGTAGCCTTGGTGCGGGCTTCTTCGGCGAGGGCCTGCTTAAGCTCCACGTCGAAGAGCTCGCGGTCGAGGGCGGCGATCAGATCCCCGCGGCGGAGCTTGTCGCCGACCGCGGCGGGGAGCTCCGCTACGGTGCCGGAGACTTTGAAGCTGAGTGCGGCCTCCTCGGCCGATTCGGCCGTACCGCTGAAGATGCGGTCCCGGATCGAGGCCGCTCCACTCTCGACGACGATGGATTTCACGGGCCGGAGGGCCGTCTCTGGCGGAGGCGCTTCGTCGGCGCAGCCGGCGAACAGGGTGACGCCGGCGGCGAGTACCCAGGGCGTCAGCGGGGATCGGAGGGGGCTTCTATTCATCGGGGGGCGTCCTCGGTGGATTGAAGGAATCGACCCAGGCGGTCGAGCCAGGCCTGCGCTTCTGTGGGGGAGGCGGTGAAGTTGAAGAAAGCGACCGATCGCTGCAGCTCCACCACGTCCTGGAGGTGCTGGTAGACCGCGTTGGCGGCGGCGAGCCGAGCGTTCAGGAAAGTGTTTTGGGCGTCGATCAAGTCGATATAGCCGGCGGATCCCCTGGCGTAGGCATCGGTCACCAGCTCGAGCGTTTGACCTGCGGCCTCGGCCGAGGCGTTGGCGAAGGTGATGTTGAGTCGCGTCGAGGCCGCTTCCACGAGCCGGGCCCGGGCGTCGGCTTCGATCGCATCGGCCGTTTGCTGCCGGGTCAGCTCGAGCTGGTCCACTTGCAGCGCAGCTTGTTTTTTCTGGGCCGCGATACCGCCGCCCTCAAAGAGACTCCAGGTCAGCTCGACGCCGACGCTCCAGTCCTCGTCGAAGTCCGTGTCGACGAGGGCTCCCCCGTCGTCGACGATGTGATTCAACCGCGACACGGCGTCGATGCTCGGCACGTAGCGTCGCCTCTTCGCGGCGAGAAGGAGGCGCTCTTGCGCTTCGATCCGCGTGTCGAGGGCCGAGAGCTCGGGTGAATTCCGCAGGGACTCTTGGGCCATGAAGGTGGCGAGCTTGTCAACGCCGTCGGGGCTATTGAGCAGCTCCCCGAGCCGCTCGTCGGCGACGAGCTCAACGGCATCGATGCCCAGCTCCTCGGTGCTGAGCTCGTCTCCCACGGGCCGGCGAAGCACTCGGTTGAGCTCGAAACGAAGCCGCTCATAGGCCGCCACGGCGGCGGTGATGCTCTGCCGATCCGTACCCAACTCGGCCTCGAAGCGCAGGACTTCGGAACGATTCGCCGAGCCGACGTCGGCGCGGAACCGCGCCCGGTCGAGGTTGGCCCGGGTCAGGTTGAGATTATCCAGCTGGATGTCCCGCTCGGTCTTGGCGACCAGCAGACGCAGGTAGGTCAGCGCGACCGCCTCGATCACGTCGAGCTCAGTGGCGTCGCGGTCGAGCGACTCCGCGGCTTCGCTGAGGGCGGTGACGCGGAAATTACTGCGCAGCGATTCCGAGTAGATCGACTGTGACAGCGTGAGTGCGGCGTCGAGGGTTCGGGTCGGACCGGTGCCCGCTAGGTCGCGGTCTTGGCGGGTCCAGCTGAGGCCACCGCCGGCCTGGGGCAGCAAAGCGCCGCGGGCGATGGCGGTGTCCTGCTCGGCGATCTCGAGATCGCGTTGGGCCACCGCCGCGCTGAGATTGGTCTCGAGCGCCTCATGGACGGCGTCGCGGAGGCTCAGCATCCGCGCTCCGGTGGGCTCTTCCTGGAGCACATCGGCGTCGAAGAGCAGCTCGAAGGAGGGACTGAAGCCGATGGCGTCGGCGGTGCGGCGGTTGATCGCCAGGCGATCCCGAACCTCCATGCGGACGGGCAGGTCCGAGGCGGAGCGCCCCAGCGCGATGTCACGGATATCGATCGCCAGGCGACGGGCTATCTGCTCGGGTGAGGTGAGCAGGCTCTGGCCCATCAGGAAGCCGGCGTCCACGTGGTCGCGGCCGAGGGTCGTAAAGGTGGGCCACCGCTGCTCTTTGGCAAGCTGGATGAGCGCTTCGGAGTGCTCGGGGCTGAGCCGCGGTAGGGGTGTAAGGAAAAGCGAATCGACGCCGGCCGGCACGGCCTCACGCCAGGCCGCCGGGGTTCCGGCGAGATCGCCAGCCGGCGCCTCGACGAGGCTTAGATCGAAGTCGAGTTCGGCCCGAATCCGATCCGTCTCCTGCCGAAGAGACGGAATGGCCTCGAAGAGGCTGCGGTCCACGACCAGACCGATATGGCCGACACCGGTATGGCGCTGGAACTCCCTGAGCGCTTCAACGATGTCGAAGTTGGCGGTTAGATAGTGGAGGTTTCGGGTGCCGCTCGTCCCGTCCGCCGTCACCCCGAAGCCTTGGAGGTCGGGCAAGGCGACGATCGTCGCAATCAGGGGTTTTGCGGGCGACAGTCCGGCGGCGACGCTGCTCGAGAGGATGTCGAGCGCCACCACGAGGTCGACGGTGTCCTCCGCAAGCGCGGCCTCGACCGCGTCCCGAGCACTCCCGGGTCGCCAGCCGTGGCTCCGCTGCCAGGCCTCGGGATAGCGGAACGAGTATTCGAAGTCGCTGAGGCCGTTGAGCTCTTCAACGAGCGCCGCTTTGATCTCGCGGGACAACGCCGTGTCGCCATCCTCAATGATGGCGATGTCGACGGTTGTCTTGCCGGTTTGTGCCGATCTCTCGGGCTCGGCGCCGACCGCGAGGGCCGTGAAGGTGCTCCAGACGACCGCTGTCGCAGTCGCCAGAAAGAACGCCATAGACCGCGCCGCAGACCGCGTTCTCAACACGGCCGCAGGCGAGCGCCGGCGCGCATCGCATGCTCTGGTATGTATCATTTTAGGAATTCTGGACAAGCCAAGAGAGGGCGTGAAGGACAGTGACAGATCAAAAAAGGACAATTCACGCCAAAGTGAATCAACCCAAGGGACACGCCAGCATCGCTTCGACCACCGCGGCCTTCGCGCTGTCGCGCGGCTGGAGCATGGAGCGCATCAACGCGGCCTGCGGAGTTACCGGCCTGGACTTGGTGAATCCGAACGATCGCTTACCGGACGATGTGCTGCCGCGGCTTTGGCTAGCCCTGTGGCAGGAGTGGCCAGACGAGGCGCTGCCGCTCAAGATGGCCCGTGCCGCTCCCTTGTCTTGCATGGCCGGGTTGGCTGAAGGGATGCAGTTTGCTCAAGACCTCCGGCAGGCGCTAAAGCTACTGACGACGAACAGAATGTTGCTCGGTGATCGGCTGGAGCTCGAGCTCATAGAGACAGATGGCGTTGCTCAGCTAAGGGGCATGCACCCGGCGGACTCCATCGATGAAGGTCGGTCCGCTACGATGGCAGGGGCACTTACCGTCCGGCTGATTCGCGAAGCCCTTGGCGTCCCGGATGCGTTCGAAAGCATCGGGTTCGCGTCCAGTCTTTGGGGGCCGCTTGAGGACTACCAGGACTATTTTCAGGTGCCGACGAGTTTCAACCTGCCGATCAACACCATAGTCTTTCGACGGGGCAGCCTGGAGTCGCCGATCAGCCACGCGAATACCGAGCTCTTCGCGTATGTCGTCCAGCATTTTGCCCAGGCGGTGGAGCGCATTAAGCGCGAGGGATTCCCCGCTCAGTTAGCCCAGTTGCGCCAAGCGATCGCCGACAACGCAACGAATGGTGAGTTCAGTGGCCGCGCCGCCGCTGAGAGGGCCTTTATGAGTCTGCGCTCGGCGCAGCGCTTGGCGGCGGCGCACGGCTACTCGCTCAGTGGCCTGATCGACCAGATTCGCGCCGTCTATGCCGAGCAGCTGCTCAGCGATCGAAGGATCACGATCGGCCGCGTGGCGCGACTCTTGGGCTACTCCGACGAGCGTGCGTTCCGACGAGCCTTCAAGCGGTGGACGGGGCGAACCCCGGCTCAATTTCGCAAGTAGGCGGCCTCCTGACCAGGCTTTGGCCAGGCCAGGAGGCCCAACGGGTGCGTGATGTAGCTACCGGATCTTGTAGGTGCCCGAGACCGGTCCCTGCGGACCGCTATCGCAGACGAAGGTGTAGGCCCCCGGGGCGTAGAGCGAGGTGTGAAGAGTCGATGTGCATTCAAGGGCCCGTCGCGCGTTGAGCCTGGGGACGACCTGCCCCGTCGAGGTCTGAATCGGGTCGGCGGTGGCCACCAGGATCGCCCGCACCGCCGCCGGATAGAGCGTCGGTTCGAGGTTCTGCATCATGGCCACAACGCCTGAGACCATCGGCGCGGCGAAAGACGTCCCCGTGAGCAGGCGTATGCTGGACGGGCCTTCGAAGGCTTCGATGTTCTCGCCGGGTGCGTAGAGATCGACGGCGTCGCCGGTGGCCGTGCCGTGGGGGCCGTGGATCCACAGGTCGTCGCCTCGGTGGTTGAGCGCCCCGACCAGGATGACGTTCTGGTGCTGGCGCAGCCAGTGGCCGCTGGCGACCGTGCGCTGGTCATTGCCGGCGGCGACCACCACGGCGACCTGGTTGGAGTTGGCCTGCTGGAGTCGCGGCTCGAACTCCATGGCGTCTTGGGCGGGAATGGCGACGAGGTCTTGGCTCAAGTTGACGAGGCGCACTTCGTGGTAGGCGAAGACCACCTCTTCAAAAGCCCGGATGAGCTCCGGAATATCGTCCCCGAAGGGGCCGGCGAAGCCGATCCGGACCGGAATGTAGGTCGGGCCGAAAAAACGTCCGTCGGGGATCTGATCCCAAGGCGCAGCGGCGCCCACCAGGTATTTCCCGTTATTGCCCCGGGAAGCCAGCAGGGAGAAGACCGCCGTGCCGTGGTGACCGTAGGCCTTCCCCGCGACGCTGGCGCCGCCGAGCGCCGTGCCGTAGGGAAAAGAAAGTGAACCGTCGGGGTAGCCGGGGTAGTTCCACGGCCGGAGACCGCTATCTTCAAACTCAAAGAAGCCGTCGTCGATCACCACGGCGAAAGGCCAGTTGGGGATGCCTAGCGAAGCGGCTTGCCACTTGTCTTTCATAAAGGCCCACGCCTCCGGCAAGCAGATCGCGTCGAAAGGCTCGCCGTTGGCCAGGTATTCGGCGTTCGGAGAATTGGCGGGGCCGTTGAATGTGGGGAAGAGACGATCGCCGAAGCACTGGCTGCCGCTGACCGGATCTCCTCCTCCGCCGTCCTGGGCGAGCAGTTCTGGAACGGACGTCCAGCTGAGGGTGATCAGCAAGACCGCGGTAGATACCAAGCGAGAAGAGGCCATATTCGTCTCCTTCAAAGCGCCGTGGCGCTGGGGTGTCAGTGTTGGGTGGCACAGGGGGTGCCGTTCACTGCGGCTAGAGACGGAAGCGGCTGTTGTTTATTCTCACATCCGCATGTTTCTACCTTTGGCTGGTCGCTCCGTCCGATCTCAAGCTGACTCCAGCCGACGTCATTTGGGGACTGGGGTTTTCAATTGATGCGCGACGGCAGTCGTTGCTTTGCATGAATTGAAAATCTGATTTTCAATTCATGCAGCCTGACGGTAGAAGCGGACGTCGATTTAGGCGGCCTGGGCGTCTTCGTGGCGCGCGGCCAGCGCCGCACCGGGGCGACAGTGATACCTTGGCGCGAGATTCAAGAGCACGCTTGGTAGTCGCCGCCGCCGCACCGCAGAAGGGTGCGGCGAGCATCGTTGAAGTTTCGACGACCGGCGAACGAATAGGCCGACACCGAGGCCCGTAGAGACACCCGAACATCTTGGAGGACCCGATGGGACTGTTCAGTCATCTCCGCGAAGAGCTGGTCGACATCATCGAATGGCTCGACCACACCCGCGACACCCTCGTGTGGCGCTTCCCTCGATACCGCAACGAAATCAAGAATGGCGCCCAGCTGATCGTGCGCCCGGGCCAGGTCGCCGTTTTTGTGCACCAAGGCGAGCTCGCCGACGTCTTTCAACCCGGGACGCATACGCTGGAGACCTCGAATCTTCCGGTCTTGAGTCGACTCCAGGGCTGGAAGTACGGCTTTGAAAGCCCGTTCAAGTCGGAGGTCTACTTCGTCAATACCCGCCAGATCGTCGATCTGAAATGGGGCACGCCGAACCCGATCACCATCCGCGATCCTGAGTTCGGGCCGATCCGGCTCCGCGCCTTCGGCACCTACACGCTGCAAGCCACCGACCCGCGCGCCTTGCTCCGCGAGCTGGTCGGCACCGACGATCGCTTCGAGGCGGACGAGATCCACGAGCTGCTGCGCGGCTTGATCAACTCGAGCCTGTCCGAGGTCCTCGGCAAGGGTGAGATCCCGGCGATCGAGCTTTCCGCCAGCTACTCCAAGCTCGCTGAAGAGGCGCGCCTGTCTGTGGTCGAGAAGGTCGACGACGAGTACGGGCTCGACATTCCGGTGCTCGTGGTGGTCAACGTCTCTTTCCCCGAAGAGGTGGAAAAAGCCCTCGACGCCCGCTCGAGCATGAACATGATCGGCGACCTGAATCGCTACCAGCAGTACCAGCTGGGGCAGTCGATGCCGATGGCGGCGCAGAGCGGAGGCGAGTCGGGCAATATCCTCGGCCTCGGCCTCGGCATGGCGATGGCCCAGGGCTTCGGCGGGGCCGCGGCTCCGGCCGCCGCGCCCGCTCCGGCCGCCGCGCCGCCGCCGCTGCCGCAAGCCGCGAGCTACTTCGTGGCGGTGGGCGGACAGCAGCAGGGCCCCTACCCCCTGGACCAAGTGAAAGCGGCCCTCGCCGCGGGCCAAATCTCGGGGGATACCCTGGTGTGGTCCGAGGGCATGGCCGCCTGGACGCCGGCGTCCCAGGTGCCGCAGCTCCAGGCCGGCGCTGCGCCGCCGCCGCTGCCCGGCGGCGGGCCTCCGGCGCTCTAATCGGGGAGCGGCGCAGGTAGACGGTTAGGGAAAGGCGAGCTCCGGCTCGCCTTTCGCGCTCTTAGCGTCGCTCTCTAGCGTCGGCGACGCTCGAGGTGGCCGAGGGACTAGAGGTAGCCGAGGGACTCGAGCTGTCGACGCAGCTCGGGGTCGTATTCGATCGGCTCACCGGCCACCGGACCGATACCGTGCCACCACAGCTCGAGTCCGAGCACGCCCCGGCCGAGCGGGCCGTCAACAGCATGGGGGGTGCCGTCTTCGTCGATGCGGTAGGTGCCGCGGCCGTTGAGGTCGGCCACCGGTAGCCGGAAGCTGCCGCCCGCGGTTTCCAGGTTGAGGTGGGTGCCGAGGATGCGCTCAAAATGCAGCGTGAAGTCTTCACCCGGCTGCACCCGCAGGCGGGCGCCGTCAGGGGTCTCGAACTCGAGGCACGGGCACGCGAGGTCGGTGGACTTCACCCCCTGCACGCTCACCGATCGGCTGCGGATCACGCCCTCGAATGGCTCGGCGCCGCCGTTCACCAGGCGTAGACGGAGCCCGACGGCGTGGTCGGTGAAACTCCGGTGGATCGACGCGGTGAGCCGCCCGGCGAGCTCGGGGTTTTCGAGGGCGTGGACCTCTTCCGGATCCTGACGCAGATCGAAGACTTCAATCGGCGTGCGCACCGGCGCCCAGACGGTATTGGGGAAGATCGCCTTGAGTCGGTTGCCGTGGCGCATGGAGATACCGCGGTTGCCGGTGGCCGAATAGCTCCAGGCGACGGGCGGGATCTCGGCGGACTCGCCCTCCATCAGCGGCACGAGGGAACGGCCGTCGAGCCCGTCGGCGGCCGGCTGACCGAGTAGCTCCAGGACGGTCGGCACCAGGTCGAGCAGCCGAACTTGGCGCTCCACCCGCATCCCGGCGCCCCGGCCGGCGGGGTCGGCGATGATCAGGGGCACCATCAGGTTGGCGTCGTCGAGCCGGTTGTGGCCGATCCGGCCGTACTCGCCCAAGGCCTCCCCGTGGTCTGAGGTCAAGATCACGAGCGGCGTCGGCCCCGGGGCCGATTCGAGGGCCCGCAGCAGTCGGCCGACCTCGGCGTCCATGCGCGCGACGCCGGCGTCGTAACACGCGTTGATCAACTCCGGAGTGAGGGTGACCTTCGAGCGCAAGGGGCGGAGCTGGAATTCGCTCTGCTTTTGATAGCCGCTTTCCGGTGACGGTTTCTGCGACAGCAGGGCGATCCGGGTCCCTTTGGGCGGTGCTGGAACGTCGGTGATCTCCGACCACCGATCGCTGGTGCAGCGGTAGGGGTCGTGGACATCGTAGGTATGGAGAAAGAAGAAATAGGGCGTCGAGTGCGGCCGGGACACGAACTCGATCGCGCGGTCCACCAGGGTCGTGAGCTCAACCTCAAAGCGCTCCGGTCTCGGCCAGGCGGCGTAGGTGTCGAAGCCGCGGTTAAATCCGTAGGCTTCAGCCAGGTAGGCGCCCCCGGTTTCGGCCGCCGTCGTATAGCCGGCGTCCCTCAGGCGTTCGGCGAGCAGCGGCGCTTCGACCTTGGCCGCCAAGCTCCGACCGAGGCTGCCGACGTCGTGGTTGAAGCCGTGGCGCCAGGCGTCGAGGCCGGTCAGCATCGACAGGTGAGAGGGCACCGTCCACGCCGCCGGCGCGACGGTGTTCTCGAAGACCGCCGCACGTTCGGCGGCCCAGCGGTCGAGCACCGGGGTCGTCGGCCGAGGATAGCCGTAAAGTGAGAGGCGGTCGGCGCGTAGGGTGTCGACGGAGATGAGAACGATCGACGGCGGAACCGGCGCTACCGATTGGTTGCAGCCCGCGCTGCCCAATACGAGCAGCGAAAGCACGAGGTACGCCAGACCGAAGCAAGCCGAAACGGCGGGTTTACGACCTGAGGTTCGGCGGCGCCGCGCCATGGTGGGCTTAGACGCGGTCGCTCTTGCCGAGCGCGAAGAAGAGATCATCAGAGCGAATCCATCCCCGCTCGATGAAGGTCTTCTCGATGTACTGCAAGAGGTCGAGGATCGCGATATCTGACGCGTTCTCGGGGTCGAAATTGCCCGCCCGGTACTGGAGGAGCCAGCGCAGGAGCGTTCCGCCCATGGGGCGGACTTCGCGCACCGGGAAGTTGGAGAAGAGCAGCGTCCTGAGGTCCGAGCTCCGCGGCGACTCCGAGGGGTCGGCCCGTCGCACGTCGGCGATCCGGGCGCGCTGGAAAGTCTCTTCAATATGACCCGACTCGAGGTTCTGGCGCAGGTGCGGCGGCAGGCACGAAAAAAGGTGTTCGATGACCTCGAGCGCCTCCGGCTCGATCTGGAAGCGACTCGGGCCGAAATAGTCGATGCCGAGTACGAGGCCCTGCTCGGTCAGGCTCCGGTTGATGAATTCGAGCATCGGCTCGAGGTCCGTGCAGTGGTGGATCGAGTGGCAGGTGAAGATGACGTCGAATTGACCGACGTTGAGCTTCTTCATGTCGTTGAAGTCAAAGAAGCGGAATTCGCTCGAGCAGCCGTCGATGGCGGCGAAGCGCTTGGCGGCGTTGCGACGCAACTCAACGTCATATTCGAGACCGAGCATGTGATCGACCGGCCAGTGCAGGTTGCCGATCAAGAACTCTTCAACGTGTCCGCTGCCACTCGCTAGCGAGAGCATCCGGAGTGGTCGTCCTTGGGCTTCGGCGAGTGGCTTGAGGTGCCGATTCCGGGCGTGGATGCCCCAGTGGCCGTCGGCGTGGAGGTCGCGCTGCGACACCATGCCGTTGACGTATTCCGCCATCTTGGGCGCATGCATCCAGTCCACTTTTTTCTGGCGTTCTTGCCAGCTAGCGTCCAAGGTCGTGCGGGTGGCGGTCTTCTGCCGGCTCATCGGGGGACTAATTAAGGACGTATAAGGAGGAATAGGAAGATGGAGCGGAGCGGTCGGCCCGCCCGGAAGCGCAGCTTAGCAGGCTGCGACCCGGGCCGCGAGGGTGCGTCGAAGACCGCTGAACCGGCCAAGTCTGGGAGTGTCGAGACGCGGTATGCTTCACGCGTCGTCGCCCCTGGCGGTAATCCCACCGATGAAATTTTCTGCAAAATTCCCCCGGCGCCTGTGGTGGCTCCTCCCGTTTGCCCTCGTCGCTGTTGTGGGGTGGGGCGTCGCCTGCTCGCCGTCGGTCCCCAGGTATAGCTTCCCCACGCCGCCGATTCTGATTTTCGATATCGACACGCTGCGCGCCGATCATCTCGGCTGCTACGGCTACGAGCGCGACACCAGCCCGCACATCGACCGTTTCAGCGCGGAGGCTGCGCTCTTTGAGTGGGTCTTTAGCCAGGGGCCAAATACGCCGCCGTCCCAAGCGTCGATTTTGACGGCTCTCTATCCGACGTCCCACGGCCGCATCGACCACGACGACGCGTTACCCGAAGAAGCCGAGACCCTCGCCGAGCTGCTCACCGACGCCGGCTACCGGAGCGCCGCCCTCGTGGACGGCGGTCTGATGGCGGCGGGCTTCGGCATGGAGCAGGGCTTTGAGAGCTACGACGACGAAGCCGGCGGCCTCGAGAAAATCGGTCCCAAGATGCTGGACTGGCTCGACGCTCACCTCACCGATCCGGAGCGTCAGGACGAGCCGTTTTTCCTCTTCGTGCACACCTATGACGTGCACTCCCCTTACGAGGTGACTCCGTGGCGTTTTCGTCAGCGCTACGTCGATGAGGTCGAGGAAAAGCCTTCGGAGGAGTACCGGGGGAATATGTCGAAGTTCATGGCCGACACCTGGAACGCCCGGTATCAGCCAGAGGCGCCGCAGCTGAGCGAGGCGGAGCTGGACTGGGCGATCGCCATGTACGACGGCGGCATCCGCCACGTCGACGATTGGTTTTCGCGCCTGCGGCAGTCGCTTGAAGCCCACGGCGTGTGGGACGAGATGATCATCGCGATCATTTCTGACCACGGCGACACCTTCCAAGAGCACGACACCCTTTTCCACGAGCAGATCTATACGCCTGTGGCGCGGATCCCGATGCTGATCCGATTCCCCGAAGGGCGCCACGCCGGCGTTTATTCCGACGTCGTCGAGTCCATCGACCTCATGCCGACGCTGCTCGACGCTGTCGGGGTGTCGGCGCCGGCGAAGATCCACGGTCAGAACCTGCGGCCGGTGATGGAAGGGGAAGCGGGGGATGGCATCGCGATCACGGAATCGCCTTACCGCGGTCGACGCCTGGCGGCGGCGAATCGGCGAGTACGACTTCTCCATACGAAGAAGACCGGTGAGAGCGAGCTCTTTCGCTACCGGGACGACCCGCTCGAGATGAGAGACGTAATTTGGGAATACCCCCAAGAATCCGCCCGCCTGCTCGACGCGCTCGAGCGGTGGGAGCAGCGGGTAAATGCTTATCAATTTCCTAAGAGATCCTCTGAGCCACTGGACGCGGAAACCATCGAGCAGCTGAAGACCCTCGGCTACATCGACTAGCCGTGCGCCGCGTCTATTTTTATCGGGACTATTGACAGTAAGGAGTCGGTCATGCGTGAGCGATATGCGGGTGGACGAAGCTCAAATGAATCGGGAACGGGACGCCGAACGCAGCCCTTGATGCTATGGACGGTGGCGCTTCTGGTGCTGGTCGCGGCGCCGCTCAGCGCAGAGGAGATCGTCACCGTTCCGGGCGACCAGCCGACGCTGAGCGCGGCGATTTCGGCGGTGCCCGACGGCGGCACCATCGAGATGGCGGCGGGCACCTACCCGTCCCCCGGCAACGGTTTTGTCATCGCCAACCTCGGTAAGGGCTTCACCATCCGCGCCGCCGAAGGGGCCACGGTGGTGCTCGACGGCGGCGACTCCCGCCCGGTGCTCGAGATCGACAACGCCACCCGCGCCTCCGGAGGCCCGGTGGTGTTCGAGAATTTGATTTTTCGCAATGGCTTCGTGGCCAGCGGCCCGATGGCCGGCGCGGTGAGCGTGACCGAAGGCGACGCCACCTTCATCGGCTGCACCTTCGAGAGCTCCCGTTCGGAGACCAACCAGACCGGCGGCGGCGCCGCGGGCGTCTTCAATAACTCGGTGGTCCACTTCATCGAGAGCACCTTCCGCGACAACAGCGCGTCCCAGGTCGGCGGCGCGCTCAAGGTCACCAACGGTGTCGCCTATATCCACCGTTCGACCTTCGAACGCAACCGCACCAACCTGCCGGGTCACGCCTCGAATGCGCTCGGCGGCGCCATCCACGTGGGGACCCTCGAATCGGCGACGACGCTGTCGAAGCTGTTCATCACGAATTCGCTCTTTCGCGATAACGAAAGCGGTTTCGCCGGCGGCGCGGTCTACGTCAGCGGCCGCTGGGTCGTGCCGTGGTCGACCGCGCGCTCGGAGGTCGTCGTCGCCAATAGTCTCTTTGAAGATAACCTGGCTGTGAATGACCCCGGGGTCACCACCGCGTCGCCGCCGGAGGGCGGCGCCCTGTCGCTCGAAGACCAGGCGCGTTTCCGCGTCTACAGCTCCCGCTTTTACGACAATATTTCGCGCCACGGCGGCGCCGCGGCCGTTTACCGCGGTGAGATGGAGTTCTACGACACGATTTTCCGCGGCAATCGCAACGGCGCCGGCACCAACCGCGCCCAGGGCGGCACGATCAAGGCGATCTCCGACGACGTGCAAAGCGCCGATGGCAATAACAACTACCCGACCGCGCGTCTGAGCCTGACCGATAGCTATTTGGAAGGCCGCAGCAGCGGCTCCGATCCGGCGCCCGGCGAAAGCGGCGGCTGCATCTTGGCGGCCGGTGATTTCAACCGGCAATTCGGCCAGGGCGGCGCCACCCAGCTCGGTACCCGGGCCCAGAATCAGGTCCAGGTGATGTTTGACAACGTGGTGATGACCGACTGCGACGCGGTCGCGGGCACCATCTCCACCGGCACCGGCGGTGGCCTCAACGCGACCCTCGCCAACGTCAGCGGATCCGATTTGATGGTGCTCGATTCCGACGTCGAAGACTCGGGCGGCGGCGTCTTCTTCGCCATCCTGAGCGATATCGACCTCAATCGGCTGACCGTGGCCGGCAATACGGCGGAGAATTTCGGCGCCGGTTTCTACGACCAGGGCGCGGTGCTCGACATTACCAACAGCCTCTTTCTCCACAACGAGATCAGCCCGGGGGTGAGCGAGAACATCGGGCAGTCGACCGGCGCCGGTGTCTACACCGCCGGCTGGCTGCCGGGCCCGGAGGACACGACGGGAACGATTTCCTCGAGCACCATCAGCGGCAATATCGGCGCCGAGATTTGGGAAGGCGACCGCAACGCCGGCCCGATCAACGACGTGCGCTATAACGGCAATACGATCTTCGAGACCCAGTTCAACGGTGACGTCTACTGGAACGGCCTGATCGGTGCGCGCAACGTTACCGAGCTCAACAGCCTGGTGATCACCCGCTCCGGCGCCGCTAATACTGCGAAGTCGCAAGTCGACAATATCGGCCCGGCTCAGGTGCCCTCGGTGGGCGCCGTCCAGGCGACGCCGCCGCGCACCTTCCAGACGGTAGCCGTCGGCGAGACCGGACCGAGCCCGGCCTACTTGGGCTGGGCCTGGGAAGGCAACACCGCGAACCTTCAGGGCGCCGGCATCACCAATCACACGGGCTACCGGGCCGACAACGCGGGGACCTACGCCCTGAACGTCGACGGCGGGCAGGTCGACTCCGCGACGATTTCCAACGCCCAGGCGACCAACGTCACGTTTAGCGGAAACCCGATCGAGATCTCGAGCGGTCAGTTGGCGACCTTGTCTTGGTCCACCGCGGGCTCGGGCTTCGTCGATCTATCGATCGACCAGGGCGTCGGCAACTCCCTCGCCGCCAATGGATCGATCCAGGTCACCCCCGTCGCCACGACCACCTACACGCTCATCGGCGTCACGGCGGAAGGCGGCGACTTGGAAACGGTGACCATCTTCGTCGACGAGCCGTCGACTCTCGACGTGATTTTCCAGGACGGCTTCGAGTCCGGAAATACGTCCAGCTGGACCGCGACGATCCCCGGGTCGTAGCCCGTCCTCGCCGCTAATTCCTAGGAACTTGGGCGCGCGATGAGCTGGAACACGCCGTCGCGCGCCCGCGCCCTGTCCGGAGCCACCGGCGCTCCGGTCTCCGGATCGAAGAAGCGATAGGCCTTCGGCTCCAGCTGGTCGAGCACGCCTTTGGCGCACTCCCGGTGGTGCAGCTCGAGCAGCAGAGTCGGTCGATGCTTTGCGAGGGTCTCCGCCATGCCCTCCACCACGTAGGTCTCGACCCCTTCGACGTCGATCTTGACGAGGTCGGGCGGCAGCAGGCCGAAGCGCTTCGCCATCGCGTCGACCGTAAAGCACGGCACGGCGATTTCGTGGCCGGTCTTGTCCGGGTAGTAGCCCGACGCCTCGGAGAGGCCGAGGGTCGTATTGCCGTAGTTGACGCTGAACGACGTCGCGCCTTCATGGTGCATGACCGCCACCGGCAAAATTTCTGCGTGACGCAGGTCGTGGGCTAGGAGATTGGCGCGCAGCAGGTAGACGCAGATCGGGTTCGGCTCGACGCAGTAGACCTGGCCGTCCTCACCGGTGGCGCGGGCGAAGAGGGTGGCGTAGAAGCCGACGTTGGCCCCGAGGTCGTAGACCACGTCGCCGGGCTGGACCCAGCGCTGCACGATGCGTTTGATGTCGCGCTCGTCCTTGGCGAGGGCTTGGGCCTCCCAGGTATTCGCCACCCACAGTCGACCGGCGGCGGTCCGGGCGCGGTTCGGCTGGGAAGCCCGGCCGGCGCGACGGTCGATGGTGAACTCGAGGGATTCACGGCCGGTGCGACCTTTGCCGTCCCGCCACTCCACGTCGACGGCGTACGCGCCCGGCGACTCAGGAAAAATTCGGATGGGCTCGTCGCTCAGGGTCCAGTCGCGCAGCGGCTTGGGGTAGCAAATCGGCAAGGCGCGCAGGGTCGCACGGGTCTCGAGGCCCGGCGCGCCTTTTTCGACCGAGACTTCAACGATGGAACCGAGCGGCAGCGGCTGGGCACCGGAGCGGTGGGAGAGCGTCAGCATGGGGTTTGGGGGGGCGCGATGGAGGGCGGCGAATAGGGGGCCCTTCGGCGCGGCCGGCATTGTATCTCGCCTCGGTTTCGCCCTTTGACGGCCATGGTCAGTTGATAAAGTCTCGCCATGGTCGCAGACGAGTTAGCCAGCCCCGCCGCCGAAGACCACTCGGCCCCCGCAGAACGCCTCGGCCCCGTGGTCACCTCCGTGGTCGACCTGATCGGCGAAACCCCGATGCTCGAGCTCCGGCGATTCGCTCCGGAGAACAGGGGTCAGATCTTCGCCAAGCTGGAGTGGCTGACGCCGGGTGGAAGCGTCAAGGATCGCACCGGCATTGGCCTCATCAAATGGGCCGAAGAGCGGGGGCACCTGAAGCCCGGCGGCACGATCGTCGAGCCGACGGCCGGCAATACGGGCATCGGCATCGCGCTCGTGGGCGTGCAGCGCGGCTATAAGGTGATCTTGTGCGTGCCGGAGGGCTACGCGATCGAAAAGATCAAACTGATGGAGGCGCTGGGCGCCACCGTCGTGCCGACGTCGAGGGATATCGGCATCAAGGGCGCGATTGCTCGCTGCTACGAGATTGCGGAAGAGATTCCCGGGGCCTATGTGCCGCAGCAATTCGAGAACCCGGGTAATCCGGAGATCCACGAGGTCACGACCGGCCCAGAAATCTGGCGGCAGACCGAAGGACGGCTCGACGCCGTCGCGATCGGCGTCGGCTCCGGCGGCACGTTCAGCGGCGTCGCCCGCTATCTAAAGCGGCAGAACCCGGACATTCTCTGCGTCGCCGTCGAAACCAACGGCTCCATTCTCCAGGGTGGTGAGCCGGGTCCGCATGAGGTGGAGGGCATCGGCACCTCCTTTATCCCCGACGTGCTCGATACGGACCTGATGGATGAAGTCATCATGGTCCACGATGACGACTCGTTCGCCACCGCCAAGGACCTCGCGCTGACGGAAGGTCTACTCGTCGCCGGCTCTTCCGGCGCCAACACCTTCGCCGCCCTCCAGCTGGCACGCCGCCTGGGCCCCGGCTCACGGGTGGCGACGATCCACTGCGATTCCGCCGAACGCTACCTATCCAAGGGGCGATTGGGCGGCCCGCCGGTTTAGTGGTTCACGGTCGAACGTGGTCGGCGACTTCGTGGCGTCTCGCGTCGATCTCTAGGGGGGCGTCCCGGTAGCCGACGTCGAGCAGCTGGGCGAAATACTCTTCGAGGAATGCGACGGTCGATCCCGCCGTTTCGTACTGGTAGACGTGACGAAACTCGTGGCGGAGCAAGCGTTCGTCGTCGACGTGGCCGTCGGCGATGAGCACGGCATAGTGCAGGGTCAGGCCGAGCATGCCGGGGCTAAAAAACCCCATGTGGTCGGCGACCTCCCGGAGCTGTGGATCAGTGGGCCGGGGAAAGGTATCCACGCGGTGAATGCGGATGCGTTCCGGTTTCGACACGCCGACTCGGCGGGCGAGCCCGAGCTCACGGTGACCGAGGGGTCGGCCGGCTTCGAAGGAGCGTCGTTCTTGATGCTCAGCCCAGGCGCAGGCGCGCGGGAGCCAAAGATCCGGATTCAGGGGTGTGACCATGCCTAGAGTTTGGCACAGAGAGGGAGGCCCGCCGGGCCCCGAAAGCTCCGAGATCTCAGGTCCTCGGTGGCTCCTCCATCCGAGCCTCCCCGCCGCGGCTGCGCTCCTCGGCGTGCTGCTCTGCCTTCCCGGCCTCGGCCTCGGTCCCATGCTCGATGATCACTACCACCGAGTCATGCTGGAGGGTCATCCGCAGCTCGGCGAGCCGAAGCCGATCACGGATCTTTTTGCCTTTGGGGAGGCCTCGGCGTCACCGGTGAGCTTGGTGCCCTGGTGGGCCGCCGACGATCTGCGCTTCCGCTTCTTCCGGCCCCTCGCGAGCCTCAGTCATGCGCTGGACTATACGCTCTGGCCGGACACCTGGGCGGCGATGCACGCCCAGTCCCTACTCTGGCTGGGCCTGGTGGTCTTCGCCGCTGCCGCCCTCTACCGGCGCCTCGCCCCGGGGTCGGCCGTGGCCGCGATGGCGGCCCTGCTCTTCGCCGTCGACGATGCGCACGCCGCCCCCGCGCTCTGGCTGGCGAATCGGAGCGCGCTCATGTCGCTCTTCTTCGGCATTCTCGCGGTGACGTTCCACCATCGATCTCGCCGGGACGAATGGGGCGCGGGTCGGTGGGCGGCGCCTTTGGCCCTGGCGCTGGCGATGTTGTGCGGTGAGAGTGGCCTCGCCGGCGGCGCCTACCTGCTCGCCTACGCCCTGGTCTTGGATCGGGGGCGGCTCAGCGAACGCCTCGGAGCCCTCGTGCCGTGCACCGTCGTCGGCGTCGCGTGGGCCCTCCACTATCGGCTCGGTGGCTATGGCACGGTCGGGTCGGCGCTCTACGTGGATCCAGCGGCTGAGCCGCTCCGATTCGCGGCGTTGCTGGTGGACCGATTACCGAAGCTCATCCTCGGCCAATTTGGTTTTCCGCCGCCGGATGTCTTCGTCTTCCTTTCCGAGGGGGCGGGTCGTATCGGCTCCGGGCTCGCCCTTTTGGCCTCCGTCGGCCTGGCGGTGCTCGCGTGGAGAATGCTCAATCGTCAAGCGACGACGGTACGTTTCTTCGCATTGGGACTGCTGCTCTCGGCCCTGCCCCTGTGCGCGACCCTGCCGTCGTCGCGACTGCTCGCTCCGGTCTCGCTCGGCGGCTCCTTCGTCCTCGCCGCCTTGCTCGTGGACCTGTGGCGGACCGTGGTCGACGGGGGCGGCCGGGTCTGGCGAGGGCTCGCTGGCCTAGCGCTCGGGACTCTGGTCTTTCTCCACCTGGTCGTCGCTCCGATCACGCTCGCGTCATCGACCGGGCAATTTCGGCAAGTTGAACGCTACTTCACCGGCGGCTCATCCACCCTGCCGGACGATCCTTCCGCGTCGGTCGTCTTGGTGAATGCGCCGAATTTTTATCTGGTTTCGCTGGCGCCCGTGGCCCAGGCCGCCTCCGGGGAGTCTCTGCCTGCGGAGCTCCTGACCCTCTCGACGGGGGTTTATGGCGTCGAGTATGAGCGCACGGATGAGTCAACGCTTCGCATTCGCCCCGACGGCGGCTTCCTCCTGCCGCCGGGCCACGCGCCGCCGGGGCAGCAGCCTCCGACTTTCGACTTCCGACACTTCCTGCAGATGGCGGACCAGCTCTACCGTCGACCGGCGGCCTTCGTCGCGGGCGAGCGCATCCGGCGAGGCGAGGCGATTCTCGAGATCGTGGAGGTCACGTCAGACGGTCGACCCAGCGTCGTGGACGTGCGTTTCGCGACGCCTTTGGAGGGGAGACAGTGGATCCAGTTCGTCGAATGGCGCGGCTTCGAGCCGTGGGCTGTCCCCGCCGTCGGTGAGACTGTCCGGATCGGGGCGATGGGTCCTCAACGCCGCCCGCCGTAGTCGAAGTCGGATCCGACCTCCAAGGGTCGCGATCCTTGTGGATTCATGTTGGGACCGCTCGAGAAGGTGCCGATGGATCCGAGAAAAATGAGGCGTCCTGCTGAAAGCGAGGGGCTTTGTCGTCTTTATCGGCATAATGGCCCGAAATCCACGATATCTCCCCCGACCCGGGGCGGTGGTCGAGATCACCCAGCGCACCATCCAGGGACGGTTTCTCTTGAAGCCTTCCCGACGGCTCAACGCCGTGGTGGCTGGGTGCTTCGGCCGTGCCCAGAAAAATACAGGTGCCACCGTGCACGCTGTCGCTGTCCTGTCTAACCACTTCCACCTCCTCGCCTCGTTTGAATCCGTCGAACAGATGGCGAGCTTTGCTTGTCAGCTCAAGACGAATCTCTCGAAGGAAGTCGGGCGACTCCAAGACTGGGAAGGCTCGCTCTTTGCGGGTCGGTACCGCGCAATTCCGCTCAGCGACGAGCCCGAGATTCAGCGTCAGCGCCTGCGCTATGTCCTGAGCCAAGGCGCGAAGGAAGGGCTGGTCCTGTCGCCAAGGGACTGGCCGGGAATCCACTGTGCCGATGCGCTGGTCGACGGCGAGTCCATCGCCGGTGTTTGGGTCAATCGGACGGCTCTTTACGCGGCGCGCCAGCGGCAGAGAGACGTTGAGGAAGCGGCGTTTACCGAGGGAACGCAGCTCCACTTGGCGCCGCTGCCTTATCTGTCAGATCTTCCTCGATCGGAGCAGCGGAGCGAGATCCTCGAAGTGATCGAATCGATCGAAGCGGAAACCCTTGAACGTCATCGTCAGCAAGGGAGCGTTCCACTGGGCGTCGACCTGATCTTGGCGCAGGATCCCTATGCCCGGGCGCAGCGACTGAAGAGGTCACCTAGACCATATTTCCACGCCTCTCAGCGGGTCTTGAAGGAGATGATGGAGGGGTTTCGGAGCTTTGTGGTGTCCTACGGGATCGCAGCCAAGCGCCTTGCTGCCGGCGATGTCACGGTGTCCTTTCCAGAGCATTGCTTTCCGCCGAGATCGCCTTTCGTCCGAGCCGCCAGCTCTTAGCGACGGAGCCCCGAGAGTCCCTGACTGTCCGCTGCTGTGCGCCTGATCCGGGCGCTCGGGATCGGTGTGGCTTTTGCTCGCTGGATCGTTGATTTTCGAGGCGTTTTTGGGGTCTTCTAAGCTCGCTTTGCCCTGGTCGAGCTGTGGAGGGGAGCAAGAGACGGGTTTGCCGTCGCTGAGGGCCCTTGAAACTGCCGATACGTCGTCTCGAGTGACGCACTTTTCCATGCGGTGCCAGGCACCTAGGTAGGAGGCCTAGTTGGGGTGCGGTCTAGTTGGGGTGCCAGGCACCTAGGTGGGAGGCGACCTTGCGGGAGCTTAGGACCCGGCGAGGCTGGAGGTATCGAGCTTGCGCAGCGACATGACGAGCTCGCGCAGGCTGTCGAGGTGGTGGAGGGTGCGCTCGAGGTGTCGCTCGAGGCCGCGGTCGTCCGCCGCCGTATGCTTACGCACTTTGTCGAGGATCTTGACCGCCGGCATCAGGTCGTCGTCGACGGACTCGGCGAGACGATCGAAGATGTCGATGACGCCGGGGGTGAGCGTCTGCACGACGGTCGCCGGACGGGAGTCGACCAGGCCGCTTAAGGTGCTGTCCAGGCGGTCGAGGTAGGGCGTGAGGTCGGTCGCCGGAGTGCGGGTGTCGACCGGCGCGGCCGGGGGTGGCGGGGTCGCGGCGACTGCGGGCGGGGTTGCAACGCCGGTGGACACGAGCTGGAGCAGGGCGTCGGCGGTTCGCTCGAGCCGGGCACCGACGGCGTCGGCGAGGGGTTGGAGCGCGTCTGCCGAGGCGCCGCCGGCGCCCTGGACGTCGATGGTGACCGGCTCCAGGCGGACGCTGCGGCCCGCGAGGGCGTCGACGGCGGCTTTCATTTCGCTGAAGGCGCCGGCGAGGTGGGGGCCGAGGGCCGCGCCGAGCTCGGCGCCGAGGGGTCGCTGATCCTCGTCCTCGGCCGGCGCGCCGTCGACGGCGCGCTGGATGGCATTGTCGATATCCGAGAGGCGGTCGCCGAGCAGGCCGAGCTGCCCGATGACCTTGACCGTCGGGTCATCGTCGGCGCCGCCCATCGTCTGGACGCGGGCGAAGCCGCGCTTGATCTCGACCCAGCGCGCGGCCTGTTTGTCGTCCATCGTGCCGCGCAGCTCGGCTAGCTTGAGCAGATTGGCTTCGGCTCCGGTGGTGAGGGTCTGCGCTTCGCCGGCGTAGTGGTCGTCGATGAGCGCTTCAAGCTCGGCGTCATTCATCACCGCAACGACCTTCTCCGACATCTTGTTCATATTGCGGTACGAGCCCTGGAGCTGGAAGCGGGGCTCGGTCCGGAAGGCGTCTTCCTGGGCCGCGGACGCGATGTACTGCTGGTTGACCGACAGCACGATGTCCTGGACGCGGAGCATCTTGCGCAGCACGGCGAGCATCTCTTCGAGCTCGACGGAGGAGTAGCCGTGGGAGAGCTGGTCCGCCTGGCCGCCTTCGCCGCGGGCCATGCGCACGAGCTTCTGGACGTCGTCGGCGTCGCGGCCGGCGAGCGGCGCGAGGGTCGCGTTCGAGGTGAGGGAGTTCTCGATATACGACAGGGCAAAGACCCGGTCCCGACCTTCGAGGATGTCTCCCAGGTTGTAGGTGTCGGCGCGGTTGGCGAGCATGTCCGGGATCTGGAAGGCCTCGCCGGACTCGGTATACGGATTGCCCGCCATGCACACCGCGAAGCGCTTGCCTTTCATATCGTAGGTGCGGGTGCGTCCGTTCCACACGCCCTCGATCCGTCGCTGGGCGTCGCAGAGGGAGATGAACTTCTGCAGCAGCTCGGAGTGAGTGTGCTGAATATCGTCGAGGTAAAGCAGGACGTTATTGCTCATCTCAAAGGCGAAGTTGATCTTCTCCACCTCCTGACGCGCCGTTAGATTAGGCGCCTCCGACGGATCGAGGGAGTGCACGCTGTGGCCGAGGGCCGGACCGTTGACTTTGACGAAGACGAGGCCGAGGCGGTTGGCGACGTACTCCATCAGCGTCGTTTTGCCGTAGCCCGGCGGCGAGATCAGCAGCAGCAGGCCCATTTGATCGGTGCGCTTGTTCTCACCGACCGTGCCCATCTGCTTCGCCAGGTTGTCGCCGATGATCGGCAGGTAGACCTGGGAGATCAGCTGGTTGCGCACAAAGGCGCTCATCACCTTCGGCCGGTATTCGTCGAGACGGAGGAGGTCCCGGTGGTGCTCGAGCAGCGAGTGGCGACGTTTCTGGAAGTCGCGGAACCCGGCGACGCGCTCGGTGCGGAAGCGGCCGAGGCGGGCGAGGAATTCATCGAGGCGCAGATCCATGCGCCGACCCTGGACGCGGCCGTGCTGGCCGAGAAGTCCCTCCACGGCCTGCGCCTGGAGGGCGCTCGACGTGCTCCGGTCGAGGCGCGCGCGGGTGAGGAGCAGGACCACCGCCTCCTCGAGGTTGGGCTCAAAGGCGAGCAGCTTGCCGTCGGCGCGGTGGTGCTCGAAGAATGCCCGCATCCAAGCGAGCGCCAGCTGGTAGCGCTGGGCGAGGTCGTCCTTGAGCTCGCGCAGGTCTTCATCGAAGTCGCGACGGCTCTGGTGGAGGTCGAGATGGCTGAAAAAGGCATCGCGGAGCTTGATGGCGCCGGCGCTGGTGGTGAAGCTCACCGGGTGCTTGGCGAGCTCCTCAAAGAGGTAGGACGACGCGACCCGCACTTCGTTCGCCGATGCGGTGACGCCGTTGTCATCGAGAAAGGCGGCGAGTCGCTCCGCGATTTCGCCGGAGAGGGCCTCGATCGCGTTCGAGTGGGCGAAGGCGGTGCGCAGGCGGTTCAAGCTACGGCAGCGACGCTCCCACTGCACGCGGGCGGTTTGCTCGGGGTAAAACGCCCAGAAGAGGCAAGCCAGCGCCCGCGGCCGGGGCGCAAAGCGCAGCAGGCCGGCGGTGGCGTAGAGCATCAATAGACGCTCGAGGATCAAGGCGGCGTCGTGGTCGTGCACGCCGCGCTCGTAGCCTTCGTCGTAGCGCTCGGCGGCGTGGGCGCGGACGAGGCCGATGAGACTCGAGTCTTTGTCCTCGAGCTCGCGGGTGGCGTCTAGTAGGGCGTCGATCGACAGCTGGCCGCGGCCTTCTTCCGCGTCCTGCAGGATCGACGCCGCGAGGTACTCCGCGCGGTAGACCTCGGCGTCTTCGGACACCAGGAGCTGGTCCCAGAAGCTGCGGGTTTCGGCGAAGCCTTCGTCGGTGATGGCCTCGTAGAAATCCGTGCCGGTGAGATGGAAGGCCATCTCGGTCTCGCCGTCACGTCCAGATCGCGGCACCATCGTGAGGTCGAAGGCTTGGGTGTTGACCGAGAAACGGTGGCGGCCGAGCCGGATGATTTCGGCGCCGTCTTCATAGATGTCTTGGCGATCGCGGAGCGAGCGATACGCCTCTTCGCGGGCCGTCTTGAGGCGTGATTCGAGCTCGTCAGCCTTGACGCTTTCAGACATCTCCCGCAGGTCGGTGACCAGCGAGCGGATCTTGCCGACCATGGCGTCGCCGACGAAGTAAGTGTTGAGCTCGTCGGCGTCTTTAAGGGCGGAGGCGCGGCGACGGATGCCGTCGAGGATGCGGGTGGCGGCCTCCACCATGCGGCCCGCCTTGCGCTGGCGGGCGTCGAGCAGGGTCTGCTTTTTCGACGCGAAGGCTTCGTAGATGTCCTCGCGCTTGGTCGAGAGCTGGGCGAGGAAGTCGTCGAACTCGCCGAACCGACCCTCGAGCTCTTCGAGCTGGAGCATCAGCTTGGAGAGCTGCTCTTCGCAGCGCTCCGGCGTGTCGGCCATGGCCAAGGCGCCGGTGACGCTTTGGTTGAGCAGCTGGAACTGGGCGCCGAACTCGGCCCGGCCTTCGTGGGAGAGCAGCTCCTTGCGCCGCGCTTCGACGACCGCCCGACCGCGGTTTAGCGACGAGAGCACCTCCGAGATGTTCTCGAGGATCGCGGTGCGCTTCGTCGGGTCGTCGACGTCGAGGCTGCCGACCACTTCGGTGAGCAGCGACAGGCCGCCGGAGATCTCTTCGAGCCGATCGGCGATGGGCTGCGCTTCGGTGGTCTTCTCCACCGCCTCGGCCTTCTGAACCTGTTCGTCAATTTCGCGGTGGTACGGCTCGAGGGCGGTGTCGCGGAGAAGAAAATCGACGGTTTGCACCGAGAGCTGGTCGAAGCGCTCGACGAGCTGGCCGTCGAGGACCTCCACGCGCTCGGCGTCGACGTAGCGCTGCTCGCGTACCGTCATCAAGCGGCCGCGCTCGCGGCGTAGGTCAGACAGCGCGTTGACGAAACGGTCGACGGAGTCTTTGGGCTCGGAGCGCAGTCGATGGAAGAGCGCTTCGATCTGCTCTTCGCTCGCCTTCACCGCTTCGCGGGCCTGGTGCTTGACGGCTTCGACCTTGGCGAATTCGCCGACGATCAGATCCGCGGTTTCGCGCACTTTGGCGAGCGGCGCGGCGAGGTCGCCGACGGCTTTTTCATCGAGCCAGTAGTAGGCGTCGGCGACCCTTTCGGTGTGGGCGATCAGGTCCTCATAGCCGGCCACCGACGGCGATTGCTCGGCCACCGAGCGGTGGATCGAGAGTGCGTCGGAGATGCCGCGGACCAGCTCCGCATTGCCGACTTTCTCGAGGTAGCTGCCGGAGCTCGGCGCTTTGGCCGCGTGCTCGTCCGAGACAAACGGCGTCTGCCAGATCTGCATCGGATGCACGCGCGTCGGCTCGTCGGAGACGGCGCGGAAGATGACGACTTTGCCGTCGTCGTAGAGCGCCATGCCGTTGCAGTGGATCGGGTTTTGGACCTCTTTGCGGATCAGGTTGTAGTTGAGCAGGATCGAGCGGCCTTCGCTGGCGTCGTAGAAGGTGTAGAGCACGTCCTCGCCGTTGGGCGAGCGGGTCGTGCGCATAAACTGCATCGACGCGACGTCGCCTTCGAAGGTCTTTGAGCTGCCGTCCTGCAGGTAGTAGCCGCCGGGGAAGATCAGGCCGTGGTCCTCCGGCAGCATCTGGCACGCTTGGCCGATGGCGTCGATGCGATCGACCTTCTGGGTGCGGGTATTGAAGACGAGGTGGCGCCAGGTCTGCTCGTTGTAGGGCAGGATCCTCATCAGGATCAGCGGACCGAGCTCGGCGTAGAAGATCTTGGCGTCGGCGAGGCTCTGGTGCGGCTCGTCGACGTCTTCGCGATAGATGCCGAGGCCGTCTTCCGTATTGTCTTCGACCTTGACCGTCAGGTCGCCGCCCACGGTCTCGACGAAGACTTTGTCGAGGATAGAGACGTGGGGGTGACGGCCGAGCACGTGGTCATCGCGGGTGGTTTCGGTCCACTCGAAATCGTGCGACGGCGGCATCGTGTGGTCGCGTTCGCCGCGGTTGTCGATATAGCTCGCTTGGCCGTCGGGGTCGACGGCCCAGCGGAAGACCTTGAGGTCGTCCTCCGCGGTGCCGACGCGGAAGATCGCCAGCAGCTTGCCGTCGTCCATGCGCCGCAGCTGCTGGAGTCGCGCTTCTTTGTAGTAGCGGTAGAGCTCTTCGAAATCGCGGACGAATTTCTCATCGCTCAAGAAGTTGCGCGGATCGTCCGACGGCACCGAGTCGAAGGCGAAACCGTTTTCCGTCTCCGCGAACGTGTGGAGGCTGAAGACGTCGTCGACCTTGGTTTCGGTGCGGAGGCCGATGAAGACGTTATAGCCAAAAAGCAGCAGGTCGCCGACGGTGCGGATGTCACGCGGCGCGCAGTTATTCTCTGTGCGGATCCGCTCGTTGCCGATCACCGCCATTTCGGTGCCGCCGAAGACGGACAGCCGTTCGTCGTTCAGGGCTTCGGCGCGTTCGCGCAAGAGCTGGGCGTGCTCTTCGAGGCGCGCCCGCAGGATCTCGTAGGTCCCCTGCTCGATCTGCTCGTTTTTCGTCTCGCTCATGGTGCGATCCCGTCCGTTCTAAGACTTAAAGGCTGCGGCGTGGATCGGCCCGCTGTAGTTTCCGCCGTGGCTTCAGACGACGTCCGAGTGCCGCGGATTGGCCGATCGAAGTGCGATAAATCCCCCAGGAAAGAGGGGGGCGGACGATGCGGGCTGCCGAGGACCTGTGGCCCGATCCTCGGCAGCCCGTCGACCGGCGCGCGCTTACTGGGTCAGGTCGCCGAGCGTCTTGTCGTCGAGGCCGAGCTGCTGGGCGGCGTCGAGCAGCTGCTGGAGCCGCGCCTGGTTCTCGCCGCCGGCGCGACCGATGAGGCCGTTCAGGAAAGCGGCGAAGCTCAGGTTGGTGAGGTCGGCGGAGCCGAGGGACGGGTTCGACAGCACGTCCTTCAGGTCGTCGGTGAAGCTCGACTTGCCCGAGAGGTAGTCCTTGAGCAGCTTCTGGGACGTGCCGCTCTTGTTGATGAGCGCGTCGGTGGCCTTGCCGGCGGAGATGGCGTTCACCAGACGGTCGAAGAAGATGCTCTCGCCGCCGACGATGTCGATCTTGGCGTTCTCGAGGCCGGTGGCGACCAGGCCCGCCTGGGCTTCGGCGATCGACTGCTGCACTTCGATGGCCTTCAAGTCGACCTGCTTCTCGACCTCGAGGCGCAGGCGGTATTCCTCGTGCTGGCGGCTGCGCTCGTCCAGGGCGGCCATGGCCTGGGCCTTGGCTTCGATGCCCTCGGCTTCGCCCTTGAGCTTCTCGCGGATCGCTTCGGCCTCGGCGACGCCCTTCTGGCGCAGCACTTCGGCTTCGGACTCGCCCATCAAGCGCACGGCGCCGGCGTCTTTCTCTTTCACCTCCGCCTCGACAAAACCGAGCTTGCGCACGGCCTCGGCGTCGGCTTCTTTGACGCGGACCTCGGCCAAGCCGACCTTCTCGATAGCTTCGGCGTCCGCTTCCTTGACCTGGACCTCGGCGAGGCCGCCGGCCGCGGCTTCGGCTTTGACACCTTCGGAGAGGCGGATCTTGGCCTGGGCTTCCTTGTCGGCGGCTTCGAGGTCGGCCTCGGCCAAGGTG
>JBCDKB010000019.1:0-36195 GCA_038747035.1 Acidobacteriota bacterium | reverse complement strand
GGGCTGGGGCGACCGATCGGCCATGCCCTGGCCCGGGCTCTGGCCGGCGTGAAAGCGTCGTCGGTCGCGACGTCCGGGGCGGCGGACACCTCCGCCGGTTCCGCCGGTTCAGCCGCCCCGCCGTCCGCGCCGTCCGCCGCTCCCTCGACCGCCCCACCGGCTGCTGGGGCGGTTCCCGAAATCGGCTCTAAACCGGCGGCGCCCGCCGCTTCTGGCGACGGCGGAAGCGGCGGTGGCGGGACTCCCGATGTGGGCACAAGCGGCGATCCCTAGGGCAGTTTCAAGCCGCATCGGGCCTTGTCGACGGGGGCCCTCGCCAGGCGCTCTCCGGTTGTGTACCATCGAGCCGACCGGTGCCCCGGTCAACCCACTTTCTCCATCCTAGTTTTCCGCCCTTGGGCGGCCGCCCGCATAGGAGGCCCCATGCCGAACGCGATTTTCAACGTCCCGGCTCCCGTCAACGAGCCGATTCGAGATTACGCCCCCGGCGACCCCTTCCGATCCTCGCTCAAGAAGCGCCTCGACGCGATGCTGCAGGAAGAGGTCGACATGCCGCTCATCATCGGCGGCGAAGAGATCCGTACCGGAAATCTTGGCGACGCCGTGTGCCCCCACGACCACGGCCACGTGCTCGGTCGCTTTCACCAGGCCGGCGAGGCCGAAGTGAACCGCGCGATCGAAGCCAGCCAGGAAGCGTGGAAGACCTGGTCCGAAATGGCGTGGGAAGACCGCGCCGCGATTTTTTTGAAGGCCGCTGACCTGCTCGCCGGCCCCTGGCGCGACACGATCAACGCCGCGACCATGCTCAACCAGTCGAAGACTGTTTACCAGGCGGAGATTGACTCGGCCTGTGAGCTCATCGATTTTTGGCGCTACAACGCCCACTACATGCGCCAGATGTACACCGAGCAGCCCTACTCGCCGGCGACCACGTGGAACCGGGTGGAGTACCGTCCGCTCGAAGGCTTCATTTTCGCCGTCACGCCGTTCAACTTCACGTCGATCGGCGGCAACCTGCCGACCGCGCCGGCGATCATGGGCAACGTCGTGCTGTGGAAGCCGGCCTCGTCGGCCGTGCTTTCGGCCTACTACATCATGCGCCTGCTCGAAGAAGCGGGCCTGCCGCCGGGCGTCATCAACTTCGTACCGGGCCGCGGCGCCGCCGTCGGCGACCCGGTGCTCGCCAGTCCGCTCTTCGCCGGCATTCACTTCACCGGCTCGACGCCGACGTTCCAGTCGATGTGGCGCACGGTCGGCGACAATATCGACCGATATAAGTTCTATCCGCGCATCGTCGGCGAGACCGGCGGCAAGGACTTCGTTTTCGCCCACCCGACGGCCGAGCCAAGGGCTTTGACCATCGCCCTCCTGCGCGGTGCGTTCGAATACCAGGGGCAGAAGTGCTCAGCGGCGTCGCGGGCCTACGTCCCCGCCTCGCTGTGGGACGAGGTCAAGGCTGATCTGATTGCGGAAGTCGCCTCAATCACTCAGGGCTCTCCGATGGATTTCCGCAACTTCATGGCGGCGGTGATCGACCGCAAGGCCTTCGGCACCATCACCGGCGCGATCGAGCGGGCCAAGGCGTCCGATGACGCTGAAATTGTGTGCGGCGGAGGCTTCGATGATTCCAAGGGCTTCTTCATCGAGCCGACGGTGATCGTCGCCAAGGACCCGCGCTACGAAACGATGGAAGTCGAGCTCTTCGGTCCGGTCCTCACGATCTACGTCTACGATGACGCCGATCTGGATGCCGCGCTCGAGCTCTGCGATACGACCAGTCCGTACGCCCTGACCGGCGCTATTTTTGCCCGCGACCGCGCGGCCTTGGCTGAGATGTCGAAGCGACTTCGCCACGCCGCCGGCAACTTCTACATCAATGACAAGCCGACCGGCGCCGTCGTGGGTCAGCAGCCCTTCGGAGGTGGCCGCGCGTCGGGCACGAACGACAAGGCCGGCTCGATCTTCAACTTGCTGCGGTGGGTCAACCAGCGGTCGATCAAGGAAAACTTCGTGCCGCCCAAAGACTACCCGTACCCCCATATGGGTGAGGAGTAGGTCGCTCCGTCGGCCCGGAGATCTCGGATCTCGAATTTAGGGATCCGAGCTCTCGAGACTTTATGGATATTCGAACCCATGAGCTGATGGATCCGCGCTTTTCCGGCGAACCTATCGAGGTCGCGGAAGGCACGGCGCGGGTCCGCCTCGAGACCGCCGCGGAGCTCCGGGCCGACGCCACCGGCCTAGTCCACGGCGGCTTTGTATTTTCGCTGGCGGATCACGCCGCCATGCTCGCGATCAATCACCCCAACGTGGTCTTGGGAAGCGCCTCGACGCGTTTTCTAAAGCCCGTGGTCGTGGGAGACGCCCTTATCGCCGGCGCCCGGGTGGATCGGCGCGAAGGGAAGAAAATTTTTGTAACGGTTGAAGTCTTGCGCGGCGAGGAAGCGGTGATGACCGGCGAGATGGTCTGCTTCACGCCGGAGCACCACGTGCTCGGCGCCTCCGAAGCGCGGTGACTATCAGCTCCTTCAGCCCCGCGACGCCCCCAAGCCTCGACGTCCCGAAGCCTCGACGACCCAAGCCTTGAGCACCCGCCCCAGGAGAAGCCGATGACGAATGCGAAGACCGGCGGCGACCTCGTCGCCGAAGTGCTGGAGAGCCGCGGGGTGGGCCATATCTTCACCCTGTGCGGCGGCCATATCTCGCCGATTTTGGTGAGCTCCAAGGCGCGCGGTATCCGAATCGTCGACGTCCGGGACGAAGCCTCGGCCGCCTTCGCCGCGGATGCGGTGTCCCGACTCACGGGCGTGCCCGGGGTGGCGGCGGTGACCGCCGGACCGGGCCTGACGAATACGATGACGGCGGTGAAGAACGCGCAGATGGCGCAGTCGCCCATGGTGCTGCTCGGCGGAGCCACCGGCACGATCTTGAAGGGCCGGGGGTCTTTGCAAGACATTGACCAGCAGTCCCTTTTTGATTCCTGCGTCACCTGGCAGCAGGCGGTCGACCGGGTCAAGGACCTGGTGCCGGCGGTAGAGCGGGCATTCGAAGAGGCGAGCCTCGGGGTGCCCGGTCCGGTGATGGTCGAGTGCCCGGTTGACCTGCTTTACGAGGAGAAGCTCGTCCGGTCGATGTACGGCGTCGACGACGACGCGACGCCGCCGAAGGGCCTCGGCCAGAAGGCCCTCCGTTTCTACCTCGAGCGTCACCTCAGCCGCCTATTCAAGGGGGCCGGCAAAGCGAGCGCCGGCGAGCCTAGGACGCTGCCGATCCCGCAGGCCAGCAGCCGCGAGGTGCGCGCCGTCTCGAAGGCGTTGCAGAAGGCCGAGCGTCCGGTGGCGTTGATCGGCAGCCAGGCGACGCTCCGCGTTGACCGCATCGATGAGATCGCCTCGGCGGTGGGTCAGCTCGGGGTGCCCGTCTACCTTTCGGGCATGGCCCGCGGCCTACTCGGACCCGGCGCGGAGCTGCACATGCGGCATAAGCGCCGCGAGGCGCTGAAGCAGGCGGATCTGGTCCTGCTCTTCGGCGTGCCGGCTGATTTCCGACTGGACTACGGCCGCCATGTGCCGAAGAAAGCCAAGCTCATCTCCGTGAATTTGAGCGACATCGATCTGATGAAGAATCGACAGCCGAATCTTCCGATCCTCGCCGACCCCGGGCTCTTCCTGCTGGCCCTAGCGGCCGAGGCCGGCGGCGGTGGCTGGGCGGACTGGCGCCAGACGCTGAACGAGCGCGATGCGGTGCGGGACGCCGATATCGCGGCGCGGGCCGAGGTCGAGACCGAATTTGTCAATCCGCTCCACCTGCTGCGGGAGATGGAGAACGTGCTTGACGACGATAGCGTGCTGGTCGCCGACGGCGGCGATTTTGTGGGGAGCGCGTCCTATATCGTCCGTCCGCGCGGGCCGCTGCGCTGGCTCGACCCCGGCGTCTTCGGCACCCTCGGCGTCGGCGGCGGATTTGCGCTCGGCGCCAAGTGCGTTCGACCCGATTCGGAGGTCTGGCTGATCTACGGCGACGGTTCCGCCGCCTACAGCTTGGCGGAGTTCGACACCTTCGCCCGCCACGGGCTACCGGTGATCGCGGTCGTCGGCAACGACGGCGGCTGGACGCAGATCGCCCGCGAGCAGGTAGAGATCCTCGGGGATGATTGCGCGACGGTGCTCGAGCGCAACGACTACCACGTGGTCGCGGAAGGCTACGGCGGCGTCGGGCTGAAGCTCGAAAGGCCGGAGGATGTGCAGAGCGTCCTCGGTGAAGCCAAAGATATCGCCCGATCGGGGAAGCCGGTGCTGATCAACGCCTTGATCGGCTCCACCGACTTCCGCAAAGGTTCGATTTCGATGTAGCTCCGGCGTGCCGGAGCGGGCACCGGCGCCTTAGTTCGCGTCGGCGGCCGGCCGGGGCGGCGCCACGCGCACGGGCACGGCGCAGAGCGGCCCGGCGCCGGTGCGGTCCGCGAAATAGGCGACGTTCTCGTAAACCAGGTCGACGGCGAGGTGGTAGTCCCCGGGGGCTGCGGGGGCGGTCGCCGTCACCCAAGACGCCAGTTCAGTGCCCGGTGCAACCGGCGCTCCCACATCCGTACGCGGTCCTTCGACCGGGGCGGCGCCGTCGTCCCGCAGCCAGCGGTGGGAGATACGAACGCGGGCGGCGCCGGAGTCGTTCCAGATCTCAGGGCTCTCGTTGCCGAAGCGCACCAAGGCTTCGAAGGTCTCGCCCGCCGTCACTGTCGGTGGGGCGCCGCAGCCGAGGGCTGAAGCGTTGAAAACATCGCGCCCGAGGTGAGATTGGGGGCCGAGGAAAGTCAAGGCCGCGCCGAGGTAGAAGGTCTTGGCCTCGCCGCCTTGCCACGCCGGCTTCCATCCCCGCCTCGGGTGGATTTTGATGGGATAGAGGTAGCGGTCGCCGTCGGCCCCGGCGATGCGCTCTCCGTCCCCGGCCGTCCATTCCAGATCCGCCCCCTGTCCGCCGGGGGGAAGCTCGTCGGGGAAGGCGAGGCGTTCCTTGTAGCCCGGAAAGCGCAGGCGAACCACGTTGCTGGGGGCGATGTTGCGCAGGCGCCAGAGGCTCGGTTCATCCAACGGACGCGCCGTGTCGAGGAAGAGCTCCGCGTGCTCGCCGCCGAGCAGCCAAAGCTCGTCGCCGTTGCGCTCCCCGGCGTAGGACGGCCACCAGAGCTTCGCGTCGAGCGCCGGGTCGCCGCCGAGCTCCATCGGGCTGTAGACGCCGGCGAGCCCGATATGGCTGCGTACCAGCGGCATGGACGCGAGCAGCCCTCCGCGCGTGTGCGCCTGGGGGTCGCCGAAAGCCATCGAGGGGCCGAGCGCTGAGACGAGGGCGGAGCCTAGCAGCAGGGTCGCCAGGGCGAGGATGGCGAGGCGTATCGGCGGCGCCGGCAGCGTGGGCGCTAGCACGAAGAAGAGCGGATAGAGGGCGGCCTGGCTCGGATCTGCGAGGAGTCCGCCGCCGAGTCCGGCGTCCGTGGCCCCCGCCCGCAGCCCGAGATCCATTACCAAGCCGCCGAGTAGCGCCAGTCGCCACGGTTCCAGGCGGCGGACGGCCGCAAAGGCGCCGATGAGTCCGAGCAAGACCAGGGGAAAGTAAGGGAGCAGCCCGCGGCGCCGCTCGACGGTGGCGTTGACGAGCCGCTCACCGAACTCCACGGCGGCGGCGGGCTTGAGGCGCGTCGCGTCCCTGGCCGCGCGCAGGTCGAGGGCCCCTGAGCGCACGGCGTCGGCGTCAAAACTGGAAGGGTCGGCGAGGCGGACCACCGCGGTGGAGTCCCCGGAGCCCGAGGATCCCCAAAGCGTCGAGCCGGTGGCTACGGCCAGGGTCGCCGCGATCGCCAGGCCGCCGAAAACCCCAGCGAGCCAAGGACGCCACCGCCGGGCTGTGACCTGGCGCATCGCCAGGGCCGGCCAGACTGCCAGTGTGGTGGGCAACCAGAGCGCCAGGAGCCCGAGGGCCCCTCCGGCAAGCGCCTGCCCGGCGGCGCTGCGGTGGTCAACCGCGATGAGGGCGCCGAGCGCCAGCCATAGCAGGGCGGGGTGGTACCAGAAGAAGTAGGGGAAGAGGGCGGAGAGCGCGACCGCCGCGACGGCGACCGTGCCTGAGACCGAAGGTGCGTTCCCCGACCTGTGGAAGTAGAGCGCCAGCAGCAGCATGCCCAGGGTCGCCAAAAGCACATTCATCGCCAGGGGGCCGTTGGGTCCGAGCAGGGCGAACCACGGCGTCGAGATGACGGCGTAGGCCGCCGGTCGATCGACGGTGAGCGCACCGTCCCCGCGCCAGGTCAAGGGGACCTCGATCGCGCCGCCGTAGGGGTAGGCGGTGAAGAGACGCTCGATGTCGTGCGCGTCGATGCGAAGGTCACCGTCGGCGACCAGTGAGGACATCTGGAGAAGGTGGGCGGCTTCGTCGGCCCGCAGGCTGGTGGGGAGTCCGGGCTTTCCGAGGGCGAGGGCCGCCGCGAAGAGGAAGAGACCGAGCGCGACAATCGGCAGAAGGACGGCGCGGTCGAGGGCGCCGTCCCGGATCATTTGGTGGGCTCCGTCGAGACGCCGCGCTGGCGGAGTCGGCGCTCACGCAGGGCGATGGCTTCCGCCCTGAGGTCCACGACGCGATCCGACTCGTCGACGATCTCGATGCCCAGGATGGTCTCGAGAAGATCTTCGAGCGTCACCAAGCCGCTAATGCCGCCGTAGGTGTCCACGGCCAGCGCCAGGTGCGCTTGGGCTTGGGTCATGCGGCGCAGCGCGACGTCGAGCGCTTCGTCCTGGGGCAGGAAGAAGGCGTCGCGCTTGAAGGATTCGATGGGCTGACTGCGGTCCGCGCCATTGGCCGCGGCGCCGAGCACTTCGCGCTGGAGCACGTAGCCCACGACGTGGTCCCGGGTGTCGCTGTAGAGGGGAATTCTGGAATAGGCGCGGACGTCTTTGTCGGCGAGGAAGTCCTCCAGGGTGGCGTCGACCGAGATCATCGCCGCCACCGTGCGCGGCGTCATCACGTCCCGGAGCCGGATCTCGTGGTAGCGCAGGACGTTGGCCAGGACCGTCGAGTCGCGCGCCGGCAAGGTCCCTTCGCGGGACGCGGTCGAGACCATGGCGGCGAGCTCGCCGCGGGAGATGGGCGCCTTTTCGTGGGACGTGAGCGCCCCGGTAATCAGCCGGGTCACGGCGAGAAGCGGACGCATCGTCCACACCATCAGGCCGAGGAGCGTGGCGACGGGGCCGACCATCTTCGAGGCGTAGACGGCGCCGAGGGTCTTCGGAATGATCTCGGTGCCCACCAGGATGATCAACGTCAAGGCCGCCGGGAAGATGACGGTCAGGAAGAGCGGCTCGTTCCAGACCTTGGCGGCCTGGATGCCCGCGCCGGCGACGCCGAGGGTGTGGGCGAGGGTGTTGAGGATCAGAATCGCACTGATGGCGTCATCGACGCGCTCGCGCTTGAGCGTCAGGAGCTTGCCGGCGGCCTTGTCGCCGCGGGCTTGGCGATCCTCGAGCTCACCCTCGCGGACCGAAAGCAGCGCCGCTTCGAGGATCGAGCACACGAAGGAGGTGACGACTGCAAAAAGAATGTAGGTCACCAAGAGGGCGAGCTCGAAGCCCGGGTTGGCGACCGCCTCGGCGGGGAGGGAAGTAGGTTCCATGATCTCGTGACGTCAGCCGGCGAGCGGCGGTGGGAGGGCGGACCGCGGGGTCCGTGGAGGCCCGCAGACTATCAATGAATCGCCCGCCGTGAAGGGCCGCCGGGCCACGGGGGGGTGGCTTTCAAATTCGGTGGCTAGCCCGGGACGATCCACGTCCCGGTGCGACCTTCAAGCGCCTTGTCAAGCGAGAAGATGCCGGTGATCAAAGCGCGCTCTCCCCCCTTCTCGACGAAGCGGCAGGCCGCCCGGACCTTGGGGCCCATGCTGCCGAGCGGGAAATGGCCTTCGTCGAGGTATCGACGCATCTGGGACGCGGTCACTTCATCGAGCTCTTGCTGGTCTGGGGTGCCGAATCGTATCGCCACTTTCTCGACGCCCGTCAGGATGAAGAGCTGGGGGGCTCCGATTTCACCGGCGAGCACCTGGGAGGCCAGATCTTTATCGACCACCGCTTCGACGCCACGGAGACCGCCTTCGGGGGTGCGGGCCACGGGGACGCCGCCGCCGCCGGTGACGATGACCAGGACTTGGTCGTCGACCAGGCGATTGATGACGTCGCTTTCAATGACGGAGATCGGCATGGGGGAGGGGACGACCCGGCGCCAGCCGCGGTCGCCGTCGGCCTTCATCAGCCAGCCGCGCTCCTTGCGCAGCGTCTCGACCTCATGTTCGGAAAAGAACGGCCCGACGAATTTGCTCGGGTCCTCGAGCGCGGGATCCTTGGGGTCGACCTCGACCAAGGTGAGCAGCGCACAGAGCGGGCGTCCGAGTCCTTCGGCGGTCAGTCGGTTTCGCATGACCCGCTCGATCATGTAGCCCAGGCCACCTTGGAGATCGGCGACCACCACGTCGAGGGGAAGGTCCGGCGCGAGGCCGCGGGCCATCTCGACCCGGATCATCTGGTTGCCGACCTGCGGTCCGTTGCCGTGGGTCAGGATGACCTCGTATCCCCGTTTGACGAGTCCGACGATCGCCCCCAAGCTGCGATTGAGGTTGAGGTAATCGCTGGTTACGCTGCCATCATCTCCGGGGCCGGTGATGGCGTTGCCACCGAGCGCCACCACGACGCGCGACGGCGACGGCTGCTTCTCTACCTGGGCCATAAATTCTCCTGGGTGTCCCGTTGGGAAGAGAAGGATTCTAGATTTGCGCCCTGGCCGCAGCAAGGCATTTCTCATCCGCGCTCCGTGCCGTGTAAAGATCGGCCCGTCGCTACCGGTCCAGAGCCGGATGTCGTCTCGTGTCAGGGTCTACGGATGTGATCTAATAGCGCCGTGGTCGCCCTGACCGACCCGATTCCCGTTAAGATCCAGGAACCGTCGCAGTCACGACCGGGCTCGACCGGCTCCTCCGGGTCAGCCGGGCGATATGTATTAGGCACCGATGAGTAGACAAGGCAGCCGGCTTGAGCCACACCGAGACAGTCAACGTCAGGTTTCCGGCGCCATAGGAGACGAAGCTCGATGAGTCGCAACTTCCGCATCATGGTGGCGGACAACCACCCAGACCGCACCATCGCACGTCTCATCGACGCGCAGGACGACATGGAGTTGCTCGGCGAGATTACCGACGGCGAGCAGCTGGTCGCCGAGGCGTGTCGCTTCTCCCCAGACGTCGTGGTCATGGATCTTTCCCTCACCGGCGGAGGCCTCAGGGCCCTGGAGCTTCTTTCCGAGACTCGGCCTGACATCCGCGTGGTGGTTCTGGCTCTCCACGAAGACATCTCGCTCCTTCGTACCGTGCTCGCGGTCGGCGCCCTCGGCTACGTCGTCAACCGGGCCTCCCACGGCGAGTTGCTGGGCGTGATTCGCAAGATTGCCCAGGGGCGCGGCTACGTGGATGTCCCGACCGGCGGCCTCTCCGTAGATCCCCGCCTCAAGCCGCAGGTGCCGCGCAGTCGCCATATCCAGGAAAAGATGGACATGCTCTCGAAACGCGAGAGCGAAGTGCTCAAAGCCGTGGCCTACGGCTTTACCAATCGCGAGATCGCCGAGCGACTGGGCATCAGCGTCAAGAGCATCGAAACTTATCGCTACCGGGTCTCGGAAAAGCTCAATTTCAACAGCCGCGCCGATCTCGTGCGCTTCGCCCTGGAAGCCGGCTTGTTGCAGATGGGCGGCGAGGGCCTTCCGGACCCCAACGCCTGATCCCTTCTGGATCGACGGAATCCCCCTCGTATTGACCTGACCCCGCCGAGCGGCGGGGCTTTCCGCGTGCGGTTGGGGGATATTTCGGCAGCTCGACAGTCTGGAGCGTCCGAGCAGGTACCAGTGCGCCATCGGGCCCCCCTGGCTTCGGGGTGGTCCGTGGCTCGCCCGAGTCGGCGCTGATCTAGCTCATCACGGCGAAGTGCACCGTAGCTTTGGCGACGAGCTTGCCGTCTTGCTCGACCTCGCCTTCGCAGACCGTCACCGTCCTACCGCGACGAATCAGCTTCCCGCGTCCGATCAGCGTGCCCGGCACCGCCCGACGGAGCAGAGAGAGGTGCACGGATGCAGGGACCACGGCACTCTCCGCCGCCGACGCCGCCGCGACTTCGGCGGTGGTGGCGAGCACGGCGAAGTGGATCGTCCCCGGCATGACCTCGTGGTCGGGGCGCGTGACCAGCTTCACGGTCTGGGGATCGTCCCCAGGCTCGAGGCCGAGCTTCCGGTTGAAGGTCATGACCAGGCCTGCTGCGGGTCGGCGTTGAAGTCGAGCACGTAGCGACCGTCACGGAGCACTTCGAGGCGTCGACCGTCGGCATTCTCAAAGTCGACCGCTTTGGGCGCCACGGCCCCGCCGGGCAGATAGACTCGGTCGATGTGCACGACGGCTTCCGGGGAGGAGAAATCAGCGGGGCCGACGCTGCCGCCGAAGTGGTCGGAGCGACCGAAAGCGATGTGCAAACCGAGTTTCTCGTCGAGGAGGATCTCGCCGATCGGCGAGATGCCTAGGTCGCCGAGCACGCCCAGGCCGAGCTCTGAGAGATTGGCGTAAGCGGGCTCATCGGCAATGCGCTGTCGCTCCGCCGCCGCCACCGGGCCGTCACCTTTGACCGAGACCGCGCGATTGGCAAGAATCTCGTAGGTGACGACCTCTTCAATCGGCTGGTCATGGGCATCGGCACCGAAGGCGACCGGGAGGAAGCCCGCGGACTGGCTCGGCGTGTCGGCGAGTTCCCCTTCGTAGGGCACGATATACGTCTCGCCGGACGGCAGATTGCCGGCCGTGCCGGGGCTATGGAGGAGGCCGCTCGAGGCGTGGGCGGTGCGGTGGCGAAGATCCAGCCGCAGGTTCGACGGGTGTCCATTGGCTTCGAAGGCGAAGTGGGCGGCTACGGCGACGTCGAGCAGCGCCTTGAGGTGCTGGCAGCGCCGGTCGACCTCCCCCAGGTCGAGGTCGAGGGCCGGCATCATGGCCGGCGAGAACCGCGGCATGGTCGCGGCGCGGAAGCCGTGCCGCTTGGACGCGACCTTGAGCGGCGCCGTCGCCGAGAACTCGCTCATGGCGATCAGTATCGGAACCCGGTCGAAGAGCTCGGTGAACGGGACGCCGCCATCCGCCGGCAGGCCGGCCACGTGGTGGCACTCGACCTCCGCGGTCCACGCGCGGTCGGGGAGGTCGCCGTTATTGGTGCCTGCGTTGGGGTAATACCAGTGCTCGACGGACAAACCGTCGTCGGCCAAAGCCGCCGCGAGCTCGCGGTGCCAAGCCGCCGCCAGCTCTCGACGCTCACGCCAGGCCTTGTGGTCTGTGCGCTCCGCGTCGGGTAGGTCCACGAGGATCGCGAGGGTTCGTTCGTCGGCGAACGGCTTGAAAACGGTCTGGATCAGCCGCCGCCAGGCGTCGGGGGGTAGCGTTGGTGAAGAGCTCATGGCGGGCGGAGTGTATCGCCCTCTGTCTGGACTTACTCGACTTCGAGATCGTCTTCGACCGCCGAGTGACGCCGGAAGATGCGATCGCGCAATCCGCCGAAGTCGTGGAGGATCAGGTAGAGGCTCGGCACGAAGATCAGAATCATCGAGGTCGAGAAGAGCACGCCGAACGCCACCGAGATCGCCATCGGAATCAAATACTGCGCCTGGACGCTGGTCTCGAGCAGCAGGGGAGTGAGCCCCGCGAAGGTGGTGATCGAGGTCAGCAGGATGGGCCGAAAGCGCAGGAGACCCGCCGCCAGCAGCTGGCGCGCCAAGCGCTGGCTCTTGACCTTGTTGATGCGGTCGATCAGCACCAGGCTGTCGTTAACCACCACGCCGGACACCGCGACGATGCCCCACACCGAGAGGATCGTGAAGTAGCGGCCGAGGAGGAAATGGGCCCAGACGGACCCGACGAAGCCGAACGGAATCGCGCTCATGACGATCAGCGGCTGGGTGTAGGAGCGGAAGAAGATCGCCAGCAGGGCGTACATCGTGAAGAGCGCCAGCAGGAAATTGCGCCGCAGACCGGCGAACACCACCGTCTGCTCTTCCTGCTCGCCGGCCATCGAATAGTCGAGACCTCGCTCCTCATCGAGCAGCGGGTCGAGCAGCTCGGTGACCATCAGGGCGTTCACGGCGTTGCCCGAGGTGATGCCCAGGTCGACATCGGCGGTGACGTTGACCGTGCGCTGCCTCTCGACGCGGTGGACCGTGCCTCGGCTGCGGTCCTCGCGCCGGTCGGCGACGGTCTCGAGCGGGACCGTGGTGCCACCCGGCGTCTTGATGCGGAGGTCGTCGAGGCTGGCTTGGCTGGCGCGCTCCGACTCGGGCAGGCGAACCATGACCCGCACTTCGCGACCGTCGCGGTAGAAACGCTGGATGTCTTCGCCGAAGAATGAGCGCCGAATCTGCCGCGCGAGCTCCGCCTGCGTGAGCCCGAGGGCGCGTCCCCGGGCGTTGAGCTCGAAGATCATGCGACGCTTGCCGCTTTGGGCCGAGTCGGTGATGTTGACCACCCCGGGCTGCTGGGCGAGGTAGGCGCGGACGCGGGCGGACGCCCGGTGGAGCTGGTCGAAGTCGGGGCTTGAGAGCTGGACATCGACCGCCTTACCCGCGGACAGCAGCTCGCTCGTGAACTCGACGTCGAGGGCCCCGGGCAAGTCGGGGCTTTCGAGGCGCCAGCGGTCGATGAGCTCGGCGGCCGTGATCGACCGATCTTCCGGATCGACCAGCTCGAGGTTGATCTCGCCGATGTGGCTGCCGACTTCATCGAAGGCGAGGGTGCTTCGGCGCCGCTGCAGCTCGCGGAACGGCTGGCTGCCGACGCTGGTCATCCCTTGGAGGAAGGGATCTTCGTCGGCCTCTTCGCGGTAAGCCTCGCGGACGCGGGTGGCGGCGGCCTCGAGCTCCTTCAGGGTCTCGCCGGTGGCCGCTGCGGACGTGCCGGGCGCCATGCGCAGGAAGGCGATCAAATTATTCGACTCGACCGGCGGAAAAAGCGAGAACTTCAAGTGTCCGCCGCCGACCAAGGCGAAGGTCAGGATCACGGAGCCCAGGCTGCCGGCGAGCACGGCGTAACGCCACCGCAGGCACGTCTTGAGCAGCGGCAGGTAGACCCGGCGCGCTAGCCGGTCGAGGGAGAGGAATCCCAGGCGGTCGGAAAGGCTCGGGCGCCGCGGCGTGCGGTCGAGGTGGGAGAGGTGTGAGGGCAGGATCAACAGGCTCTCGACCAGCGACACCGCCAGGGCGAGGATCACGATCACCGGCAGGATGCGCAGGAACTTGCCGGCGTTCCCGGGCACCATCGACAGCGGAGTAAACGCAACCATCGTAGTCAGCACCGAGAAAAGGACCGGCATGGCGATTTCTCGGGCGCCGTCGATGGCGGCTTGGGGGCTGCCGGACTCGTAGTGGCGGTAAATGTTCTCGCCGACGACGATCGCGTCGTCCACCAGCAGGCCGAGCACGAGGATGAAGGCAAAGAGTGACAGCGAATTGATCGACATGCCGAAGGCGGGCATCAGCGCCAGGGTGCCGGTAAATGCGATCACCAAGCCGATCGAGACCCAGAGCGCGAGCTTCGGCCGCAGGAAAATCGCCAGCATCAAGAGCACCAGCAGGAAGCCCGCGAGGCCGTTCTCAATCAGGGTCGAGAGCCGGTCGCGGAGCTCCTTGGTGTCGTCCTGCCAGACGGAGAGCTGGACGCCCGGGGGCAAGTCGTCTCGGTCGGCGGCGTAGGCCTTGACGGCTTCCGCCACGTCGATGACGTTTTGGTCCGCGGTCCGGTAAACGAGCACCATCACCGCCGGTTGGCCATTGAAGCGGGCGATTTGGTCGCTGTCGGCCACGGTGTCGTAGATGTCGGCGACGTCGCCGAGCACGAGGCCGCCGCCTTCCGCGCGGCTGATCAGGGGGACCCGGGAGAAGGCCTCGACGCTCCGGGCTTCCTCGCCGGTCAAGATCAGTAGCTCGTTGCTTTCACTCTCGACGGCGCCGCCGGGCAGCTCGAAGGATCCGTCGACGGCCGCCCGGACCACATCGTCGAATCCGAGGCCGTAGCGACGCAGCTGGCGGTCCGAGACTTCGATCGCGATCTCGAAGTTCGGCGCCGACGCTACCCGCGCTTGGGAGACCTGCGGCAGCGCCACGATCTCGTTGCGGAGCTGCTCGGCGAGGCGCCTGAGGGAGAAGGGCTCGACGTCCCCGTGGACGACGACGCTCGCGACCTGGCGGCGCAGCAGAAGCTCGCGGATCGTCGGCTTCTCGGCCTCCGCCGGCAGCGTGTCGAGGGCGTCGACCCGCGACTTGATGTCGTTTAGGGCGCGGTCGATGTCCTGTCCGAGCTCGATCTCGACCGCCACGTGGCCGAGGCCCTCGGTGGCGATGCATTGGATCTTCTTGACGCTCTCGAGGCCGTCGAGGGTCTCCTCGACCGGCAGGCAGATCCCTTCCTCGACGTCCTCCGGGGCGGCGCCCGGATACTCGACGGCGATCGAGATGACGTCGGATGAGTAGTCGGGGAAGACCTCGATCCTCAGTAGGGCTGCGTTGAGCAGCCCGGCGAGCACGATGAAGATCATGAGCAGGTTCGACGCGACGGGATTGCGCACGAACCAGGTGACGATCCTGTTCAACGTCGCGTCTCCCGCCCGCGTCCCTCCGGCCCCCCTCACAGCTCCGAGGGATCCGAAGCGTCACGTCTTTGTAGTGCCCGCGGGTCCTCGAACGTCACGACGCTGCGTCCGACGGCCCGGCGTTCGCTCCGGCGGCGCCCGGCCTTGCCGTGTCCGGCGAGCTCCCGAAGGAGGCCTTCAGACCGAGCGCTTCCGCGGCGGGGCCTTCGATCCGGCGGGCTTCCACCGGGGTGCCGTCCAAAGCGCCGAGGGCGGGGGAGATATTCACGAGCTCGCCGGCGGCGAGGCCGCCGCCGATCACCGCGTGTTCACCGCGGACCTGGATGACGTCCACTCTGCGCCGGCGCAACTCACCTCCGTCGATCACGAAAACACGGTCGCCGTCGATGAGGGCGGCGCGCGGCACGATCGTCGCCTCCGGCACCCGCCGGCCGGCGATGGTGACGTCGACGAATTGACCGGGCACCAGCGGTTCACCGTCCGAGCGCAGCGCCAGCGGATCTCGGACTTCCACCACCAGCGTCAGCATGCGGGAGGCCGCATCCAAGGCGCCTTCGGTGCGCAGAACCCGGCCTCGGCGGACGACCTCGAGTCCCGCGATGCGGGCGCTGACGAGGGCGGTCGGTCCATCGTTTTGGGCCGAGGGTCGGAGAATCGACGGATCCAAGGCGGCGAGCTGGGCTTCGGTCAGCGGCACCCGCACCTCGGCGACGTCGGCCTCCTGCAGGCGAGCGATGACCTGGCCGGGCTGGAGATACTGGCCGAGACCGACGCGACGCTCGCGGACCAGGGCGTCGAAGGGGGCGCGGATGACGGCCCGTCCGAGGTTGACTTCGGCTTGCTGGAGCTCGGCCCGGACCGCCTCTAGACGGGCGCGGGCTTGCTGGAGCTGGGGCCGGCGGCTGACCAAGGGCCCGGGCTCGCCGTCGCCCGTCCATTCTTCGAGGGCGATTCGGGCCTCGGCTTCCTCTTGGGCCAGGCGAAGCTCGGCGTCGGCGATGGCAGAGGCCGCCTGGGCGCGGGCCATCTCAAAGTCCACCGTCTCGAGCCGGGCCAAGACGTCGCCGCGACGGACCAGGTTGCCGGCCTCGAGGGAAGGGGAAAGACGGCTGATCGGCGCCGCTACGCTGGCGGTCACGTCGATGTCGGAGCGCAGTTCCAGGGTGCCGAAAGCTGTGACGTCGAGGACCAGCTCCTGGGGCGCGGCCGCCACCGCTTCGACGCGACGCACCGGGTCGACCGACTCGCCCGGGGGCAGCTTCGGTCCGGCGTCTGCTAGCAGGCCGGCGCCGAAAACGGCGCCGAGGAGCAGGACGAACGGGAGGATGACTTTGAGGTAGCGCATCCGTTCGATCCTTTCTTGGATGGGGTTCGAAAGACGAAGGTGATTATGCCTGATCGGACCATCAGTCCGACGGCACGGGCCAGCCCGGCAGGTCGACTAGTGGCTGACCGGACAGCGGGCGGGCGGCGCGGCGCCGACGGACTCGGCAGACGGCTCCGGGGCCCGGCGAGCGACGGGGGTGCGCGGAGTGGCCCGGACCTTCAGGCCTTCGTTGGGGCCGAAGAACATGCCGTGACGCACGGGGTAGACCTTGTTTTGGGCCAGCTCCAGATCGAAGTGCTGGAAGATCGTGGGCAGCAGAACGGCCAGTTCGATTTCGGCAAGACCCTTGCCGAGGCACATGCGCGTGCCGCCGCCGAAAGGGCTCCAGTCAAAATGCTTGACCCTGCGCTGGTGGAAATGGCAAATGTCGAAGTCTTCCGCGTTGTCGAAGACCTCGCCGTTGCGCGCCAGCACCGAAAAGCCGTGGGCGAGGGTGGTTCCGGGCGGAAGCGTGTAGCCACCGATCTCGTAGGTATTCTTGACCAGGCGAAATCCGGCTTGCGGCGCGAGCGGACGGTAGCGGACCGCCTCAGCGATGATCGCATCGGTGATCGGCAGCTGACCGATGGTCTCTTCGGTGACCGGCTGGTCCCCCAGGACTTCATCGATCTCCTGGCGGAGCTGCTCCAGGAGCTCCGGACGGCGCAGCACACACTCCACCGTCCACGTCAGGACGCCGCCGGTCGTTTCGTGGCCGGCAAAAATATCGTTGAAGATCTCGTCGATGAGGCCTTGGCGGGTGACGTCGATCTCGCCCGCCACCATGGCGCGCACCATGGAGGACGCGACGTCCCGGTCACCGAAGGCCTCGGGGTCGGCGATCCGCCGATCGATCTCCTGCGCCACGAGGGCGCCGACCGCGTCGCGCATCGCCAAGATCTTGCCCCAGGGCGAGTGCTTGCCGAGGTTGATCTGGAGGAAGCTCAGCAGGATCAGGGGGGAGCGGAGGCCCTTGAGAGAGAAGACGTCGAAGAGCTCGATCATCTCTTCCTGAACGGCCTTCGGCGACGCCTCGAAGAACGTCTTGACCATGATACGAAGCGACGCGAGGTGGGCGAAGCGCAAGAACGGGAACGGCGAGCCGTGGGGCCACTCGTCCATGCCCATTTTGGCGACGTCGTCCATCATGCCGATGCGGCGCTTCACCGATTTGCCGGTGAAGTAGGGCAGCACCATCCTGCGTCGCTTGAGGTGCTGTTTCCCGTCGAGGGAAAAGACGGCGTCGAGGCCCATCAGAAAGCCGAGGGTGGCTCCGTTGACTTCGCCGGTCACGAGGTCCTCGGCCGGGGCCTTGAACATCTCCCGCATGAGGTCCGGAGACGTGAGGAAGACCCAATTGCCCATGCCGAGCAGCTTGAGGGTGAAGATGTCCCCGTGACGTTCCTTGCACTCGCTGAGCAGGGTAAACGGGTCGCGGAAGAATTGCAGCGTCTGGACAGCAGCAGGCGACCTGGGGGAAGGAGGTAACGGCATGGTGCTTCTCCGAGAGCGCGGGGACCGGAATGGAGGGTCCCCAGCGGGGGTGTGAGAGCGAAACCCGAGCAGAAGAAGGGAGGGAAGTAACCTGCCGGACGGTCGGTTGGTTTTGAGATTAAACAAAAAGCCTCTGGAAGGCAAATCAACGGGCCCCCAGAGAGTCCTACACATGCGACCGATTTTCTCCTACAAAAGGAGATCGAAAGGGCCATTTAAGCCTGTTCTCATCAGTATTTCCGGCGCTTCGGAGCCTTGACTTGGACGATGCGGCCAACCTACTATCTTCGTGATGTTTCCGTTGCCCAGCAGTGCCCATTCAAAAAGGCGCTTCTCGTTCCGGTGCGTTGCCCACGATCTCACTTTTCCCAAGGCGAGCCCCCGATTTCGGTGAGCAACAAGTGCCTAGCCAAAGTACTACCCGGCCACGTCACGAGCGCCCCTTGGGCGAAGCCTGGAGTGTTCCCAGCTCTCGGTTTTTCGCATGGGATGGCATCAGCGGTACCACAACACGCATGAAGAAGAGAGCAGGTGTGCTCTCTTCGAACCACCGAGTGTTCTCTCAAACCTTTAAGGAGAGACCGATGCCGAGGGAAAACAAAGGCAGACTTGTCCCCGTCGTTGTCCTGTCCCTGATCCTGGCCGCAGCCGTCCCCGCCCTGGCGGTTGACGGCGACAACAAGTTTTCGATCCACGGGTTCTTGACCCAGGCCTATGCTGACCAGTCCTTCGCGGAAGGTGCGCTCTTTGACTTTGCCGGCGGACCCTCTTTCTCGGAAAGCGCCCTCGGCATTCCTGAAAGCGGGACTTTCGACTACCGAACGCTCGCCCTCCAGTTCCGTTATGAGATCTCGCCGCGCGACATTGTGGTCGTGCAGCTCAGCAACGAAGCGAATGGCGATGCCGCCGTCGACGAATTCCGCGACGAAATCGAGCTCGACTACGCCTTCTACGAGCGCCGTCTCGGCGAGCAGACCAGCCTCAAGGTCGGCCGCGTTCAGATCCCGTACGGGATCTACAACGAGATCCGCGACGTCGGCACGGTCTTGCCCTTCTACCGCGCGCCGTTTTCGATCTACCTCGAAGGTAGCTTCACGAGTGAGACCGTCGACGGCCTGGCGCTCTCCCACACTTTCGCCGCGGAGTCCGACTGGCCCGTCGACTTGGACCTCTACCTCGGTGAATATGAGACCTTCGAGAGCGCCCTCGGTGACCCGACGGACATTCTCCCGCTCAAGGGCGAAGAGACTTTCGGACTCCAGGCGTGGCTGAACACCCCGCTATCGGGCCTGCGTTTCGGCGCGAGCTTCCAGTCCAAGACCTTGACCGGCGGCCAGGAAGGGGTCTTCCGCGAGGTCGGTGAGGAGCAAGAGGTCGAAGAGTTCATGGGCTCGATCGAAGGCGTCTTCGACCGCTGGTCTGTTCGCGCCGAATACCGCGCCTTCGACCCGGAAGTGCCGAGCTTCATCAGCGATAACAAAATCACTTTCGACCTCGTCGCTTGGTATGGACAGCTCGGCTTCTTCGCGACCGATCAGCTCCACTTCTACGTCCAGTACGAGAAGCAGGAGTCCGAGTGGACTTCGGTTGATTTTGTCCGCCCGGCTGATTTCGACACCCGCGAGGATCTCGGTTTCGCCGTGAACTACCTGTTCACCCCGAACTTGGTGCTCAAGGCGGAATACCACACCGTGGATGTTGAGAGCGCTGTCCTCTTTCCGGCGTTTACGCCGCAGGGGCTACGTCTCGACAACAATATCCTCGGATCGGAAGACGGTAACTACACGATCATCTCCTTCTCGGCATCGTTCTAGCCCAGCCGATAAGAGATGACCGTAAAAAAGCGGCCTTCGGGCCGCTTTTTCATTGCGGAGAGGTCTCGCCGCAGGAGGTCGCCCTTCGGGTTAGGGCGCTTAGATCGCTGCGAGAAGGGCTTGTCCCACCGCCTCGAACCGCCAGCCGTCGCTGAGAGTGGGCGGCAAGGTAGGGTCGGCGCCGTCGAGGTGGCGGCGCATGACCCTTTCCACCGTCCGACGGTTGGCGAGCACTTCCGGGGCGATCTCGAGGGCTGCGGCCCGCTCTTTGACCGTGCTTCGAAGTCGGTTGACGGTCTCTTTGTGGAGCGACAGGTCGGCGGGGCGCTTCATCCGACGGGGGAGCTCTTCAGCCGGGCACTGCCGGGCCTCCTTGACGATGCGCATCAGGGCCTTCCCGTGTCGTTCGCGCGTGCGACGGTCGAGATCTTCGATGTCCCCGAGCTTGTCGAACGAGCGGGGCAGGAGCTGTGCGATGGAATTCAAGGCCCTGTCTTTGACGATGAACGAGCGGGGGAGGTCGCGTTTCCGCGCCTCGCGCTGGCGCCAAGCGTAGAGCTCCTTGAGCGCCTCGAGCTGGCGTGGGTTCATGAGCCGCGCCCGGCCGATCGATAGGTATAACTCATCGTCCGGTGTGCTGTTCCTAGCGGACTCTAGGAGGGTGTTCATTTCTTCTTTGAGCCAGCGGTCGCGGCGTCGTTCGGTGAGCGTGTCCCTGAGCCGCTCGGCCGCGGGGAGTAGATAGGCGACGTCGAGCGCGGCGTAGTGAAGCTGCGACTCGCGTAAAGGGCGCCGCATCCAATTCGATCGAGTCTCCCCCTTGGGCACCTCGATCCCGAAGAGCTCGTCGATCAGGCGCGCGTAGCCCGGTGGATTGGCGTCATAAAGCAGGGTGGCGGCGACCTGGGTATCGAAAAGCGGCGTCGGCAAGGTATCGAGGTGCACGTCGAAGACCTCGAGGTCTTCGCTGCAGGAGTGGAGAATCTTGATGACTTTCGTCTCTTCCAGCACCGCGGCCAGCGGGCTGAGGTCATCGATGGCTAGCGGGTCGACCAGGGAGATCCGTTCGCCGTCATTGATCTGCAGCAGGCCGAGTCGTGGATAGAAAGTTCGCTCGCGGACGAATTCCGTGTCGAGGGCGAGGGCCGGCGCCTCGAGCCAGCGGCGACACACTCTTTCGAGGTGAGCGTCGTCGGCGATCCATTCGTCATGGCGAACCTCGGCGGGGCGGGGCAGGGGGGATTGCATAGGTGGCTTTCAGCACCGGCGGCTCCGCCGGCGGCGAGGAGGAGTGAAATCCTAGGGAGTCGCCGACTGGCGCAGCCGGGCGCGCATCCGCTTGAAAATGTGGCCGGTGAGCGCCATAAACGGGCGAGGGGCAAATCGGTAGAGCCACCACACAAAGCTGGCGTGCGCGTTGACCGTGATGACGCCCCGGTTCCGCTCGACGCCCCGCATGACTTGCTGTGCGCAGCGTTCGGGGCTCACCATCGCCCGCTCCACGGGCTGAATGAGCGTCGCCTTGTCGACCGAGTAGTACTCGATGTGGTCAAACATGTCGGTCGCGACGAGCCCCGGACAGATGACGCTTACCCCGACGCCGAGCGAAGACGCCTCGGCGCGGAGCGACGTCGAGAGGCCGACCACGGCATGTTTGCTCGCGCAGTAGGCGGCGGTCATCGGGAACGGGACGAGGCCGGCGACGCAAGCCGTATTGGCGATGTGCCCCGAACCTTGGCGGATCATGTGCGGGTACGCCGCTTGGATACCGTGGATGACCCCTTTGAGGTTCACGTCGATCACCCGATCCCAGGCGTCGGGGGTCAAGTCCCGGGCCTCGCCGGTGACGCCGATGCCGGCGTTATTGAAGAGGAAGTCCAGGCGGCCGTAGGACGCGACGATATCGTCGACGACCGTACGGAAAGCGAGCCGGTCCGTCACGTCCAGCGCGCGAACCTCGGCGCTCTGACCGCGACTCCGAATCTCGCTGACCACCGCCTCGGCCCGATCTGCGTCGAGATCCGCGACGATCACCGCGGCCCCCCGTTGGGCGGCGGCGTGGGCCAAAGCCGCGCCGATGCCGGAGGCGGCGCCCGTGATCAAGGCGACGGAATCGCGGAGGCTAGGCATGTCGCTTATCAATACGCCGATGAGCTAACGGGGTTCACGGGTAGCGCCGCCGATTCTGGGGCGAGGATCCCGTGGCCTGGACCCTCGCCGAACCGGAGAGGTCTGATCTTCGTTGGGGCGACCCCGATGCGCTCGCGAGCCGGCCGCGAGACACTAGGAGGCGCGGGCTTGGGGAGCGCCGTGGCACTTCTTGAACTTCTTGCCGGAGCCACACGGGCACGGGTCATTGCGTCCGACTTTGGGCATCTGGCGCTGGACCGTCATCGGCTTCGCCGGCGCGGACGATTTCGACGCCGCCGAAAGCCGCATCTGCTGTCGCATGCGCTCGATCATCGCTTGTTTCCGCGCTTCGCGTTCCTCCGCGCTCATCGGCTCGAGTCGATAGAGGTGGCGAATGGCGGTGTCTTCGTAGCGATTCTTCATCTCGCTGAAGAGCTCAAAGCTCTCTCGCTTGTACTCGTTCAGCGGGTCGCGCTGGCCGTGGCCCCGGAGATGGATGCCTTCCTTGAGCTGGTCAAGCGCCAGCAGGTGGTTCTTCCAGGCGTCGTCGAGGACTTTCAGGAAGACTTCGCGCTCCATCGGGCGCACCTGGTCGAGGCCGTGGCGCTCTTCCTTGGATTGGTACTTGGCCGTCGCCAGCTGGGTGAGGGTGTCCTTGAGCTCAGAAACGCCGAGGCTCTCAAGATCGAGGTCTTCGACCTTGTGGATGTCAATGTCGAAGTAGTCGAGGACTTCGGTGGCGAGCTCGGTGAGATCCCAATCCCTCGGGTCGAGGTTCTCGGCGCAGTGGCGGTCCACCGCGTCGTCGATGATCTCCGCGGCGAGCGGGGTGACGAGGCTGTCGCCGTCTTCGTGGGTCAGCACCTCTTCCCGCAGCTCGTAAACCGCCTCGCGCTGCTTGTTCATGACGTCGTCATATTTGAGCAGCTGCTTGCGGACTTCGAAGTTTCGCCCTTCGACCTGGCCTTGGGCGCGCTCGATCGCGCGGCTGACCATCTTGTGCTCGATGGCTTCGCCATCTTCCATGCCGAGCTTGCCCATCAGGTTCTGCACCCGCTGGGTGTTGTCGCCGAAGATGCGCATCAGGTCGTCATCGAGCGAGATGAAGAAGCGGGACGAGCCGGGGTCGCCTTGGCGGCCGGAGCGTCCGCGGAGCTGGTTGTCGATCCGGCGGGATTCGTGGCGCTCGGTGCCGAGAATGTGGAGGCCGCCGGAGGCTTTGACCTCTTCGCGCTCCTGGGCGGTGATTTCGGTCAGACGGGCCAGGGCCTCTTCGTAGCCCTCGGTGTCCAAGGGGTCCGAGACTTCACCGCGGGCCAGGCCTTCGGCGTTTCCGCCGAGCACGATATCGGTGCCGCGGCCCGCCCTATTGGTGGCGATCGTCACGGAGCCTTTGCGGCCCGCCTGGGCGACGATCATGGCTTCCCGGCCGTGGAATTTCGCGTTCAAGACCACGTGGCGGACGCCGCGCTTCTTGAGCATCTTGGACAGCATTTCGCTGTTCTCGATCGAGATGGTGCCCACGAGCACCGGTTGGCCGCGCTGCTGGCAATCCTGAATCTCGTCGACGACCGCAAGCCACTTCTCGCGCTCGGTGCGGAAGACCGCGTCGGCGTGGTCGAGTCGGGCGATGGGCTTGTTGGTCGGGATCACCGTCACGTCGAGTTCGTAGATCTCCCCGAACTCCGCCTCTTCCGTCTCCGCCGTACCGGTCATGCCGGCCAGCTTGTCGTACATGCGGAAGTAGTTCTGGAAAGTCACCGTGGCGAGCGTCTGGTTCTCGCGTTCGATGCGCACGCCTTCCTTGGCTTCGACGGCCTGGTGCAGGCCGTCCGACCAGCGGCGACCCGGCATGGGGCGTCCGGTGAACTCGTCGACGATCACCACCGCGCCGTCTTTGACGAGGTAGGCGACGTCTTTCTTGTAAAGGTGATGGGCGCGGAGCCCTTGGTTCACGCCGTGGAGAAGCTCGATATTCTCCATGTCGTAGAGGTTGTCGACCTTGAGCACGTGCTCGGCCTTCGCGACGCCCTCTTCGGTCAAGGCGACGGTGTGGGCCTTCTCGTCGACGAGGAAGTCGCCGGAGGTGTACTTATTGCCGTTCTCGTCCTCGTGCTCGTCACCGCGGACAAACTTCGGGATCACCCGGTCGATCCGGTAGTACTTGTCGACGGACTCCTCCGACGGTCCCGAAATGATCAGCGGCGTCCGCGCTTCATCGATGAGGATCGAGTCGACTTCGTCAACGATGGCGTAGGTATGGCCGCGCTGAACCATCCGCGCCCGATCGATGACCATGTGGTCGCGGAGGTAGTCGAAGCCCAGCTCGTTATTGGTCGCGTAGGTGATGTCGCACGCGTAGGCTTCGCGGCGTTCTTCGGTGGGGAGATTCGTCTTGATGACACCGACGGTCATGCCGAGCGCTTGGTAAACCGGCGCCATCCAGTCGGCATCGCGCTGGGCCAGGTAGTCGTTCACCGTCACCACGTGCGTGCCCTTACCGGGGAGGGCGTTGAGGTAAACGGCCAGCGTGGCCATGAGCGTCTTACCTTCACCGGTCTTCATCTCCGCGATACGTCCGTCGTGGAGCACCATGCCGCCGATGAGCTGGACATCGTAGTGACGCATGCCTAGCTTCCGTTTGGCGGCTTCCCGGACGACGGCGAAGGCTTCGGCCATCAGGCCATCGATGGTTTCGCCCTTGGCGAGACGATCACGGAACTCATCGGTCTTGGCGCGAAGCTGGGCGTCATCCAGCGCCTCCATCGACGGCTCGAGGCCGTTGACCTTCTGGATGAACGGCTGCATGCGCTTGAGGTCGCGCTCGTGCTTGGTGCCGAAGAGTTTGGACAGGACCTTATTGATCATGGAGCGCTCCTGCCGCGAAGCCTGGACTCCGGAACGATCGGGTCGAGGGCGGCTGCACTATCGAGAGGGTATAGATGGCGGGAAAATGAGGGTCGCTAGGGGAGTTGGGCCGGCGTCGCTCTAGCCGGAGGCGAATTGTGTAGAGGGGTCTACGCTTCGGGGATCTAGGGACTTCGCGGGGAGAGCGTCGGCGGGGGCCATCGGACGGTGTCCACGCCGCTTCGAGGGCTGGTGCCTCCGTTCGATGTTGGTCAACAGTTTAGCAGAGGTCGGCATTCCCGACCCGGGAGACGTGTCGGTCCGGGTTGGGTGGCCGGGCTGAGAGGCTCGGCGGCCCGGACAGGCCCCGCGGTTGAAGATTCCCTAGACCCTCTGGGTGGAAGCGGGGCGTTTGGGAGTCCGATTATCCGTCCTCGGGCCACGCCAAAACGACGCCCCGGCAGGGCGTCGTTTCGCTGAGCTGTCTTTGTCCCGATCGACGGCGCGTCGCCTGACTTGGCGGCTCGTCTTTCAGCCCGTAAGTCGCGCCGGGGCCTCGCTCCGACCTAGGGGCTCACGCCGTCGAGGATGTAGCCGAGGGGATTCTCAGCTCGGCCTTCGACTCGCACTTCATAGTGAAGGTGGTTGCCGGTGGAGCGGCCGGTGGAGCCGATCCGGCCCACCAGCTCACCGCGCTTAACTCTTTGCCCAACCTCAACATCGATGGTTGAGAGGTGGCCGAAGCGGGTCGTGATGCCGAAGCCGTGGGAAAGGTAGACGACCTTGCCGTAGCCCGAGGCCCGGCCGGCTTTCACGACGATGGCGTTTCCGGGCGCGACGACTTCCCGTCCGCGGGGGGCCGAAATATCAATGCCCTGGTGGAAAGCGCGGCGGCCGGTGAAAGGGTCCTTCCGATAGCCGAAGCCGCTGGTGTAGATGCCGCGGGACGGGGCGATCGTCGGCATGCTGGAAAGTCGCAGCTGGCGGGCGTTGAGGGACTCTTCGAGCGTCGCGAGCTCACCGTCGAGACTGTCGATCTGCGTGTCGAGCAGGCCCATATTGGCGTTGATGGCCGGCTCAGCGGTATCCAGCTCGGGTCGCTGGAAGCGCGGATCAAGACCGCCGATGCCCGGCTCGCCGGATGGCGAAAGCTCGGTCACGCCGGCGACGATCGCGAGCTGGTGAATTCGCTGCTGGTAGTCGGTCAGCCGACCTTCCATATCGCGAATGCTGGTTTCGAACCTCTGGTTAACGGCGCGGAGCTCATCATTCTCACTTTGAATGCGAACCAGCTCATCTTTGTCGAAGCTGGTGTCGAAGTAGAGGATGGTGGCGAGCAGGCCGCCGAGGGTGGCCGTGACCAGCGCTCCGATGATGAGCGAGGCCTGGAGGGTCGAGAGCCGCCACTTGCGAAACTTCGCACGGGCGTGAGGGACAAAAATGATCGTGTGCTGCTTCAAGTCGAGATCCGGATAATTTCGACAGCTTGACGCCGTCGGATCTTAGTCCGACGCCGCACCAGTTCTTAGAAGGCAGGGATGCCAGATGGGCCGATTGTAGTCGAATTCAGCCCCTCGATGTCAAGGATGGGAGGGCAGGTGCGGAAGCGCGCATCTCTTTATGTTTCAGTGACATCGGGCGATTCAGGGCATCGGGGCCGCCAGGCCTGGCTCTGCGGCCTCCACCCTGAGGGTCTCACGAGACACATTGGCCAGGTTTCTATATAATCCTGACATTCGAGCGTTCTCATCCCCGTCCCCTCATCTGGAGCTCGACTTTATGACCCAATGTCCGTATTCGGGTGGCACTCCTATCGCGAGAGCCGAGATCAACGCTGCTGCCCACGCCGCCGCGGTCGAAGAGGGCGTTGCCCAGCCGCTGCCGGAGAGCAACGGATCGGTTGCGCCATCGCCTCCTCAGCAGACTTTGAGGCCAGCCTCAGAGATTCCTGGTCCAAAGCCGACGCCGCTTCTCGGCTGGCGTGGGAATGCCCTGCGCTTCTTCGCCAATCCGGTGGCGGCGATGACGCGGTTAAAGAACGAATATGGACCGCTCGTTCGGTTGACCGCTGGCGCCAATCAACCACTTTTCTTTGAGTCATCCATGCCGGGGGTCGCCACCCACTTTGTCTTCGGTGCGAAGGCGACCCGGGAGCTGCTGGGAACGCAGGGTCAGTTTGAGGTTCGCTGCCCGCCCGGGCCCAAGGCGGATGTCTACCAGCGCCTTGCGACGAATATTTTGTTTCTCAACGGCCAGCGGCATTCGCAGCAGAAGAATCTGATGCGCCCGTGGTTCACCCGCAACCATCTGAAGCGCTACTACGACGACATGGTCTCGGCCACCGCGCAGATGATCGGGGACTGGCGCGGTCGCGAGACGATCAATATCGACGATGAAATGCGCCTCGCGACCCTGGTGATGAGCAGCAAGACCCTCTATGGGCAAGAGGCGAGGCGGGGGGAGCAGCAGCTGGCGGGCATGATGTCCGACATGATCCACATGCTTTTTTCGCCGGCGGCGATGATCCCCGTCGACCTGCCCGGGACGCCCCTGCGACGTCTCTTGACGCTGATGCGCCAGATCGACGCTGAGCTGTGGCGAGAGATCGAACGGAAGAGGGAGGCTGGCTACTCGGGCCTCGACATCCTGAGCGGCATGGCCAAGGTCCATGACGAAACGCCGGAGGAGCTGACCCGGGATGAGTTGATCGGTGAAGCTTTCACGCTCTTCTTCGCCGGGCACGATACGGCGGCCAAGGCCCTCACCTGGACGTTCTTTCTTTTGGCCCAGCATCCTGAAGTGGCCGCTGAGCTGCACGAAGAGCTCGACCGTGAGCTCGGCGGCGATCCGCCGAGCTTCGATCAGATCTTCGCCCTGCCGGTCCTCGATCGGGTCATCAAGGAGGCTCTCCGGGTGCTGACGCCGACCATCGCCTTCGGGCGCGTCGCGGCGACGTCAACGAGCATCTTGGGCTACGAGATCCCTGAAGGTTCGGAAGTGATTTATAGCCCCCATATCCTGCACAAAGACCCGGACGTCTTCGAAGATCCGAAGCGTTTTGATCCCAACCGCTGGCTGACCCACAAGCCGGGGCCCTACGAATACATGCCTTTCGGAGTCGGCCACAGGACCTGCCTAGGCGTCTCCTACGGCATGACGCAGCTTCGCTTGGTCGTCGCGATGATTCTCCAGGCGTATCGCCTCGACGTGATCGCGGGGACGAGGATCGATATCAAGAGCGCGGTGGTGATCGGTCCGAAGAAGCCGCTCGATATGCGCGTGACGCCGCAGGATCGCCGATTCGGCGACAGCCCGGCGCCGGTGACCGGCTTTATCCACGACATGGTGGACCTGCCGAACGCTTCCGCCTGAAAGCAGGCCGCCTGAAAGCGGGGCGCCTGATTGCAGGGCTGAGCGGATCTGCCGTCGGCAGTAGCCCGCCCGGTCCGTGGGGAATCTTTCCTCACCTTGAGGGCCGGCGGCGGGCCGGACAGCACGAAGCGGCGGCCGGGAAGGCCGCCGCTTGACGCATTCGTCCGTTCAGGAGATCGCGCTAGATCTCGTAGGCGAGCCCCGCGAGCTCGAGGACGCGCTCGAAATGGCGCTTTTCAACCGGCTGGATGGAGAGTCGTTGACCCTTCATCGTCACCAGCATGCCGTCGAGGTCATCGTCCTCTTTGAGCTCTTGGAGGCTGACCAGACGCGGAAATTCGGCCTCAAACGCGATATCGATGAGGATCCAGCGCGGCTTTTCCGGCGTCGACTTCGGGTCGAAATACTTGCTGTCGTCTTCGAATTGGGTCGGATCCGGGTACGGCTCGGAGCTCACCTTGGCGAGACCAACGGCCCCGGGGGGCTTGGCGTTCGAGTGGTAGTAGAGCACCAGATCGCCGACTTTCATCTCGTCGCGCATGAAGTTGCGAGCCTGGTAATTGCGGACTCCGTCCCACATCGTCGAGCCGTCGCGTCGGAGGGCGTCGAGCCCGTAAACGTGGGGCTCGCTCTTCATCAGCCAGAATTTCGTGTCAGCCATGGGGCCTCCCGGGGTGATGTTCAGTCCAAGTCGGCGGGCAGGGCGCCGAAGTTGGCGGCATAGCGTTCCGCGAATTCCTGCCGGGTGTAGGCGTGGGCCTGGGGCCCGCTTTGCTCGACGACGAATGCGGAAGCCACCGAGCCCATGCGTCCGCAAACTTCGAGGTCGAAGCCGCGCTGCCAGCCGGCGACGAATCCCGCTCGGTAGGCGTCTCCGGCGCCGGTCGGCTCGACGAGCTCGCCGATCGAGGCCGCGGGAATGGCGATGTTGTCCTCTCCCCGCCGCATGATTTTCGAACCTTCGCCGCCCAGCGTCACGACGGCCATGTCGACGAGGTCGAAGACCTGGTCGCCGGAGAGGCCGGTCTTCTTCTCGAAGACCGCGAATTCATAGTCGTTGACGACCAGCATGGCGGCGCCTTGGGCGGCTTCGCTGAGGGCGTCGCCGTCCATGGCGGTGACCTGGAAGGACGGGTCGAAGATGAAGGGCATTTTGGCGTCGCGGGCTTCCCGACAGTGGCGAGACATGGCCCCGGGGTCGTCCGGCGCGATGATCAGGGCGCTGGCCCGATCTCCGGCGCGCTCAACGACGCTGATATCTCCGGCGCGGCCCATGGCTCCCGGATAGAAGCCGGTGATTTGGTTGTCGTCGTGGTCGGCGGTGATGAAACATGAGGCCGTGGCGATATCGTCGTGGAGCACGACGCCGCCGATATCGACGCCGTGCTTTTCGAGCCACGCGCCGTAGTCGCCGAAGTCATTACCCGCCGAAGCGACGATGCGGGGTTCGTGGCCGAGCAGCGCCATGGTGTAGGCGATATTGCCGGCGCAGCCGCCCCGCTGCCTGCGCATCTCTTTGACAAGAAAGGAGATATTGATGACGTGGAGCTTCTCGGGGAGGATGTGGTCTTTGAACTGGCCCGGAAAGACCATGATCTGATCGAAAGCCAAAGAACCGGTCACAAGCACCTGGCTCCCGGGGGCAATGTCGAAAGGCGGACGGGTCACTTCGGAGCTCCACTCACCGCGCGCTCGATGTCGCGGATGATCTTGTAATGGTGATGGTCGTGGATGACCAGAAAGTCAAACCACTGCTTGACAGTAAAGTGTCCGAGCAAGGGGTGCTGCTGGGTGCCTTTGATGGCTGACAGCTTGTCGAGGTGGACCTCGAGCGCTCGGAGGCGCCGGGCGGTGTCGTCGAGCTGGCGGCGAAGCGCCTCGATGTCGATCCCCTCGGGATCAAGGAAATCGGGAACGTCGGCGGCGCCGCGCGGGATGAACCGGGAGAGCAAGACCATCCAGCCCACCCAGTTCGGCCCCTTCCAACCGGACTCACCGCCGACTTCGAGGAACTTCTCCAAGTAGTCGACAATCAGCGCCGCGGTCATGCTGAGGTGCTCCACGTGCCAGCCGGCGCTCCACTGGGATACCTTCTCCGCGCGGAGGGCCATTGTTTCCGGGTCTACGCTCCAGCCAATGAGACGCTCTTGCGCGGCCAAGGACTGCTCGAGACACGTGGAAAGACGCGAAGACATGGACGGAGGAGCCGCTTTAGCCGGCCGCTGAGTCGGCGGCGGGGGTGTGTTCCGCGTCGTCGGTGGCGCCGTGGCCGTCCGGTGCGCCATGGCCGGGGTGTTCGTCGGCGGAGCCGAGCTCTTCAGGGGGCGCGTCCTGTCCGCCGGGGTCCCCGTCTCCGCCGTGGTGACCGTGGCCGCCATGGCCGCTGGGGTCAGCGTGCCCGTCACCTTCGCCCTGTGGGGCGTCGGCAGACTCGAAGGAGAGCGTTTCGCCGTCCGGCAAGGCTCGAAGACCGTCGATGGCGAGGGGCGGGGAGCCGTCAAAGTCGACGCGCAGCGTGAACGCGACCCGGTCACCGACCGTGAAGCCGGTGAGGGTGTCGGCGTCGGCGACCGGGAAGCCCATGGTCATGGACTCCATGCCGACGACCTCTCCGTCGATCGAGACGAATTCCGGGATCGGCTCATGGTGAATGAACAGCTCGCTGCCCGGCGCTCCGCTCGGAAGCTGACGGATGATGCCGCGGGTTTCGTAGGTCGTGGCCGACGATTCCGCCCCAGACTCCGGGTCCGGGGCAGCGCCACAGCCGAGGGTGGCGAGCAGGAGCAGGGAAAGCGCGGCCCATCCCACGAGTCCGACTGGCCGTTCAATGACGACGGACTTTGGGGCGGGGATAGGCAAGGCGAACCGGCGAGGCGCGTCTGCGTCGAGGTCAGGCATAGGGAAGAAGCTGGGGAAGCGGTTCAAGGGAGGGTCGTGCCGGAACCGTACGGCGGAGCGCGGAGCTTAGCAGAGGCCGATGTCAGAGAGCAGGTGCCGCGGTCTTCATCGGGGACATTCCCCCGGTCGTCGGCGACCGCCCGGCGTGATCAAATGGCGCGGCAGATTCCTATGACCCCTTTCGAAGCCTCGGCTGATTGACCGGGCGCCGGACTGCGTTTCAGCCGTTCAAGCAGGCTTCAGACCCTTAAGGAGATTTCGCCGTGTTGAACCAGCTCATAAGAACCGGAGGGGCGTCTGCGGTGTGGGTGCTCCTCACCGCGACGCCGGGCGTCGCCGAGACCCCGGGCGCCGGCTCTGAAGCCGCGCCCGAGTCGGCGGTGGAGTCCGCGGGCGCCGCGTGGACCCAGTGGGGCGGCGTCGACAGGAACTTCCGGGCCGAGAGCTCGGGCCTCGCGGACGCGTGGGGCGACGGGGGGCCCGCCACCTTGTGGAGCCGCGAGCTCGGAGATGGCTACTCAGCGATCTTGGTCGAAGGCGGCAGGCTCTACACGATGTACCGCCGGGATGAACAGGAAGTCGTAGTGAGCCTGGACGCCTCGTCTGGGAAGACCGTCTGGGAGAGGCCCTACGACGCGAGCCCGGCCGAAGGGCACGTCGACCAATTCGGCCGGGGGCCCAGGGCGACGCCGCTGATCGTCGGCGACGTGCTCTATACGATCGGTATCGCCGGGCATCTCCACGCCCTCGACAAGGGGACCGGGGACGTCGTGTGGAAGCGGGATCTTTGGCGGGAATTCGGCGGGAACTTCCTGAACCACGGCTACTCGTCGAGCCCGATCGTCTACAAGGACATGGTCATCGCCCTGGTCGGTGGCGAGGGCAAGAGCCTGGTCGCGTTCGGAGCCGCGGACGGCGACGTGAGATGGCAGGCCCAGTCCTTCGGCAATAGCTATTCGACGCCGCAGGTCTATGACGTCGGCGGCCGGCCGCAGCTCATTACCTTCATGAAGTCGCAGGTGGTCGGCATCAACCCGGATAACGGCGGGCTGGAATGGTCCTACGACCACGAAAACCAGTGGGGACAGAACATCAACCAGCCGACCCTGGTCGACGGCGAGTACCTCTTCTTCTCTTCGCCCCAAGCCGGCGCCCACGGCGTCAAGCTCACGCGCGGCGGGGATGGAAAGATCAGCCTCGAAGAGCTCTGGTCGACCCGAAAGATCCAGTTTTACCACGTGACCTCCGTGCTCGATGGGGACACGGTCTACGGCTCGACCGGGACCCAGGTGAGTTTCATGGCGGCGGTGGACGTGAAGACCGGGGAGATCCGCTGGCGGCAGCGCGGCATGGCGAAATCGAACGTGATCGAGGCCGACGGCAAGCTCTTCGTGCTCGACGAAAACGGCATGCTTTACGTGACCAAGGCGACGCCGGAAAAGCTCGAGGTTCTCGACGAAGTCCAGGTGCTGGAGCGTCCGGCGTGGACCGTGCCGACGATCGTCGGAAAGACGATGTACCTGCGGGACAAGAAACACATCAAAGCGCTCGACCTGGGGTGAGGAGAATCGGCATGGCCTTAAAGCAATGGATCGGCGTGGCCTTGATGGCGGCGCTGACGACGGCGGCGTCGATCGGCGCGGAGTCCCAAGACGCAGCGGACTCCGTCGGCGAAGATAAGGAGAAAGCCTTGGCGGTGCTCACAAAGGCCGACGGGGCGGCCAAAGCGGTGACCGCAGTACGCTTTGAAAGCTCCGTGGAGCCCACCGGCTTCATGGTTGAGTTCATGGGCGCCGCCTCCGGGCACGGCGTTATGGCCGGCTGGAACCCTGAGCTCGGCATGCCGGCGCGTTTCTACGGCGTCGCCACGACCGACCGGGATGGGAAGAAGGCGAAGCTCGAAGGCGGCGGCGACGGAGAGACCTTCTACATCATCGATCACTTGACGCGGAAGGGCTACGAAGACATCGACCCGGAGGTGATGGGGACGATCGGCGCGGCGCTACGCGGCATCGGCATGCTCGAGTTTGTGCATGTCGAGCCGTTCGGCGACGAGTTTGGAGCCGAGATGAGCTACCTGGGCACAGAGCTCGTCGGCGATGTGATGTGCGACAAGGTCCACGTGGTCTACACAGGGGGCCGAGGGGAGTCCACCTGGTATTTCTCCCAGGAGGACCACCTGCCGCGCCGCCGCGTCCGCCACTTCGACAACGGCGGCGCCGCCGGCGCCATCGATATCCGCGTCCTCAAGCTGGAGACGTCACCTGAGCTGGAAGGCGTGCCGTTCACCATGCGGCTCCCGGACGACTACGAGCAGGTGGACGACTTCGCTCCCTAAGGTTGCGGCAGAGCGGGGGCGGCGGCGACCCGGTTGGGGCGCCGCGCTCGCCCCTGGCCCGTCAATCGTCCCGCAGGGTGGTAACTGGATTAATTCCCGACGCCCTCCAGGCGGGGATCGCCGACGCCAGGAGGCCGACCAGGAGCAAGACGAGCGGCGCCGCGCCGAAGCTCAGCGGGTCCAACCCGTCCACGCCGAATAGGAAGGCTTCCATCAGGCGCTGGAGGGCGGCGGCCCCGAGCACGCCGAGGGCGAGTCCGGCGACCACCAGCAGCAGTCCCTGGCTGACGATCATGTGCACGATCGTCCGCGGCGTCGCGCCGAGGGAGAGGCGAATGCCGAGCTCTCGTTTGCGCAGCGCCACCGCATAGGCCACGACGCCGCCGATGCCGATGGCCGCCAGGAGCAGGGCGATGCCGGCGAAGAATGCGAGCAGCCGCGCGACGAATCGGTCGGAGCCGAGGCTGCCGCCGATACGGTCGGTCTGGCTGACGATCTCCCACACCGGCTGATTGGGGTCGAGGTCCCAAATCGCTTGCTGCAGCTTCGGGCCGTAGAGGTACGGGTCGCTGGGCACGCGCGCCGCGAGGGTCGAGAAGTGCACGGGATCTTGCGTGTTGACCAGGTAGATCACCGGGTCGGGGCCGTCCCGCAGGCTGTTGCCGTAGATGCTGCCGACGACTCCGATGACGGTGAACTGATCCTCGAGGCCGTGGAAACCGACGGTGCGCCCGACGGGGTCTTCGCCCTCCGGCCACAGCTCATCGGCGGCGCGGTCGTTGATCACGGCCACCTGCAGCGCGCCGTCGACGTCGGTCTTATCGAAGGTCCGCCCGGCTAGGTGGGGGATCTCCAGGGTGTCGAAGAAGCTCCTGCTCACGCTATTGATGTAGAGCATCGGCACCTCCACGGTCTCGCCGGGGTCGACGCCGTCGGCGAGCACCCGGGCGCGGCCGTCATCGCCGGTAAACGGCATGCCGATGGCGACGGCGGCGGCTTCCACGCCGGGCAGCGCCTCGACCTTCTCCAGCAGATGCTCAAAGAAAGCGACGACGCTCTCGTTGCTTTCATATTTGTTGGCGGGGAGCCGAAATTGCACCGTCATCAGACCTTCGGTCTTGAATCCCAGGTCGACGCTTTGGAGGTTGGAGAAGCTGCGGACCAGCAGACCGGCGCCGATGATCAGCATGGTGGCGAGGGCGGTTTGCGCGATGACCAGGGTTCCGCGGAGCCGTCCGGAGCGTCGCGCCGGCCCGGATCCTCGGCCGCCGTCCTTGAGGCCACCCACGAGGTCGGCCCGGCCGGCGCGGTGGGCGGGGAGAAGCCCAAAGGCGAGGCCGGTGAGGGCCGTGACCAGCAGCGCGAAGAGGTAGACGCGCAGGTCGGGCGAGATCGAATAGAGCCCGCCGAGCCAGCCCGGGCCATACCGCTGGAGCAGGGCGACACCGCCGTAGGCGACGCCGATGCCGACGATTCCGCCGAAGAGCGCCAGGGTCAGATTTTCGATTATCACCTGGGTCAGAAGGCGGCGCCGACTCGCCCCGACGGCCGTGCGGACGGCCATCTCCCGCCCTCGGCCGGTGGCTTGGGCGAGCTGGAGGTTTGCCACATTCGCGGCGCCGATGAGAAGAACAGTGGCGACGGCGGCGAGGAGAATGCCGAGCAGGGTCTGGGTGCGGGTGCCGGTCATCGAATCCACCAGCGGCTCGGCGCCGGCGGTGACGTCGCGGTGGGTATCGGGCCGGGATTCAGTCAGTCCGAGCGCGATGCTCTGCAGCTCGGCCCGCGCCTGCTCGAGGCTGACGCCATCGCGCAGCCGGCCGATGGTAAAGAGCGTGCGATTGGTGCGATTCAACGAGCCGGGAAACGTCTGGAGGGAGATCCACGCCTCCGTGCGGTCGTACGGAAAACGGTGGGCCGCCCCCATGACCCCGACGATGGCGTGTTCCTCGTTGTTCAGCTCGATCGTTTGCCCGAGCACGTCCACGGCGCCGCCGAAACGCCGCTGCCAAAAGCCGTAGCTGATCACCGCCTCGCGGGTGCCGCCCGGAATGTCTTCGCCGTCGGCCAAACCGCGACCCAGGGCCATGGGTTCGTCGAGGACCTCGAAGAGCGAGGCGGTCACGAAGAGGCCTCGGATTCGTTCCGGCGCCCGACCGCCGCCGGTGACGTTGACGCTCTGGGCGCGGAGGATGCCGAGGTGTTCAAAGCTCGAGGCGCCGTTCTTGTAGTCGAGGTAGCTCTCGTAGGACAGCGGCAGCGAGCGGCCCTCCTTCGACAGCTCGTGGACGTCCACCAAGCGGTGAGACTCGGGCGCCGAGAACGGCTCGAGGAATACGCCGTTGATCAGGCTGAAGATCGCGGCGGTGCCGCCGATACCGAGGGCCAGCGTGAGTGTCGCCGCCGCGGTCAGAGTCGGCGCCCTCAACAGTCTGCGGATGGCGAATTGGAAGTCGCGGGCGAGCATTTCGAACATCGGAGCCTCCGGTCGCGAAAGTCCCCCGAGGGTAGATCGGCGGATCCGTAGCTGGTCCGCGTAAACGCCCGGGAGATTGCGGGTGAGGTCGAGCAGCATGCGCCACTGGGGCCCCGCCGAAAGGGCCGCGAAATGGTGGCGGAGATCCGCCGCCAAGAGGCTTCGGAAGCTCGCCGGGTGCAGCGCCAGGAGAAGCGCAAGGAGGTAGGCCCTCATCGACCGCCGCCCGTGGACGCGTGGGAGAGGATCTCAGCGGAGAGGTCGGCCAGGCGCCGCGCCTCTTCGAGCAGGACCTGACGGCCTTTTTCCGTGAGGGCGTAAGCGGTCTTGCGCCGCTCCTCGGGCCCGGCGGGATCCAGCGCGCGCACCAGGCCTTGGCCGCTGAGGCGGTAGAGCACCCGGTAGAGGTCGCCGGGGCGGACCTTCACCCGGTCCGCGGACCGCTCGGCCATCGCTTGGGAAAGGGCGTAGCCGTGCCGCGGTCCGTCTTGGAGCACGGCGAGCAGTAGGAGATCCGCAGGTTTCATCGGCAGGAGGTTGGAGCTTTTCGGCATGTCTCGACTGTATACGGTTTGTGCGTATACGCAAAAAACGTATACGTATATTGCGTATACGGGTCGCCCCGGCCCGGGGTTGCGCGGTAGGTCCGAAATTGCCGATTGGCCGGCCTTCGCCCAAGTTCGGGCTAAGCTTTCAAAGCCCGGCGCTCGTTCTCGATCAGCGTCTTCTTGCGCTCGAGGCCCCAGCGATAGCCGGCGAGGGAGCCG
>JBCDKB010000018.1:0-36898 GCA_038747035.1 Acidobacteriota bacterium | reverse complement strand
GACATCTTCAAGGACCTCCGCGGGCGAGTCACCATCGACGGATCGAGTACCGTCTTTCCAATCTCCGAGCTGGTCTCCAAGGTCTATGGAAACCTCGCGTCCGACGTCCAGGTCAGCCTGGGGGTTAGCGGTAGCGGAGGTGGATTTGCAAAGTTCTGCCGAGGCGATATCGACCTCGCCAACGCCTCACGCCCCATGAAGACAGAGGAGCTCGCCCTCTGCGCGGGCAACGGCGTGGACTTCATTGAAGTCCCCGTCGCCTTCGATGGCATCTCGGTGGTTGTCCATGCCGATAATTCCTTCGCCGCCTGTATGACGCTCGAGGAGCTCGCCGCGCTCTGGGAGCCGGCGGCGGAGGGACGCATCAGTCGCTGGAGCGACGTGCGCGTCGGCTGGCCGGAACGACCGATCCGCCTCTACGCGCCCGGGCTCGATTCCGGGACCTTCGACTACTTCACCCACGCCGTCGTGGGACAGGAAGGGAGCGCCCGCGCGGACTTCATCGGCAGCGAAGACGATTACCTACTTGCCCAGGACATCGCCGGCGACGCGGACGGCCTCGGCTTCTTCGGTTTCGCCTATTACCGCGAGTATCGATCGCAGCTCCGCCCGGTCGCCGTCGACGCCGGCGCCGGCTGCGTTCCGCCCGACCTCGGCTCGATCAGCGACGGCAGCTACCGCCCCCTCTCGCGGCCGCTTTTCATCTACCTCGCGGCGTCCGCCCTCGAGCGCCCCGCGGTCGCCGCCTTTGTCAAGCTCTACCTCGATCTCGCCGCGACGGCCGTACCCCGCGCCGGCTATGTGCCGCTTCCGGACCGCGCCTACGCCCTCAACCGCGAATGGGTCGCCTCGCGGACCTTGGGCTCCCTGTGGTCCGGAAGTTCGCAGGTCGGCATGTCGATCGAGCGCCTGCTGGCCCTAGAGAAAGGGGCCCTGCCGTGAGACTTCCACGGCTGACGATCCGCCAGCAGCTGCTCGGCGCTTTCAGCGTCGACCTGGTGCTCATGATGCTGCTCGGTGGCCTGGCGCTGGCCAATATGAGCCTGATGGCCCGCAAAGCCGACCAGGTGCAGCGCTACTCGATTCCATCGATGCAGAACGTCGGAAAAATCCATGACCAGGTCGAGCGCTATCGCACCCTCCAACTCGAGTTCATGGTGCACCGCAACCGCGCAGATCGTGATCGGCTCGAGCACTTGATGGGGCAGGTGGAGGCGTCCCTCGGGGCCGACCTCCGCGAGCAGCGCCGACTCGTCGCCGACGACAGCCTCCGCATCCAGGCCCTCCAGGACGTCGGAGACGCGCTCGACGCCTTCGAAACCCTCTGGACCACCTACGTGGCCGCGAACCACGGCCAGTTCCTGCCGGCGATTCGGCGCTCCAACACCGGCAGCGTCCAGCCCGCCTGGAGTCGGCTCAACCCGCTTTTCGACGAGCTGCTCGACGCCGTCGAGCGCCTGTCCCAGATCGACGAGGAGTCGACCCGAGACGCCATGGCGGTGGTCAGCGAAACCCATCGCTCCTCCCGCCTCTTCATTCTCGGCGACACCGCCCTGTCGCTGCTCATCTCGGCGAGCGTCGGGCTGATACTCGCCGCCACCCTCGGCCGCCGCATCCGCAGACTTCGACACGCGACCCGCCGGGTCGCCGACGGCGACCTGGACCAAAGCGTCCCCGTTTTCGGTGTCGATGAGCTCAGCCAGCTGGCGGACCATTTCAACAATATGGTCGCGAGCCTCCGGCACCAGCGCCAAGCACTCGAGGAGCGCGCCGCTGAACTTCAAGACAGTCTCGAAGAACAGCGCCGGCTCACCGAAGACCTTGTGAAGCGTAAGCAGGCAGAGGCCGCGGCGGCCCGCGCCAAGGCCGAGGCGGAAGCGCGCGATTCGGCGAAGAGCGCTTTCCTCGCCTCGATGAGCCACGAGCTGCGCACGCCGCTCAACGCGATCCTCGGATTCGCCCAGCTCATGCGTTTCGACGCCGCCCAACGCGGCGACGCCGGCCAGCTCAACGACCTCGGCCGCATCGAAGCCGCCGGCAAGCACCTGCTCACCGTGATCAATACCGTGCTCGACTTCTCCAAGATCGAGCAGGGCAAGATGGACGTGGAGAAGCTGCACTTCCGCGTCGACGATCTGGTCCAAGAGGTGGTCGGCATCGTCGAACCGCTGGCCGCCGAGCGCCGCAACAGACTTGTGCTCGAAACACCGGACGCGCCCTTCGGTTCCATGCATTCCGATCCCGGCAAGCTGCGCCAAATTCTTTTCAACCTGCTCTCCAACGCCGTCAAATTCACCGAGGACGGCACGGTGACGGTCGGCGTCACGCCGGTCGCCAAGGGCTACCGATTCGACATCGCGGACACGGGAATCGGTATCGAGCCCCACCACCTCGAGATCATCTTCGAGCCTTTCCAACAGGCCGAAAGCTCAACGACCCGACGTTTCGGCGGCACCGGCCTCGGCCTGGTGGTGAGCCGCCAGCTGTCCCAGCTCCTCGGCGGCGACCTCCGGGTGATCTCCGAGCCCGGCCGCGGCTCAACTTTCGCCGTCGAGCTCCCCGCGCAGGCGCCGACCGAAGCCGACGGCCGCGGCGGAGTCGACGGAGTCGCGGCGTGAACGCGCGCTCTCTATAGGTCCACTTAGCCGCTCAGATCCCCCTGGAAACCGCCTTGACATGATCCTTAACTCACCGAGAAATAAAGATGGCAAAAATCCTGGTCGTCTATGACAACCTCGACAATCGCAATATCCTGACTCGTCTCCTCTCCTTCGGCGGCCACGACACGGTCACAGCCTCCGACGGCGCGAACGCCTTGGAACAGGCCGCGTTGACGTCCCCCGACCTTGTGCTCATGGACTTGGCGATGCCCGAGATGGACGGCTGGACCGCGACCCGGGCGTTCAAGGAGGATGATCGCCTCGCGGCGATTCCCATCATCGCGGTCACCGGACACGTCACCCGCCTCGAGATCGAAAGGGCCCAGAACGCGGGCTGCAACGACCTCGTCTCCAAGCCCATCGACTATTACGTCCTGATGGACAAGATCGCGACCCATCTCAGCAGCTCAGCCGCCGCCCCGGCCTCGCCCGACGGCACCGGCGGATTTCCGTGCCCGGCATGATGCAGAGTCGTGCCGAGACGGATTCTTCGAGGCGACGGAGCCCGGCCACTCCGCTTGAAAGCTCGCCCTGGCTCAGTCGTTCGACGCTTCCGGGGACGGGTCGGTCGAGGAATCCGCTGTCGACGCGGCGGCCGGAGAAACTGTCGGCGGTGGTTCCGACTCCACGAGCTCGAGCTGGATCAGCAGCGTCCTTTGGAGGCTCCTGAAATTATCGTCCGCCAGGAGATAGATCAGCGTCGATCCGTCCACCGCGGTCACGACGTCCACCGCTTCCACGTTGTCGACCGGGACAGGCGGAAGCAGTCGTCCGAGCTCTTCGCCACGCAGCGGGTCGGAGGAGTCAAAGTCCGAGGCCGGGAACCGCGACAGCCGAATGCGCACGCCCCGCAGCGGGTTGAACGACCGCTCCACCAGCAGGACGTCCCCCTCCGCCAGCGTCGCCGCCGCCGTCGGCTTGAAGTCCTCGGTCGGCTGGAGGGAGCGCTCCCGCCACACCACCGGCGCCCCGGAGGCCTTGGCTTCAGAGGCCGTGCCGACGAAAGCGCGCAGCAGCCCGTCGGCGTTCTCGGCGTCTTCGGTAAACGCCACCAGACGGCCGTCGTCGAGGGTGGTGACCGGCTCGAGCCCGCCGTTCTCGGCGACGTCCGCCATCGCCGGCACGGCGATCAGCGACGGCGCGTCGGAGGACGGCAGCGGGACCTCGCCCGGACGGCGCCGATAGAAATGAAGTCGGTGCTCACCCTCGAAGGCCACCGCAAGACCAGCGCGGAAGAGCACCAGCTCTTCGGCGTCGAAGCGGCCGCGCCCTTCGACGGCGGCGCCGTCGAGGTCGGAGATCGGCCACATGGCGTCCCCGAGCACGCCGGTCACCGTCCCGTCCTCGGCGTGCTCGAGACGCCCCCGCCACCACCAGCCACGGTCAGAAATCGCCAGCAGCCGATCGCCGTCAACCAGCATGCCGGAGAAGCCGCCGAAGCGTTGGTGCTCCGAATTCAGGTCGAAACCGGCGCGCCACCGCAGCTTCGAACCCTCCAAGCTGTGGCCCTCGGCGGGCAGTTCAACCGCTACGGCGTCGACGGCGAGCTTCTCTTCCGTAGGCTCAGGCTGACTCGCTTCGGCGCAGGCCGTCAAGAGCAGCGCGGTCAGCGGCAGAAGTCGCCGGGACCGGAGCCATGGAGCGCTGGGCCCGGCGGAGGGAACAAGCGAGAATGGCAATAGCGAACGAACCATATGAATACCTCGGACGGCGCAGGCTAGCACGCCCCGACTCTCGGCCAAATCCCCCCTGCCGAACCGGCACCCGGGCCTCGCCCTTCCCCGCCTGAATCCGCCGCCAGAACCAACTCGGACGCCCCGGCGAAGTCTGAATGTATTCCCCGAACGGGAAGTGTTTCGGCCCTGCACCCCGGGCCCGTGAAGGAATCAAGAGGAATTGCGATGACCCATGACGATGACTCCCAAACCGCTCCCTCGCCATCACTCCAGATGGATCGTCGGCGCTTCTTGAAATACGTCGGAGCCGGCGCCACGTCGCTGGTGGGCGCGACCGCCTTCGGCGGCGCCCTCTCCCAGATCGGTTGCGCCACCGCGCCCCCCGGCGCCGGCTGGGTCCGGGCCAGCGGCGAGCCCCTGTGGACGCCCCCCGCGTACCCCGTCCCGCTGCCCAGCGAGCGCGGCGACCGGAGCCAAGACAAGCTCCGACTGGCCACCTACGAAGTCATCGACGACCTGACGCTCCCCGGCGAATTTCGCTACGACCTCATTGCCACCTTCGGAGACCGGCTGGGTGAAGGCGAACACGAGGTGCTCTTCGGCTATAACAACGACTACACGGGCCTGCTGCCGATCAAGGGCAGCGCCGACGAGTACTGGCTCTTCGTCAACCACGAATACGTCTCGTACCGCCCGTTCGTCGACGCGTGGGGCGACGTCTTCGATGACGCCGCCCCGACCTTCCGGCTGCTCGAAGATACGGAGAACGACCCCCCGCGCTTCCGCCGCGGCGTGCTCCACCACGGCGACTGGAAGGCGCCGCTCGGCAATCGCATCAATCTCATCGACGAGGCGGCGATGGCCGACGTGCCGGCCTCCGTCACATCCGAGATCGAGCGCGTTTCCAAGCGCCTCCTCGACCAAATGGGAGTGAGCGTGCTGCGTGTCCGGCGCCTCGCCGATCGCCGGTTCGAAGTCGTGAAGGACGCCACCGACCACCGCCGGATCAGCGGTATGGGCCGCCAGAACGTATCGGCCGAAGCCGACGCACGTTCGGGCTTCACCGGCCCGGCGTCGCTGCACCTCGGGACCCAGCCCGCCGGCACCTTGAGCAACTGCTCGGGCGGCACCACGCCGTGGGGCACCTTCCTGACCTGCGAAGAGAACTTCTACAACGTCGTCGAAGAAGACATCACTCCCGACGGCCAGCTGATCGCCGGGCAGGCGCAATACTTCGGCGCCGGCGGCGACCGCAATGAGTTCGGCCGGTACGTCTTCGATAACCCCGTCCCCGGCTCGATCGTCGGCATGGGTCACCTCTTTGGCCTCGACGGCCGCGAATACGGCTGGGTCACCGAGATCGAGCCCGAGTCAGGGACGATGACCAAGCACACCGCCCTCGGTCGCTTCCGACACGAGAACGTCACCCTGCGCTGCGACGCCGGCAAGCCGCTGGCGGCCTATATGGGCGATGACCGCCGGGGCGGGCACGTGTGGAAATTCGTCTCCGACGGAGTGGTTAAAGACCCGTCGAACCCCGACACTCGGCGCCTGCTCGAAAAGGGCACGCTCTACGTGGCGCGTTTCGAAAAAGACGGCGAAGGCGACAACGCGAAGCGAACCGGAACGTGGGTCCCCCTGACCCCGGAGACGCCGCTGCGGGCGCCGGAGCCTGAGCACTGCTTTTCCCAACACGTGAAAGTCCCGGCCCGCTTCGTCGGCGGCGCGGTGGCGGTGGGCAATACGGACCGCGACAACCCGGATATCGAAGTCGACTTTTGGCAAGAGATCGTCGAAGACTTCACCCAAAAGCCGTTCGCCGACTGCACCCTCGGCGACCTGGTGAAAGCGGAAGGCGCCAGCGACGAAGAGATTCGAGAGAAGAAGCTCGGCGTCATCTTGATGGACGCGTTCCTGATGGCCAACGCCTGCGGCGGCACCCCCGCGGCGCGTCCGGAAGACTTGGAAGTCCACCCCAAGGACAAGTCGGTCTTTATCGCCTTCACCGACAATACGGACGGCGGCGACGGCTCTCCGGACCTCCGGATCTTCCCTCATTCGAAGCTTGAGAAGTCCCTGCAATACGGCGCGGTCTACCGCATCGTTGAAGACGGCGACGACCCGGCGGCGAGCACCTTCCAGTGGGGTGAATTCGTGCCCTCCGGCGAAGTGGCGGAACAGGGCGGCGGCTTTGCCTGCGCCGACAATATGGTCTTCGACCCCGCCGGCAACCTGTGGATGGTCACCGACATCTCCACGTCGGTGCAGAACTTCCCCACCGAACGCGAGCCGGCGAACGCCACGACCCGCGGCGGCAAGTTCTTCCCGGGGGTTTTCGGCAACAATTCGATATTCATGATTCCGATCGACGGCGAGCGGCGTCAGCAGCCCCACGTTTTCGGCATCGCGCCCATGCAGGCGGAGCTCTGCGGCCCGACCTTCACTGAAGACGGCGAAACGCTGATCCTTTCAGTTCAGCATCCCGGCGAAGACGAAGGCACGCGGCGCAGCGACAACCCGAGCGTCGAGCAGATCCACGTCGTGCACGACCGGGACGACCAGCCCTTCGAACAGAAGCGCACCGTGCCGATCGGCTCGAACTTCCCCCACGGCGAGCTCGACAAAGCGCCCCGACCGGCGGTGGTGTGTATCACCCGCAAAGCCTGACGAGCTTCAGCCGACGCCGACTGGCTCCCCGAACCGCCTGCGACGCCGCGGGCGGTTTTTTGATCTCGGAAAGCCCGAAACCTCCTCTCACCGATCCGCCGACGCCACTCACCGATGGGTCGCAACTCGCCGAGCGGCCCTACGTTAGAGTGGCATCATGGAACAGAGACTCTCCACCCAGCGGTTGATCGTCGGCGGACTCTTTGTCACCGTCGGCGTCCTGATGCTCGCGTCGCGCCTCGATTTTCTCGACATCGAGCTCCAGCTCTGGAACCTATGGACGCTCGTTTTTCCGGCCTTCATGGTGATCAACCTGGTGCGCCGCGACTGGAGCGGAGCGGTCACCTTCGCCTTCTTGACCGCCGTCTTCGTCGTCCCTCGATTCCATCCGGACATCAGCGTCGGGGATGTGCTCGAGCAGTGGCCTATCTTCCTCGTGGCGCTGGGTATTTCGATCGTCGTGCGCTCGTTCCTCCCGACCTCGGGCCGGCGCCAGAAGGCCAACACGTCCAAAGGGAGCGCCTATTTCGGCAACCGGGTCGTGCGTCCCGCAGGAGTCTTCCGTGGCAGCGAGGCCACCGCCTTGATCGGCGGCTTGACGCTCGACCTCAGCGAGGCGCAACTCGACCCCGACGGGGCCATGGTGGAAGTCTTCGCTTTTTGGGGCGGCATTGAAATCCACGTGCCGCCGGGCATGGCCGTCGACAATCGCGTCTTTGCGTTGATGGGTGGCGCCGAGGACTCGAGCCAGGTCCCACGCCCGGTCACGCCGGGCACGCCGCGCCTTGAGGTCCGCGGCTTCGTGTGGATGGCCGGCCTCGAAATCAAGAACCCTTAGGTCTTTCGACTCCGAAGGCTCTCCGTGCACCCGATCCTCGGAAATGGCGGCCGGCTGCTGATCTATCTCGGCGCCTGGACGCCGATCAGCCTGATGCTGGCCGCGGCCCTCGCCGGCGGCGGCGTCGAGGCGACGACCGCCCTGGCGGTGGCGGTGCCGGTGGGTTTCTTCTACGCCTTCGTCTGCCTCGCCGCCTGGTTCCCGGCCCGGGTCTCGCCCCTAAAGCGCACCTATTTGTGGCAGAGCGCCTTCAACCACCTGCTGGCGGCGGTGCTCTCGACCGCCGTGCTCCAACTCGCCGGCAGCGGTTGGGCCATGGTGCTGGAGCGCAGCGGTCAGTTCCCGGAGGCGGTGGCGGCGTTCGACGGCCAGACCCTGCCCTTCGTCGCCCTCGGCATTTTGCTCTACCTGCTGTCCGCCGCCGGCAGCTACGTCTACTTGGCGGCCCTCGAGACCTTGGACGCGGAACGCAGCGCGCTCGACGCGGAGCAGCGGCGCCAGCTCGCCGAACAGGAAATGGCCCTCGCCCGCGCCCTCCAGCGACGCCTGCTGCCGCCGGCCAGATTTCACGACCGCGGTGTCGAGCTCGCGGCGCGAAACCTCGCGGCCCAAGGCGTCGCCGGCGACTTCTACGACTACTTCACCCTCGGTGACGGCGACGTCCGCTTGGCGGTCGCCGACGTCGCCGGCAAAGGGATGGCGGCGAGCCTGATTATGGCGACGGTCAAGGCGATCCTGCCCTTGATCAGCGCCGAGCGATCGCTCCGGGACTCGCTGCACAAGCTCAATCGGCACCTGGAATCGAGCCTCGAGAAGCGTGAGTTCGTGGCCTTGACTTTGGCGCACTTCGAGCCCGGAACCGGGCGGGTGGAGCTGATGAACGCCGGTCTCCCCGACCCGTTCGTGCTGCGCGCCGACGGCGCCCTCGAGGCCGTGGAGGTGCCGCAACCCCGACTCCCCTTGGGACTTCGCTCGAGCTTGGAATATCAAAGCGTCGAAGTGATCCTCGGGCCCGGCGACCGACTGCTGCTTTTCACCGACGGCTTGCCCGAGGCCCCGATCGCCGTCGACGAGCCGTTCGGATATGACCGCCTCGAAGCCCTCTTGACGGCGTCGGTCAAAGCCGATGAGCCGGCCCACGACTGGCTCGACGGCGTGCTGGACCGTCTCCGGGACGCTACCCTCGACCTCCAGGACGACGACTGGACGGCCCTGGTGCTCGAAAGACCGCGGTCGGAGCCGTAGTGGCGGGGACAGAAGATACGGATTTTCCGGTCGACGACAGCTGGCGCATTCCCGTCGAGCCGGGGCAGGCGGTGGACCGGGGATGGACAGCGGCGACCGGCCATCGCCCCCTCGGCGTCACCTGGCACTGGACGGCGACCCGGACCCTCGAACGCTGCCACCAGCTCCTCGGCGGCGCCCGCGCCGAGCGCCGCGGCCAGGCGTCGGCCCACTTCGCCGTCGGTCGCCACGCGGACGAGGGCGTGGCCCGCTACGTGTCCCTCGATGACCGCTCTTGGCACGCCGGCCGCGCCCAGACGCTCCGTTTCGACGGCCAACCCTACCGCGGGCCCGACGACAAAGGGGCCCGGACCGCCGTCGGAGTCGAGACGGTCCACATCGGCTATGCCCGGGACGGTGTCGAACCCGGGACCGACTGGCTCAACGCCGACACCGTCGACGGCGAAACGCGCCTGCGGATCGCACCGTGGCCGGACCCGCAGATCGACCTGATGATCGGGGTGGGCCGCGAGATCCAGAGCCGGTGGCCCCACCTCGGTCCACGGCACCACCACGGCCACCACGATCTCTGCCCCGGCTACAAGGTCGACGTGCTCGGATTCCCGTTCGCCCGCGTGCTGCGCGGCATCTACCGGGACCCCGAGATCCCAGACGTTTGGTCCGACACCTGGACGGCCGCCGGCCGACGCCGCGCCCTGCGTCGGCTCGGATTCGCCACCGGCGGCGGCCTCGAGCTCAACTTTTGGACGCGTGCGGATGACCTCACCCTCCGACGCGCTCAGAGGCAGCTGGGCCTCGAACCGAACGGGCTGTGGACCACCGCCGTCGCGTGGGCGGTGGACGATGCGATCCAAGGCCGCACGACGCCGGAGTCACCATTCGAGGCGACTCGGCGGCGCGGAGATATGGAGTCACCCGCCTAGCCGGCGGCGCGCAGCCTCTCGCGGCGCCAGGAATCGCTCTCATAGATCTCCGGCGCCACCTCGATGACCCGCGGCAGCAGGTCAAAGACCGTGCCTTGGGTCCACGGCATGCCGTTGCGACGACGGAACCCGCGGCGGCCGAGCTCGGCGGCGATCTCGGACATAGGCCGATCCGTCACGATCATGCTCAGCACGATCCGCAGCATCGACATCTCATCCGCGTCCTCCCGCAGATGTTTGCCGTCTTCAGCCACCCGAAGGCCAAAGGGAACTTCCGTCAGCTCCGCGGCCTCGGGCCTCGACCGCTCCCATTCGATCGCTACCGGTCGCCAACCCTCCGCCAGGCGCTCTTCGAGCCACTCGGAGGTGATGGGACGGGTCACTTTTTCGCGCCGACGCTCAGTCATGGAAGTCTCCCTGGGTCGCGGATGGGGGAACCGCGACGGGTCGGTCATTCGGGGGCTCCTTTCACACTACGCCGGCGGAGGCGGCGGGTTTCGTCGGCGGACCGTAGCGGGACGGGTGGTGGTTGCGCGACGGTAGACTGTCCCCATGGACGCTCCGACCGACCGAAGTCCCCCCGCGCCGCCGGCACAGAGCGTCCGGACCCCGGTCCCCATCGGCCACACCCTCGCCGTCGGCCTCGGTGCGCTCGGGGTCTTCGCGATCGTCGCCGCGCTCTCTCCGCCGGTTTCATTCCGCAAATACACCCTCGCGGCGGAGGCCTGGCTCGACGGCACCCTGCCCACCGAGCGGCTCATCGACTTCAGTCCGCTCTACCTGCTGCTCCAGGTCGGCTGGACCCGTTTGGGCCTCACGCCCCAGGCTTTCGAGGCGTTCCAGGTGGTGCTCGCGGCGGTCTCCGTGGCGCTGCTTTTTATGCTGGTCCAGCCGCGACTTGGAAACCGCCTAGCGATCGGCGGCGCCCTGCTCTTCGCCCTCGATCGACACCTCCTCGCCTATCAGCGGATCCTCGAGCCGGAGATCGTGCTGCTCACCGCCCTACTCGGCTTCTTCGTGCTCCTGGAGCGCCGCTCGACCGCCGCTGCGGTCGGCGCCGGGGTGCTCGCCGGGCTTGCGCTCCTGAGTCGGCCCACCTTCCTGCCGATCTTCCTCGCCGTCCCGCTTTACTTTCGCTGGCTGGCTCCGTCGCCCCGCTGGCTCCGGCGGAGCGGAGCTTTCCTCGTCCCGGTGGCCCTGGCGGCGGGCCTGCTGGGGGCCCACGTCGGCTCGCCGCGGGCGCCGGTGATGAATCCCGGCACGGTGTTCTTCGAGGGCAACCAACCCCTTTCCCACGGCACGAGCGCCATCTACCCGCCGCTGGTGCTGGCGATGACGCGGACCGAGCTCACCACCGCGGACTCGGCCCACCTGCACTACCGCGAGGTGGCCCGGGCGTGCTGCCCCGAATTCTCGCCGGCCGCCGTCAATCGAACGTGGGGCCGGCGGGCCCGGGCGTTCCTTGGGGACCACCCCGGCGCCGCCTTCGAACGCCTGCAGCGCAAGCTGCGCTACGCGCTCCACGCCTACCGCTGGCACGACGTGCCGTCCGCCGCCCGCCATGAGCGGCAGCTGCCGTGGCCGGGCCTGCCCTTCTCGATCCTGGCGACCCTCGCCCTCGGCGGCCTCTTGCTCGCCGCCCGAGAATGGCGAGCTGCGCTGCCTTTCTACGTGCTTTTCGGCGTGCAGATGGCGGTGATGGTGGTGTTCTACGTCTCCGCCCGGCAGCGGCTCGTGCTGCTCCCGGCGGTGATCTTCTTCGCCGCCGTCGCGGTTCAACATCTCGTCAAGGCCCGCAGGCGATGGCCGGCGATCCTGCTAGCCGCCGTCGTGGCCCTGAGCCTGACCCTGCCCGACGACGCCATGCGGGACGACACCCACCGGCAGCTGGGCTACCTCCAGGCGGGCCCGAAGCTTTCGGCGATCGAAGGGGCGAGCGGCCCGCTGTCGGAGCGCCGCGCGGATATCGTCGACGCCATGGCGGCCATGCCGTGGTGGTCCGACTGGATCCGACCGGCCTTCATCCCGCAAGACGACGCCACCCTCGACGACCTGGTCGCCGAAGCGCTGCTCGAGACCGCCGACCTGGTTCCGGCATTCCGCCGGCCTTCCTACGACTTTGACCTCGCCGGGGCCCTCTTGCGCAGCGGCCGACTGGCTGAAGCGCGCGATCTGCTCGAGGCGCTGGTCGCCGTCGATTTCCTCGCCTACCGCGGCAGCCGAGCGCCCTCGGATCCCAGGGTCCTGCTCGCGGAGCTCGAAGCGACCGCCGGCGACAGCAAGCGCGCGATCGAGTGGGTCCACGCCGCCCTCGATAGACGGCCCGCCGACCCCTTCGCCCTCGCCGCCCTCGCCGCCCTCGATCCGACGGAAGAGGGCGCCGCGCTCAATAAAGTCGATCGGTACTTCGGCCCGGAGGACCGCCGTTGGCTCTTCGGCCGCACGCTGATTCGCTTCGGGCAGCCGACGCGGGCCGTCGACCAGCTCAGCCCGCTGCTCGAAGCTTTCCCGGAGTTGCGGACGCTCCAGACCCACTTCGCCCTCGCCGCCGGGCTTGCGGGCGACACAGACCGCGCGGTCGAGGCGCTGACCGCCGCCAACCGAATTCACGTCGAGCCGGTGATCGAGGTCGAGACGATGGCGTCGATCATCCGCAGCTGGGCGGATGGCGCTCGAGACGACCCCGAGGTTCAGCTCCAAGCCGTGGAGCTCCTGCACCAGCACGGCGCGGTCGGCGACGCCCGCCGACGGCTCGACGCCCTGGATCTGCTGCCCCTGTCCGCCGAGCAAACAGCGCAAGCCGCCAGCCTGCGACGGGCATTCTTGACCCTCTAACGCCTCTTCGATTCGCCGCCTTCGGGCCGGCCGCCCGAGCTGCGCGCCCTGCCGCCGCTAATACCAGCTGGCGGGGTCCGCCGTGAGCCGAGCGGCCCGCTCCAAAGCTTCAATCGCCAGTGAGAGCTCGTCGTGGAGGGTGGACTCAATCAGCCCCCGCCAGGCCGCGGGCAGGTCGAGGGGTTCGTCAGTGCCCGGCGCAAACTCCCCGGCCGGCAGCGAAGCCAACGCCCGTTCCAACTCGTGTCGACCCTGCTCCAAACGGAGCTTGGCCGACCCGAGCAGCGTTCGAACCTCTTCCAGCAGAGGTTCCTCTGGACGCTCGACGTCGGTTTTTTCCCCCTGATCTTTCGCCACTATGCTGCTGCCTCCTCCGCCACAGGGCGGCTTCTCCAGAAGCACATTCTCTCATGGAAGAGATTTCTCTGAATATAAGAGATTTTACGTTCACGATTATCGAGCGAAACTCTCGAAGAGCCGGCGCATTTTCCAATTTCGGCGAACATGACTTTTTTTGTCGACTCTTTGGTCGGTAGAGAGATCGCCGGAGGAGCGTAGATATAGGTCGCATAGACCCGGGAACTCCCGCAGTCTCCATCAGGGGTCCTCAAACCGGGCCTCCGGCCGTGAAATCCCGGTTCCGGCGGTTATTGCGGCCCCCAAATCCCCTGGATGAAGCACCCCTCGGCCCGAGGGGCGACGCCCTCGTCGAAGAAATCTCCGCCATGGGCAAAATGTTCTACCTACCAGTGAGTCAGCTCTATCCTTGCGCGATGACGGGATGTGCGCTGGAGCACGTCGCGTGCACGGGAGATCACGATGAAGAAATGGACCGCCTCAACCCTACCGTTCCTGCTGGTACTTTGGCTCGCCCTGCCGGCGGCGGGCGACGACAACCGCGACCGCACCTCTAGCGCAGGTCCGGGCGTGGAGCTCGGCCTCGATCAGATCGCCACGTGGCTCCTCAATCTCTGGCTCGAGTTCGCCCCCGAGCCCGAGCCCGAATCGGCCGACGGTGACTTCCCGGAAGCCTTTATTCAGGGCGTCGGGCCCTACATCGTGCCCGTCGGTCAGAACGCCCCGGAACCGGCGCGCCAGGACCAGCTCACCCACGACGCCGGGGCCGGCGCCGAGAACCCCTAGCGGAGTCCAGGCCGGGGGACTAACGCGCCGCGGCGACGCCCGCGGCGCGGCGCACGCCCCACCCGACGGCCGTGGCGTCGGCGAGGACCCCGGGCCTCGCCGAAGACGCCATCGAGGCGACGGCGGCGTCCTGGAGCTCAAAGCACAGGCCCGCCGACGGACTCTTGGCTCCGACCCAGCGGTCGATGACGCGGAGGAAGGCGGGGTCCGAGGCCATCTCCCGGGCCCGCAGAGCGGTATCCGACGCCAGCGCCCGGGCCGCATCGACGCCGCCGTCGGAGGCGAGGATCGCCGCCAGATCCAAAGAAGCGAGAACGAAAGCCAGGGGAGCCCCCAGCTGTTCGAGACCGTCGCGGACCCGAGTCAGCCGCTTTTCAGCCAGCCGGGTGATGCCCATCTTCGCGAGCAGGAGCCCCTCGACCCAGAAGATGCGCATTTTGGTCAGCGAACGGGGCTTATTCGCCAAGCGCCGCTTGACCGTCTGCAGCAATCGGTGGGCCACTTCCTGCGATTCGATCGAGCTCGTGCCCCGGGTCGCCGCAATCGCCATATTGTGGAGGGCCCCGACCATGGTCCGCCGCCCCCGGGTCGAGGCGGTGTCTGCAAGTTCAAGAGCTCGAGCCGAATCCACGAGACCCCGGGGGTCCATGTCCCGGATTCGGAGAGCTCCGCGCACAACCCAAGCGTCCGCGAGTCGAGCCCGGCAGGCCGACGCCGTGAAGTCGTCGATCGCCAAGTCGAGCAGTTGCGCCGCACCGTCGTCGTAGCGGGCGAAGGCGAGGACCGCCGCCCGTAGCCGAAGCTCACCGAAACTCTCGGCGTCGACCCCTTCCCCCGCCAGCTCCGTCGCCAAGCGGTAGGCCGCTTCGGCCTGGGTGAATTCGCCATAGGCCCGGCAGCTACTGCCCCAGACCGCCAAGGCGCGGACCCGCCAGGACCGCTTCTCGGCCGGATCGCCGTAGCTCCACGCCGTCGACTCTCCGGTCTCGGTATTGCCATGGACCTCGATACGCCTCGCCAGCTCCGGCGCGTGCTGGCAGAGCAGGTAGCCTTCCTCAGGATCCTCGAAGATCTTCTCGTCGCAGGCTTCCAAGTAAAGCTTGAGAAATGGCAGCGTCCAATAGCGACGGTGGGCGAGAACTTTGCCCGCGTTGAGGGGCGAGATGTAGCGGATTCGGCGCCTCGCTATTCTCTCGCATTCAGAGATTTTCTCAATCATTGCGCTTTGATCTTACACAATCTCTACTCCAGCATGAAATCTCTGCCTCGGCCAAGGGAATCCGTCCCGGCTCAGCGAGCCTGCGCAATTTCCCTGCCTCCTCAGCGCAGCACACCGCGCAGAAGCTTCGGATCCGCCCGCGGCCATCAAGCTAAAATGTCGCTATGCACTTCCAGCCCCCCCGCCTCTGCTCCACCCACCGGCTCCTCGCCCTGGCGCTCGCCGCGACGCTCGCCGCCGCCCCTGGCTTTGGGGACGACATCTTCGTCGATCGCTCTACGGCGAGCGGCCTCGGTTTCACGCACTGGAACGGCCGCACCGGGGCGCTCTACTTTCCGGAAATGACCGGCCAGGGCGCTGCTCTCTTCGACGCCGACGGCGACGGTGACCTCGACGTCTATTTCGTCCAAGGCACGTGGCTACGCCCGGAGGACCGGGGCAAGACCCTCGAAGAGCCGCCGTCAGAAGCCCCCCGAGATCTCTTCTTCCGCAATGACGGCGCGCGCGGCGGCATGCCGCGGTTCACCGACGCCACCGAGGCGTCCGGACTCAAAGCCACCGGCTACGGCATGGGGGTCGCCACCGGCGATGTCGACGGCGACGGCCACCCGGATCTCTACGTCGCGAACTACGGCAAGGACCAGCTGTGGCGGAGCCGGGGTGACGGCACCTTTGAGGACTGGACCGAGCGTGCGGGTATCGCCGGCGATGCCTCCACCGGCGGCAAAGGCTGGAGCATCGGCGGTTCGTTCGCCGACGTCGACCGGGACGGCGACCTCGACCTCTTCGTGCTCGACTATGTGCGATTTGACGTCATCAAGAATCCGCGCTGCTACGCCACTTCGAGCCGTCGTGACTACTGCGGTCCTTCGTCTTTCAAGTCGGCCGTCAACCGTTTTTACCGCAACCGGGGTGACGGCACCTTTGAAGACGCCACCGCCGCCGCCGGCATCAACAGCCATGCGGGGGCCAGCCTCGGGGTGGTGGCTGCGGACTTCGACGCCGACGGCTGGCTCGACTTCTATGTCGCCAACGACGGTGAAGAAAACAACCTATGGCGGAATACCGGCAAGGGCACCTTCAGCGACGAAGCCCTTCTCGCCGGCGTCGCCTTCAATCGCGAAGGTCAGCCCGAAGCGTCGATGGGCATCGCCACCGGCGACGTCGACAATGACGGTGACCTCGACCTTTTCCTGACCCACCTCATGGGTGAGACGAACACGCTCTACGCCGACCAAGGGGGCGCCCTCTTTGACGACCGTTCCATCGAGTCGGGCCTCGCGGCGCCGAGCCTCGGCCTCACCTCGTTCGGCACGGCCTTTGTGGATGTGGATAACGACAGCTGGCTCGACCTCGTCGTGATCTCCGGCGCCGTCCGACAGCTCGAAGACCTCGCGCAGGCGGGCGACGATTACCCCCTGGACCAGCCGGATCAGCTCTTCCTGAATCGAGGCGGTCGATTCACCGACGCCACCGCCCGCGTCGGCGGCGGCTTCCAAGACCCGGCCGTCGGTCGCGGCCTGGCCACCGGCGACGTCGACAACGACGGCGATATCGACTTGCTCGTGACCAATAACAACGGACCGGCGCGCCTGCTGATTAACGTTGGCCCCCAAGGCCAGTGGGCCGGCCTCGACCTGCGCACGCGACGTGGAGCTTCCAAGGCCCTTTCTCCCGCCTTGGCCGCCACCGTCGAGGTCGTCAAGAAGTCCGGGGACCGCCTCCTGCGTCGGGCCGCCTCCGACGGCAGCTACGCCTCCGCCAGCGATCCGCGGGTCCTGCTCGGCCTCGGCGACAAAGCGCCGGCGATCGATCACCTCCTCGTCCGCTGGCCGGACGGTCACACAGAAAAATTTCCGCCGCCCGTCGCCGGACGCTACAGCACCCTCGTCCGCGGAGACGGCGTCGCCCCCCAGAAAGCCGGCAAGAGCCCCCAAGGAGATTCGAAATGACGATCCGTGAAACGAGCCACAGGGGGCTACCGACAAGCGCGTCGGCGCCCGTCGGCTTCAGCCTGCTCCTCACCCTGCTAGCGGCGACCTTGGTTGTCCCAACGCCAGCCGCGGCCCAGGCCCCCGAGAGCGCCGGCGCCGCCGACGCGGTGACGGCGACGACGCCGTCGACGGACGCCACCGAGCCCGCCCCCGCGAAGATGACCGCCCGGGAGCTCGAGGAGAAGCTCGAACCGCTGCCGTCCCCGGACCTGGCGCCCCTCGAAGCCTCCGTGAGGGACGTGATCCTGCTCCGCCGGGAGGCCCTCAACGCCCACATCGCCGACGGTACGGTGGCGCCGATCGCTGAAGCTTTCGGCGAGCTGGGTTTCCTCTTCCACGCCCACGGACTGTGGCCGGCGGCGATCGCGTGTTACCGCAATGCGGAGGCCTTGCTGCCGGAGGATCCGCGTTGGTCTTACTCCACCGCCCTCGCCCTCCGAGACTCCAACGACCTGGAAGCGGCGGCCGCCGCCTATGAGCACGCCCTCGATGTGCTCCCGAGGAACCCCGCGGCGATCATCGCGCTGGCGGAAATTCGGCTCGAGCAGAACCAGCCGGAGTGGGCCAAAGCGCTCCTCCGCTACGCGCTAGAAGTGGTGCCGGAAAGCCCGGCGGGGCTCGCCGTTCTGGGTCAGGTCGCCCTGTCCCAGAAGCGCTACGCCAAAGCGGTCACTTACTTCGAACGTTCCCATTCCCAACAGCCCGCGGCGACCCGCCTGCACTATCCCCGGGCGCTCGCGTATCGCGGTCTCGGCGACGTCGAAAAAGCGAAGGAAAATCTGGCGCTCCGCGGCGAGGCCGGCGTGCGGCCCCCGGACCCGATCCAGGACGAAATCAACGAACGCAAGACGGGCGAGCGTGTCATGTTGCTTGAAGGGCGCCGCGCCTTCGCTGCTCGCGACTTCCAAGCCGCCGCCGCGTTCTTCCAGCGGGCGGTGGAAGCGGACCCCGAGAGCTCCCGGGCGCTCGTCAATTTGGCTTCAGCCCAAGCCATGGCCGGCAATCCGCAGGCTGCGGTCGAGAACTATCGCGTCGTGCTCGAGCGGGAGCCTGAAAACGCCTCCGCGCTCTTCAACCTCGGCGTCTTGCTCATGCAGGCCGGACAGCGGGACCAAGCCCTGCCGCTGCTCGAGCAAGCCGCCGCCGCCGACCCGGATGACGCGGAGGCCCGGCTCGAGCTCGCGAAGGTCAAAACCCAAGACGGCGATCTGCAAGCGGCGCTGGGCTGGGCCGAGGAGGCGCTGAACGCGGACCGTTCCATGCAGTCCGCCTGGACCTACGCCGCCCAGATCGAAGTCGCCCTCGGCCGTTGGAAAGAAGCGCGGGAGCGCCTCGAAGACGCGGCCCGGCAGATTCCGGGACAGGGCCTGATCATCCACGAGCTCGCCAGACTGCTGGCCGCGTCGCTGGATGTCTCCCAGCGGGACGGTGAGATGGCGGTCAATCTCGCCAGCTCCGTGGCCCAGGCGGCGCCGACGCCGCAATACCTCGAGACCCTAGCGCTAGCCCTGGGTGAGGCTGGACGATGCGACGAGGCGCTCCAAGTCCAAGAATTGGCCATCGAAAGGGCCGCGGGGACGCCGGTCGCCGATCGACTCAAAAATGACCTTGCCCGCTATCAGAACGGTCCGCCGTGTCGGCCTCCGTTCGCCGGCGGCAGCTGACCCGGGAGCACCCATGCAACGCGATACCGCCTTCGACATCCTGACCGAGCACGTCAAAGACCGCGGCCTCCAGCGCCATATGCAGGCGACCGAAGCCGCGATGCGCTCCTACGCCGAGAAGCTCGGCGGCGACCCCGAGATCTGGGGGCTCGCCGGACTGCTGCATGACTTCGACTGGGAGATTCACCCGACGGTCGAACAGCACCCCAAGGACGGGGCTCCGATCCTGCGCGAGCGCGGGGCGCCGGAATCCGTCATCCAGGCGATCTTGGCGCACAATCCGGCGGGGACCGGCGTCGAGGCGACGGAGCCGATAGACTTCGCCCTGCGCGCCTGCGATGAAATCACCGGCCTGATCATCGCCGCCACTTTGGTGCGCCCGGCGAAAGACGTGCGGCTGCTCAAGGTGAAATCCGTCAAGCGGAACTGGAAAGACAAGCTTTTCTGCGCCGCCGTTGACCGGCAAGAGATCGTCGAGGCCACCGAAGAGTTCAGCGCCCGGTGCTTTGACGGCCAGCTCGACACCTGGACGCACGTCGGCCACGTCCTCGAGGCCATGAAGGGCGCCGCGGAAAGCCTCGACCTCGACGGCCGCCTGGCGGCGGCGTAGGCGCGCGCGGAAGCGCCGAGCCTTCGCGCGAATCGCTCGCTAGGAGGCGGCGTCTCGCCGACGCCGCAACGTCTCGACGGCGAGGTCGAACGCTTGCCGCGCTGGGTCTACCTCGGCGTGCACTGGCCGTCCGTCGGTGACGGCGGGCGTTCCGGCGATCAAAGCGTGGCGGATACGGCCGCGGCCGCTTGCGACGGCGCGGTGTAGGCCATCGTCGTCGAGCCCTTCGAGATCCACCCCGGGGACTTCGACGGCGATCAGGTCAGCCCATTTGCCGACGACCAAAGAACCGACCTCAGCGGCGCGGCCGAGTCGATCGGCGGCGCCGACCGTGGCGTCGAGCAGATCCGCCACAGAAGTGAGGCCGGCGAGTCCCAAAGACTCTCCGACCCCGCGGCCCCCCCTTGCTTCAGCGTCCAGCGACTCTTCAGACCCATCCTGTGGGGGAGAGACTTCAGACCCATCCTGTGGGGGAGAGACGTCGTCGGCTGCTGGGGCCGGGTACCTCCGGAGACCGACGCTTGAAGCGGCAGACTCGATGGCTTGGAGTGCCGTCTCATCCACGCCGGGGAAAGCGCCGTCAGCGATGGTGGTCACGCCGGCGGCGAGCGCTTCGAGGGCGCCCACGCGGGCGACGGCGGCGGCCGTCTCGGCGTCGTGGTAGGCCCCGAGCGCCCTCTCATCGCCGAGCGGGGCCGTGCTCAATCGGGCCTCGGCGTCCACGAGTCCGGGAATGACCAGTAGCCCCGTGACGTCCAGCAACTGCGTGCCCGGCGTGAGCGTCAGAGACCGCCCCACCGAAGCCACGACGCCGCGCTGAACCAAGATCTCGCAGTGTCGCCAGACTGACCGCTTGGCGTCGAGGCACATCGCCGTGCCGCCGTAAATCAGTATTGCCGACGGGGCGGGAGCCTGCGACAAATCGGCGGCCGCGATATTCAAACTGGATCTCTGCGCGTCAGCGCATCTTCTCTTCGACGAACTCGACGTGCTTGCGCACTTTCGGGTCGTACTTCTTCAGACGCAGCTTCTCGGTGGAGAGCTTCTTATTCTTCGTCGTCGTGTAGAAGTAGCCGGTACCGGCGGAGGAGACGAGCTTGATTTTATCGCGCATGGATAACTCCGGACAGCTTGGGGTGCGAAATCAGTGGGCTTCGAGAATGGAAAGCTTGAGTGGCGGGGAGATCGTGGGCCCTGGACGGGCGCTCGCTTGAAGGACTGAAACTCTTGACCAGTTTGAGTTCTTCTGGGACGAGTGCAGGGTGGGAAAGCGAGGAGCGCTGGGGCTTCGAGAGTAAATGATCTCAAATACGGAAGGCCGCCAGGAGGCGGCTCGATCGATGGCTCGAGGGAACTCGGTTGCGGCGCTTTGACGATACAGATGGTACTACCGTCAATCGTGGCACCAACACCGTTCAACCTGAAGGCTCGATGTTGTCTAGCTCGGGAGGAAATCCGTGGGGGAGTGTCCTCGCGTGTAGAAGCTGCTGAAATGATCTAAAGGTGGCGGGGTCGACGGGGCTCGAACCCGCGACCTCCGGCGTGACAGGCCGGCGTTCTAACCATCTGAACTACGACCCCGCATGGGTTGACCGCCAGGGAAGCTCTGGTGGGGAGTGTGGGACTCGAACCCGCGACCCCCTGCGTGTAAAGCAGGTGCTCTAACCAGCTGAGCTAACCCCCCGGCGACCGGGGGGCAGATGATATTCAGACCCGCCTTCGGAAGTCAACGGCAAATTTCGAGGAATTTCGCCTAGCCGCCGGATTCGCCAGATTTTTCGGGCCCGGGACTGGATCCGACGGCGCAATTCTACGAATCATGTGTGAGAAACTCGATGACAGGGCAGCCCCTGGGAGCACTCAAGCTCTGGGAGCATCCGGCTCTGGGGCTCTCGACCCCAAGAGTACACCGCTCGGCTCGCCCCCACACCCTACTTCCAGTCCCGAAATACCCCTTCGGCCTTATGCAGAGGAGCAGACGTATGTTCAGCGTCCCAGATCTTGCTTACCCCGCCGACGCCCTTGAGCCCCATATCGACGCCCGGACCATGGAGATTCACCATGGCAAGCACCACGCGGGTTATGTCGCCAAACTGAACGGCGCCCTCGAGGGCCACGACGACCTCGCCGGCAAGTCGATCGAAGAGATCCTCGGCGACCTCGACGCCGTCCCCGAGTCGATCCGCGGCGCCGTGCGCAACAACGGCGGCGGCCACGCCAACCACACGCTCTTCTGGGACATCATGGGCCCGGGCGGCGCCGACCTCGGCGGCGACCTCGCCGACGCGATCCATCGCGATTTCGGCGACCTCGATGGCCTCAAGACCCAGCTTAACCAGGCCGGCGCCACCCGTTTCGGTTCTGGCTGGGCCTGGCTGGTCGTCGACGGTGATTCGCTCGCCGTGCAGTCGACGCCGAATCAGGACTCCCCACTCTTTGAAGGCAAGACCCCGATTCTCGGCGTCGATGTCTGGGAGCACGCGTACTACTTGAACTACCAGAACCGGCGTCCGGACTACCTCGCCGCGTGGTGGAACACGGTCAACTGGGATCGCGTGTCGGCGCGCTTCAGCGCCGCCTAAGGACGAGCCCCAACGCACTATCGGTGACTAAAGCCCCGCTTCACGGCGGGGCTTTTTCGCGTTTTGTGTGCATGAAGCACCCCCGGATCGACGCTACACGCGCCTTACGGGCACCTGGCTGCGGCACTTGTTGATTTTGTGAGCGAAAAAATGGAGCGGCCTGAGCTCATCCGGACGGTTCGACGCAGAAACCTTCTAAAACCCCATAAACACTGGGTTCTACAGGCCAACGGCAGCTATTCCTAACTTTTGGATATTGAGAAATTTGCACAATACTGATCACCAAATGAACATCGCTACAGCTAAGCTTGCGAACAGTGTCAAGTATTCGCCAATATTTGAAGCCTAAGATTCCAACATCGATACCGGCGTGTACGATTTCGATCGTAATTCGCCGGTCACTTCACCCAGGGCGCTGCAATCACCACATTTCAAAGCCGCCCACACCGGACAATCACGAGCACCCGAGGAGACAACCATGGAAGGGCCGATCCGCAACCGCCGTATGACTAAAGTCTTCAAAGCACTCGCCGACGGCACCCGGCAGGAGATTCTGCAACTGCTGGAAGATCAGCAATACACCGTGGGCGAGATCGTCGCCAAATTCGACCTCTCGCAGCCGACGATTTCTCGCCACCTCTCCGTGCTCAAAGAAGCCGACCTGGTGATCGATCAGCGCCGCGGCCAGAACGTCATCTACCGCCTGAACGAGCTTTCGCTGGCCGACGCCATGCGCCAGTTCTTCGGCCAATTCCGCAGCTGCCAAGAAGTTCTCCGCTGACACCGGAGGCCACCGAGCCTCCCAGTCACTTTGGCGCTCCCCTCCACGCCCCCCTCGGAGCCGCCGCGCCAATCTTTGACACGGCCACAGCATTCGGATAATGTCCGCTGCCGGTCGCGCTTTGTCGCCGGCCCCCCTTAGCCGATTCAAGCTTGTGGCGGTGTAGCTCAGCTGGTTAGAGCGAGCGACTCATAATCGCTAGGTCATGGGTTCAAGTCCCTTCACCGCTACCATCCTTTACGGCACCCCTCCAGGCCCCCAGGGCGGCCCCTCGGACCCCTTCGGTCCTTCGGGCAGACGCCGCCCCCCCGGCCCGCAGTCCATTCCAGCCCTGCCCCCACGGACGCCGATTGGCCCGCAAGCGCTGTCGGGCCCGCCGACGCCGTTCGGCGCCCTCGGTGAGATGGGCACCACCGGATGACGTCCGCCGCGGATGAAGTGCGGCGGGCCGTCGAAAACTGCATCGACGGTGACGGTTCATCGTGGCTGCTCGCATTCTCCGGCGGCCCCGACTCCACGGCCCTAGCCTGGGCCTTCGCGTCTCTCCAGGAGCGCCGCTCCCTCAAGGTCCACCTCGTCCACGTCGACCACGGCCTCGATGGCGGCTCGGCGGACCGCGCCCTCGCGGCGGCGGCTCTCGCCCGGCGACTCGGGCTCCCCCTCTCGACTGAACGCCTGGACGCCGCCGCCCGTCCCCGAAACCTCAGCCTCGAGGACTGGGCCCGACGCCGACGCTACGCCACTCTCCGTTCCGAGGCCCGGCGACTCGGCTGCGATCGGATTGCCACGGGGCACCACGCCGACGACCAGGCGGAGACCGTGCTCCTTCGACTCGCCTATGGCACCGGATTGCGTGGCCTCGCCGGCATTCGCCGGCGCCACGGCTCCGTCATCCGCCCCCTCCTCGGACTCCGAAGGCGTCAGCTGGAAGCCGCACTCGAGGAGCTCCGCCTCGACGCCAGCGACGATCCGACCAATCGCGATACGGCGCGGCCCCGTAATCTCATCCGTCACCGGATCCTGCCCGAATGGAACAGCAGGGAGACGACTCTGGTCCATGACCTCGGACGTCTCGCGACCAGCGCCGAGGGCGCCTTTCGACGCCTCGATGCGACCCTGACCCGGACGCTCCGGATAGAGGGCCTCGCGAACGGCGGCTCTCAGCTCGACCGGCGAGTCCTTGGCACCCTACCCTACGAACTTTTCCCCCATGCCCTTTCCACCCTCGAACTCACCGCGGAAAAGCCACTGCCGAGTCCCGCCACGGCGAGACGCGAGCTGCGGCGCCAGCTGTGCTCCACCGACCGAGTGGGGTGCGACGCGGGCGGTGGATGGCGCTGGCAGGCCGACGGGCGACGTCTACGGCTCCTGCCGCCGCGTAAACCCTTGGCCGAATTCACGTATACTGTGCAGGTACCCGGCTCCGTGTCTGTCGCGGAGATCGGGGCCTCCCTACGCATTACCGGTGCTCACCCAGAGCGGCCGGAAGTCGCCGACCCAGCCTCAACGGTTTTCCTCCGTCCACCTTCGAGCGCATACCGCCACGTCGAGATCCGTAATCGTCGCCCAGGCGATCGATTCCATCCCGCCGGGCGTCGCCGCGAAAGACGCCTCAAAGAGGTGCTCATCGACCGACGAATCCCCCGCGATCAGCGTGACCGTCTTCCCCTGGTGGTTATCGACGGATCGATCGCATGGGTTCCCACCGTCGGTATCGACGAGCGTTTTCGCCCTCGAGACGACGAGCCGGCCTGGCTCGTCGAGTTGCTCCCCCAACCGGCCGGCGACCTGACAGACGATAAGAGGTAGCACACCTTGAACTCTACTTTTCGTTCACTTCTATTTTGGATAGTCATCTTCGGCGTCGTCGTGCTGCTCTGGCATGCGATCCAGGGCGGGGTCGGCGATCGCCAGGAGATGGACTACACGGAATTACTGACCGCCGCTGAAAATCACGAGATCCGCGAGATTACGCTCAAGGGAGACCGGGAGGTCGTCGGCAAGTTCAAGGGCAGCCAAACGCCCGCCGACAAGCCGGACTTCCGCACCATCATTCCGCCGCCCGAGCTCGTCGACCCGGACCTCTTCGCCACCATGCGTGCGGATGGCGTGAAAATCACGGCGGAAGAGGCGAAAAACAGTCCCCTCTTCACGATCTTCATCACGTGGGGCCCCGTGCTGCTGATCGTCGGCCTATGGATCTTCTTCATGCGCCAATTCCAGTCCGGCGGCAACAAGGCGCTCTCCTTTGGCAAGTCGAAGGCGAAGCTGCTGAACACCGGCGGTAAGAAGGTCACCTTCGAGGACGTCGCCGGCGTCGAGGAGGCGAAGTCCGAGCTCGCCGAGGTCGTGGAATTCCTCAAGGAACCGCAGAAATTCCAAAAACTCGGCGCCAAGATCCCCACGGGCGTCCTGCTCATGGGCTCCCCGGGTACGGGCAAGACTCTCCTGGCTCGCGCCATCGCCGGCGAGGCTAACGTCCCCTTCTTCTCCATCTCTGGCTCCGACTTCGTCGAGATGTTCGTCGGCGTCGGTGCGAGCCGCGTCCGCGACCTCTTCGAGCAGGGTAAGAAGAACGCTCCCTGCATCATCTTCATCGACGAAATCGACGCCGTCGGCCGCCACCGCGGCGCCGGCCTCGGCGGCGGCCACCACGTACGCGAGCAGACCCTCAACCAGCACCTCGTCGAAATGGACGGCTTCGAGACGAATGAGGGCGTGATCCTCATCGCCGCCACCAACCGCCCCGACGTGCTCGACCCGGCCCTGTTGCGCCCGGGCCGCTTCGATCGCCGCATCGTCGTCGATCGGCCCGACATCAACGGCCGCCTGGGCATCCTGCGGGTGCACACGAAGACCTTCCCGATGGGCGACGATGTTGATCTCGAAGTCATCGCCCGCGGCACGCCGGGCTTCGCCGGCGCCGACCTCGCCAATATGGTGAATGAGGCGGCCCTGATCGCGGCGCGCCGTGACAAGAAGCGGGTCGAGATGGAGGACTTCGAATAAGCCAAGGACAAGGTCGTCATGGGCGTCGAGCGCAAGACCCTGATGCTCACCGACGAAGAGAAGAAGACGACCGCGTACCACGAAGCCGGACACGCCCTCGTCGCGGCCTTCATGCCCGGCACCGACCCGCTACATAAGGTGACGATCATCCCCCGCGGCCGCGCCCTCGGCCTGACCATGCAGCTGCCGACCGAGGACAAGCACACCTACAAGCAGACCTTCGTCGAAAGCCAGATCGCGGTGTTGATGGGCGGCCGGGTCGCCGAGGAGCTCACCCAAGACGGCGACATCACCACCGGCGCCGGTAACGACATCGAGCGCGCCACCCAGCTGTCTCGCCAGATGATCTGCGACTGGGGCATGTCCAAGCTCGGCCCTCTGGCGCTCGGCCAGAAGGAAGAGCCGGTCTTCCTCGGCCGCGACTACGCGCAGCGCCCGAATTACTCCGAGGCCACCGCGATTCAGATCGATGAGGAGATCGGCCGCCTCGTCGGCGACGGCCTCGGCCACGCTCGACGCATCCTGACGGAGTACCGGGCGGTGCTCGACAAGGTGTCGATGGACCTGCTCGAACGCGAGTCGCTCGAGGGCTGGGAAATCTACGACACGATCCTCGAGCTGACGGGCCAGGATCTCGCGCCGGAGAGCGTCAAGCGTCGCCGCGAAGACGTGAAGAACCAGCGCAACAAGCCGACGCCACGGCCCGAGCCCACCCAGGACGAGGAGCCCGAGGAAGAGCGCGGCGGCATGAGTGGAGAGCTCTCCCCCGCCCCCACTTGACCGTCCTCGCCTCCGCGGACATTCCCGCGAATCCCTCTCTTTCCGCCGGAAGAGGGGGATTCGCTTTTATGCAGACTTCTCTGAACCAACGCCCCTGGCCCCGTACGCCCCCGCACCCTGATGCCAAAGCCGCTCACCGCACCGCCCGCCCCGCCGGCCGAACTCGACCGAAGCCCAAAGGTCCCGGGAATCCTTGGAGCCCGTCCATGAAGGTCTGGTCCTACGCTCTCCCCGCCGCCAATACCCGCCTCGAACTGCCCTCCGAAGGCCGGCCGAAGGTGATGGGGGTCCTCAACGTGACCCCGGACTCGTTTAGCGACGGCGGGCTCTACTTCGACGCCGGCGCCGCCATTCGCCGGGGTTTGGAGATGGCGGCGGATGGCGCTGAGATCCTCGACCTCGGCGCCGAATCCACCCGCCCGGGCGGGGGCGTCTACGGTTCGGGGATGGCGGACGTGGCGACGGATGAAGAGATTCGCCGCCTCGAACCGGTTCTCCGGACGTTGCGCGCCGAGCTTCCGCACCTGCCGCTCTCGGTGGATACGCGAAAGGGCGCCGTCGCCCGCGCCGCGCTCGACCTGGGGGCCGACCTCGTCAACGACGTCGGCGGCCTCCGCGACCCGTCCCTAGTGGCCGCCGCCGCCGCCACCGCCGCCCCGGTCATCGCCATGCACAGCCGGGGAGAGCTCGCCTCCATGCAGCGCGAGATTCACTTTGAAGACGCCGTCGGCGAGGTCAAGGCCGAGCTGGCCGAAGCCCTCGAACGAGCCGTCGCCGGCGGAGTCCCGCGGGACTCGGTGATCCTTGACCCGGGCATCGGCTTCGGCAAGAACCTCGAGCACAACCTCGCCCTCATCGGCGGCCTCCGCCGGCTGGGCGAGCTCGGCCAGCCGCTGCTCCTGGGGGCCTCGCGCAAAAGCTTCATCGCCGCCGTCCGCAACGCGCCGCCGGATCAGCGCCTCGGCGGTAGCCTCGCGGCTTTGGCCTTCGCCGCACTGGACGGCGCCCAGATCGTTCGCGTCCATGACGTGGCCCCGAGTCGTCAATTTCTCGAGGTCTTGAATGCGATAGATTCGACCCGCGCGTAGCAGACCGTGGCGACAATCCAGCCGCGCTGCGAGCTGGCTTTTGGTTGAAGAATTTCGAGATACAACCCGTATCCCCGCGATTCTCCGCCTCAATCCCGCGAGAAATTGCTCGCTCACGAATGCGTCTGACTTTCCCACGCGCCGCTAGCACCCCCCCGCGACCGCCATGGCCTTCACCGACGACGCCTTTTCCCGATTTCTAGAGCCTTTCGCCACCTGGCCGGACCTGCTCGACGTCCTGCTGGTGACGGTCGTGCTTTACAACCTGCTGCTGCTCATCCGCGGCACGCGGGCGGCGCAGGTCGTGCTCGGCTTGGTGATCGTCGTGGTGGCGTACCTCGGGGCCCGGACCTTCCGCTTACCGGCCCTGGAAACCACCCTTGAAAAATTCCTCGACATTCTGCCGCTGGCGATCCTGGTGCTCTTCCAGCACGAGATCCGGCGAGCTCTGGCGTCGTTCGGCAGGACGCCGGCGTGGCGCTTCGGACGCGAAGGCCAGGATATGCGGGAGCTCTACAACGACGTGGCGGTCGCCGCGGCGACCCTCGCCGACCGGAAGGTGGGAGCGCTGATCGCCTTTGAGCGGCGGGAGGGTCTACGCAACTACATCGAGAACGGCATCCAAATGGACGCCGTGGTCTCCCTCGACCTCCTGATCTCCGTCTTCCATCCTGAGACACCGACCCACGACGGCGCCGTCGTGATTCAAGGCAACCGCATCGCCGCCGCCACCTGCTTCCTGCCCCTCACCCGCAATCCGGAACTTTCGACCGAGCTCGGGACGCGGCACCGCGCCGCCATCGGCCTGACCGAGGAGACCGACGCCGTGGCGCTGATCGTGTCGGAGGAGACCGGCTCCATCTCCCTCGCCGTGGACGGCACGATGCACCGGCACCTCTCCTCGAGCAGCCTCAAGACCTTGCTCTTCAAGTACCTGGTTTCCGACGACACTCTTCGCGACCAAAAAGCCACCGAGGCCGGCGCGGGCCGGGAGGCGGAGTCGTGATTCGCTCGCTGAATTTCCCGCTGCTGCTGCTCGCCTTGACGATCTCCATCGTCATCAAATTCGCGGTCCATGAGCGGGCCCAGGTCTCGGACCTGGTCATTGACGCCCAGGTCACCTACGCCTCCCCGGGCGACAACCTCGTGTCCTACGGATTGACGGAGAAGGTCCGGGTCGTGGTGCGCGGTCCTTCGAACGACCTCGCGAGCCTTTCGGCCCTCACCCTCGGCGTCGTCGCCGACATTCCCACCGGACGCTCGGGGACCCGGGACATCGTGCTCGATGAGGACGACGTCCGGTTCTCGGTGCCCGGGGACTTCGAAGTCGTCTCGATCGAACCCAACCGTTTCAGCATCCAGGTCGAAAACCGCCTCGAGAAGCTGCTGCCGCTGCGGGTCGTGCTCACCGGCGAGCCCGCCGCCGGCTCGGTCCAGCTCGCGCCTTCGGTGAAGCCGGCGCGCGCCCTGGTGAGTGGGCCGGCCTCCCGGGTTGAGCGCTTGGCGGACGTTGTCGCCACGGTCAGCCTCGACGGGCACGCCCGCACGTGGGAAGAGGTCGTACCGATCACGTCGGCGGACCCCCTCGTCCAGGTCGTTCAGCCGACGCTCGCCACCGTCACGGTACCGATGGAAGAACCCGAGCTGACGATTTCTTTTCCGGATCCGCCCTAGGGCGCCGATCTGCCTCCCGCTGCGCACCTATTTAGTGCGCCTTCTTCCTAGACCCTCCCCACTTTCCCCGGTCCCACACCCGCCGCTCGCGGCTTGTCCCTCCAGATTGAGAATTTCGATGACTGCTCCCCGACTCTTCGGTACCGACGGCGTACGCGGACAATTCGGCACGCCCCCCATGGATGAATCGACGCTGCGCCAGCTCGGCGCTGCCCTGGCCAGCACCCTCGACAGCGGGCGCGTGGTGCTCGGCGGCGATACGCGCGCGTCGACGCCGCAGATCTGCCGCTGGCTGGCGGCGGAGCTGGCGGCCAAGGGCTTGGAACCGATCTTCCTCGGGACCGTGCCGACGCCGGCGATCGCCGGGGCGACCGCGACGGTCGACGCGGTGTGCGGTATCGCGGTGTCGGCGAGCCACAATCCCTATCCGGATAACGGCGTCAAGCTCATCGACTCGGAAGGCTTCAAGTGGACTCCGGCCGAAGAAGCTGCCCTCGAGGCGCTGATGGGTTCGGTCAAGCCCGCGGGCGGCGAAGCGGTGCTCGAGGTGGACCGGACGCGGGTCGACGCCTACTTGGCTTCGCTCGTCGCGAGCCTGGCCGGCGACCGCCTGGACGGCCTCAAGATCGGCCTCGATACCGGCCACGGCGCCGCCAGCCCCTTCGCGCGCTCACTCTTCGAATCCTTAGGCGCCGAGGTCACGGTGCTCCACGACGCCCCGGACGGTGAGAACATCAACCGCGACTGCGGCTCGACGGCGCCGTCCCACCTCGCCGCGCTGGTGGCGCGGGATGGCCTCGACCTCGGCGTGGCTTTTGACGGCGACGCCGACCGGGCCATCGTTATCGATGATCGCGGCGACATCCGCGACGGCGACGCGATTCTCTATCTGTGGGCCACCGAGCTCCAGGCGAAGGGCGCCCTCGGCGACGGCATCGTCGCCACGTCGATGAGCAACCTCGGACTCGAAGTGGCGCTCAAGGACCGCGGCATCCCCCTCTACCGCTGCGACGTCGGGGATCGGGAGGTCGTCCGTACGCTCAAAGAGCGCGGGGCCGCACTCGGCGGCGAACAGAGCGGCCACATCGTGCATCTGGATCTGGCGACCACCGGCGACGGCCTTCTCACCGCCCTGCACGTCGCCCGCATGGTCCACCGCGCCCGAGCCAACGGGCTGACGCTGACCCGACGACTCGAAGGTTTCCAACGGTTTCCCCAACTGCTCCACAACCTCCGGGTGCCGTCCAAGCCGCCGCTCGACGGGCTTCCGCGGGTCCAGGAGGCCGTCCGTCGCGTCGAAGGGGCCCTCGGCGAGAGCGGTCGGCTGGTGCTCCGCTATAGCGGCACCGAGCCCCTTGTCCGGATCATGATCGAAGGTCCGGACAAGGGCACCATCGAAAGCTTGTCCCAGGACCTCGCCCGCGTCTTGGAGGAGGAGATCCACCCATGAACCGCTCCGTCCTGCTATCCGTCAACGTCGACCACATCGCCACCCTCCGGGAAGCCCGCGGCGCGCCGTATCCCGACCCTGTGGAAGCCGCCCGCCTCGCGGAGGACGCGGGCGCCGGCGGCATCACCGTGCACCTGCGGGGGGATCGACGCCATATCCAAGACCACGACGTCCGCCGCCTGCGTCCTGTCGTGCGCGGCACGCTGAACCTCGAGATCGCCACGGAAGACGACCGCCTCGGGCTGGCCCTCGAGCTGCTCCCGGACCAAGTGACCCTCGTGCCGGAACGTCCCGAAGAGGTGACCACGGAGGGTGGACTCGATATGGTCCGCGGCCTCTCCACGGTCCGCAACGCCGCCGAGCGACTCGCCGACGCCGGCATCCGGGTCTCCATCTTCCTCGACCCTGACCTCGAGCAGCTCGAGGCGATGGCCACCCTCAACCGGAATCTGGTTCCGGGATTCGAGATCAATACGGACGCGTATACCAAAGCAACCTTGGCCCCTGACACCACGCTTGTGGCCCATGAGCTCGACAAAATCCGGCGGGTCTCCCTGCGCGGCCGGGAGCTCGGATTCCGCGTCTTCGCAGGCCATGGATTGACCACCGACAACGTCGGCCCGGTGGCCGCCATCGATCCCATTGAGGAGCTCAATATCGGGCACTTCCTGGTGAGTCGGGCCGCCCTGGTCGGGATGAAAAAGGCCGTGGCGGAGATGCTGAGCGCCATGGCGCAGTGAAGTGCCCCGAGCGCCAGGCGAGCTGGCCGTCCGGCCCGGCGCCCCATGCCCCCGCCGCTACGGACCTCCGGATCCATCGACGGTCGCCCGGGGCGGATAAACTCTTACCTTCTTGCCTGACTCGAGGCGCTGAAGGAATATTTGTTTTCTAATCGTAAGCCCGAAAGAAATCTCGGAGTCATTTAATCGTGATGCAGGAACCGGTGCCCAGTAGACGGAGCCTGACCTCACCAGCGTCCGCAGCGTTACACTGATCCAGTTTTGATCTGGCCTACTTTCTGAGGAGAAAAAGATGGGCAACATTCAATCGATTCTTGACCAATCCATGGAAATTGACGGCGCCATTGGCGTCGCCTTGGCGGACTACGATAGCGGTATGTGCCTCGGCACGGTCGGCGGACGTCAAGGTTTCGATCTCGAGGTCGCCGCCGCCGGCAATTCGGAAGTCATCCGTTCCAAGCAAAAGGTGATGCGCTCTTTGGCCCTCGATGACAGCATCCAAGACATCCTCATCACCCTCGGCAAGGAATATCACCTGATGTTTCCCCAGCCGGGCTCGTCGCTCTTCGTCTACATCTGCCTATCTCGCCAAGGCGGCAACCTCGCCCTCGCCCGCCACAAGCTCACGGAGCTCCTCAAGAATCTGTCGATCTAGGGGCGGCGCCGTCGCCGATGGCTCAAATCGATCCAGAAACAGGCAACCTGAACCTCCAGGTCGTTTACGACGGGGCCCCGCAGTCGGGTAAGACCTCGTCCGTCGTCTCCCTCGGACGGATTCTTGAATGCCCGGTGGTCACACCGGGGGAAGATCGGGGGCGGACCGTTTATTTCGACTGGATGGACTACGTGGGCGGCCTTTGCCAAGGCCGCCCGATCCAAAGTCGCGTCCTGACGGTGCCGGGACAGGAAGAGTGGTCCTCTCGGCGCCGCTTGATCCTCGACTCCGCCGACGCTGTGCTCTTTGTTGTCGACTCGACGGAGTCGCGAGTCGCGGAGTCCAAACGGCGCTTCGAGCGCTTATGCGAGGATCTGCAGCGACGCCGACGCGATATTCCGGTGCTTCTGCAGCTCAACAAGCGCGACGCTCCGGACGCGCTGCCGGCTGAAGAACTCCGCGCCCGACTCGGTGCTGAGCTTGAATGCGTCGAATCCGTGGCGCCGAAGGGGTGGGGTGTCAGGGAAGCGTTCGTCTTACTCGTGAGCGCCGCCATCCGAGCGCTACGAAATTCCGAATGTCTCTACAGCCATGCTCTATTCGACACCCAAGAGATGCAGCTCCCTGACCCCGAGAAGCTGCGGGAGCTCCTCGAACACGCCTAAACTGTTCCTGCGGCACCCGTAAATATGGCACTTATCGATCCGACGACGGGCCAACTCAAGCTCCACATCGTCTACGACGGAGCTCCTAAATCCGGCAAGACCACCACACTACACGCGCTGGCTCGCCGCTACGGCCTGGAGGTGGAAACCCCTGAGGAGCGCAACGGTCGCACGGTCTACTTCGACTGGATGGATTTCGTCGGCGGTCGGGTCCGGGATTTGCCAATCCGCTGCCGGGTCATCGCCGTTCCGGGCCAGGACGAGCTGGCGGCCCGGCGAGCCACGATTCTTGAAGCCGCCGACGCCGTGATTTTCGTGGTCGATACCCGCCGGGAGCACGCGGCGAAGTCCCGGGAGCACTTCGAAGAGCTCCAAACCCTGCTGCGGGCGCGGATGCGCCCGATCCCCGTCCTCGCTCAGCTCAACAAGCGCGACGCCGACGATACCCTCGACGTCGACGAGCTGAAATCGCTGTTTGGTCCGGGTTCCGTCCACCTCATTGAGACCGTGGCCACCGACGGCGACGGCGTCCAGCAGGCCTTCGCCCTCGGCATCAGCGAGGCCGTCCGTTCCGTCCGCGGATCCAATCTCTCTCGCGCCGGCGGGCTCCAGGAGCTCACCGGGATCGAGGTCGACCTGGGGGATCCGAGGAGTCTTCTCGACCGACTTCTCAGCCAGGCGGCTCCCAAAATGGGGGTCGAGACTACGTGACGAAGCCGACGAGCGGGCTGGACCGCTTGCTGCCATCAATCTTCGAGAGGATGCGCGAAGGGGTCGTCATCACCGACACGGAGCTCGACGAGCCCGGTCCCCGGGTGGTCTACGCCAACCCGGCCTTCTATCGACTCACCGGCTATCGTCAGGAAGAAATTCTGGGACGCTCGCCCCGCCTCCTCCAAGGTCCCGACTCGGACCCGGCCGTGCTTAGCCGCTTGCGCCGCCAGCTGGAGGCCGGCGAATCCTTCGAGGGTGAGACGATCAACTATCGCAAGGACGGCAAACCGTTCGTTATGCGCTGGTATATCGAGCCCCTGACCGACGCCGACCGGACCGTCACCCACTACGTGGCGGTCCAAAGGGACGTCACCGACGAGCGGGAGGCGACCCAGCGCCTACGCGCGCTGGAGCAAGGGATCGCCCAGCTGGTCGATTTTGCCGTGCTCTTCTCAGACGACGGTCGCGTTCACTATGCCAACCGCTCGTACCTTAGTTGGTGCGGTCGAGCGCCGGAGGAAGTGCTCGGCTCGCAGATTTGGAGCCTTCCCGGAGCGCCGCGACGGCGGGACTGGTCGTGGGCTCGCCGTATCTTGGGGCAAGGCGCGGCCTGGCGCCAAGAGTATGACTCCCGGCACCCACACCGCGGTCGGCGGACACTCTCGACCACCGTGTCTCCGATTGTTCGCGATGACGGTTCCCGCCAGTTTCTCGCCGTCGGCCGAGACGTCACCGTCGATCCGTAAACCCCCTAGCCGCCCGAGGGAAAGCCGCCGAGAGAACAGGGTGGCCGACGGGCTACGGGGGTTCAAATTTCGATGATCCCGCGGGGCCCGGCGGGGCAGTCAGTCGTCCCTCAGCGCGTGGATCGGATCCGTACGCGCGGCCTTCTGGGCCGGGATGAAGCCCGCCAGCAAAGAGATCGCCGCAATGATCGCCGTCGCTCCGGTCAGCACCGCGGGGTCATGGCCGTCCAGCTCGAAGAGCAAGGCGCCAGCGACTCTTCCGATACCGACGGCGCCGCACAGTCCGAGGATTACACCGAAAAGCGTCATCCAGCTCACTTGGCGTAGCACCATCGTCCGAACCCGATGGCTGTCGGCACCGAGGGCCATCCGCAGGCCGATCTCCTTACTCCGCTGGGAGACGGAGTAAGCGAGGACGCCGTAGAGTCCAATGGCGGCAAGGAGGGTTGCCAAGACCGCAAATGCAGTCGACATGCTGCCGAGCACGTGGTCGAGGAAGACATTTTCTTCCACCTGCATTTCCATGGTGCGGCCTTCAAGGGGGAGGTTGGGATCCAACCGATTCACCACGCCTCGCACCGCGGGAAGAAGCGTTTCGGCCGGCAGCGTCGAGCGCACGTAGAAGTTCAGCCCTCCCCGCTCCGTCTGACGATGCGGGATATAGAAGATCGGCGGAACCTGGCCCTTGACCTCGCTATACGCCGCATCCCGAACCAAGCCCACCACTCGAGTGTCGAGCTCCACCCCGGAGCCGGTGCCCTGGGCGATCATCGTGCCGAGCACATCACCGCCGAGATTAAATTTCTCGACGAAAGATTCGTTTACGATCGCCACCTTCTCCGATCCCTGTTCGTCGGAGAGGGTGAATTCACGTCCGGCGAGCAGCTCCATGCCGACTGTCTTGAAAAAGCCTGGGCCGATCTCAGAGAAGTTCGAATGGACGTCCGTATCGGGGTCCGCCGGAAAGCCCTGGACGCTCAAGCTCGTGCCCCAATTGCTGCTGTTGACCAGCGGCACGAGCGACGCCGACACCCCAACCACGCCCGGAAGAGCTCCGACCTCTTCCCGCACCCGTTCGAAGAGCACGGCGGACTCAGAGTGCTCATACCCATTGAGCTCCGGAGAGATGGAGAACGTGATCAGCTCGTCGATTTCGAGCCCGAGGTCGACCTGGCTGATATTCGCCAGGCTCTTGGTGAAGAGTCCCGCCGCCGCCAGCAAGGCGACGGACATGGCGATCTGTAGCGTCACCATCGATGACCGAAAGCGCGCCGCGCCGCGGCTGTCCGAGCTTCGACCGGACTGGCTCCGCAGCACCGTGGAAAATTCACGGCGGGTGGAGTGGAGGGCCGGAAAGAGGCCGACCAAGCCCGTCAGCACGACGAGGAAAAGCATGAAAACCCAGAAAGTCGGCCCCGCTTCGGTACTGAAAATAACCCGCTCCCGGGGCAAGAGCTCGGAGATACCTCGGATGGTGGCGTAAGACACCCCCACGCCGAGCACAGCCCCCGCCGTCGCCAAGACGAAGCTCTCCGCCAACATCTGGGCGACAACCTGCAGGCGCCGGGCGCCGATCGACATGCGAATTGCGATTTCCCCCGCCCGGTCGCTGGCGCGGACCAAAAAGAGATTCGCCAGGTTGGCGGCGGCGATCAAGAGCACAAGCCCGGTGGCGCCGAGCATGATGCCCAGCGGCGTTCGAATCTCGCTGTGGATCAAGCTCTGGCCGCGACTTCCTGAGGAAAGCAGTAGCTCTTTGCTCTTGAAAACCTCCAGCGTCTTGTCGCTCATCCCGGACTGTTCAGGGGCTTCCACGTCGAGAATCAGGCGCCGATAGGTCGGATTCAGTGCTGCCCGGGCGGCCTCGACGGAGACCCCCGGCTTAAGGCGACCGAAAGCGTAGGCCCAGTAGGTCCGCCGGCTCTCAAAGCCGTCGAAACCCGGGCTCAAGACGCCGCGCATGGAGAGCGGCACAAAAATGCGCGCCTGGAAGCCAAGGCTGGTCCCCACGAAACCTTTCGGCGCGACGCCGATGATCGTCATCGGATGGCCGTTGACGATCAGCGTCTTGCCAACCACGGACGGATCTTCCCCAAAGCCGCTCTGCCAGTAGGCGTGGGACAGGACCGCGACGGCATGGGCCCCGATATCGCGGTCGTCGCCCGGGGCGATCAGCCGCCCGGCGGCGGGCTGCAGCCCTAGCACTGAGAAATAGCTCCCGGAGACCAAGAGGCCGGAGGCGCTCACCGTCCGCCCTTCGAAGGCGAGATTGGCGCTCAGCACGCGGTGGGCCGCCAACCCCGTGAAAGCCACTTCGGCCGGGCCACCGGAGGCCACAGCGGCTTCCAAATCGCGATACATGAGATAGCTGAAGATCTGGTCTTCATTGCCCATGCCCGTCGTGGATTGCGAACCCGGTTTGGGGCCCGGGCTGTGTAGATTCACCAGCTGACCGGGCTCTGTCACCGGTAGCGGCCGCAAGAGCATCTGCTCGATGAGGGAGAAAATCGCCCCGTTCGCGCCGATTCCGAGCGCGAGCG
>JBCDKB010000017.1:0-37526 GCA_038747035.1 Acidobacteriota bacterium | reverse complement strand
CGTCGAACTCGAGGAAGACCCAGCTCGGCAGCACACTGTCAAAATAGCTCGCTTCCTCCAGGTCAAGCAGCGCGTTGAGGCAGTTGAATTCGGCGATCTCCCCGTTGCGAGCTCGATCGCGATCGGCCACCGTTTCGAATTTCAGAAAGAAGCTGTCGGTCGACTCTTCATCGACCAGAGGCCATTCCGTGATGCCCGGCGCCACCGCCTCGATGGCCGCAAAGTCGCGCAGGATGAAGTCGTAGAGCACGTTGTCAGAGACCAGGCCGTCACTGCCGGCCAGGGCCAAATACTCGGCGTTGAAGTTGTCCCGTGGCGTCGCGGCGAGCTCAGACGGCGGATCGAGACTCGCGGCGAGGTCGCAGATCGGTGTCTGTGACGAGACGGCCGAAGGCAAGACGAGAAGCACGGCGCCCAAGAGAAGGTATGGAAGCACATGAGGTTTGCGGTCTGTCGCGGGGGAAGCAAGCGTCACTGGGGGCCCTCCGTAATTTCCATGCCACATTAGCATATAGAAAGCCAGCGCAAACCATCCGCCGGCCGCTCGCTCTCCCGACCCGCGGCGCTCGTCGATCTTCTGGCTCGAGCCTCCCTATTGCGCCGACTCTGCGCATCGACGCCCGGCTTATCAGTGAGAGCGAGCGCCTCCCCAGAAAGGCGGTGTCCCAGGATCAACCGCTTCGACTACACTGGGTCCGTCATCCCGAACAGGCTGCGACAGCCCCCAAGAGGAGAACCCGTGCTCGAACTTATCTGCACCCGCACGTGAAGCACCTGTCGCAAGGCGGTCGCCTTGCTCAAAGACCAGGCGATCGATTACGTCTACCGCGAGTATCGCCGCGATCCGCTGAGCGAGGAGGAGCTCAGGGAGGTCTTCGCCGCCCTCGGGTGCTCTCCGGCCGACCTGCTGCGTCGACGCGACAAGGCCTTCCGCGAGCTCGGCCTGAGCGGCGACGAGCCGGATGACGAGCTGCTGAAGCACATGGCTGAGCATCCGACGCTGCTCCAGCGGCCGATCGGAGTCTTCGAGGGCCGGGCGGTGGTCGGGCGGCCCGTCGAGCGTTTGCTCGAGCTTTTTTGAGTTTGTTCCAGAGTCGTGACGAAGGGGGCTTCTGAAGCCCCTAGACAGCCCCCTGGATTGTCAAAGAGGGAGCCGCAGGTTTCGGCGCCGCCGCGGGTTACAGGAGGTCGTCCCACCGTTGAACTACCTCCAAGGAGCCCCCCCATGCCGTCTTCGCGGACTCGGAATCTAGGTCGCCCCTTTAATCCCAAGTACAGCGCCCGGCTGTGGAAGCCCGGGCCTCGAGCCGCCGACGGCCTGATCGTCGGACTGCTCTTAGCGGTTCCCATGGCACCCGTCGGCGCCCAATCGCCCGCCCAGACCTGGTGCGCCGAGCACGGTATTGACGAAAGCTACCGGGAGGTTGTCGGCGACGGCAACCAACCCGCGGGCTTCCTCTGCGCCTTCAGGCCCAGCCGTACGGACCCCGCCGTCGCCGATCGCAACCCCGTCGAGTCGGCGGACGTCTCGGACCTAGACGATCTCGTCTGCGGATTCGGCGCCCATGCGGTCGGCTTTCCAGCGGACCCCCACAACCCCGCCTGGGCTGATGACATCGCCCTCTCCGAGCCCTTTCTCTACTTCGTGGGAACCTACGTTCGCCCCTACGATTCCGGCGGCTGGATCGCTACCGCCGAGGATCCCCTGGCCGCCCCGAGCGCCGGGCCGCAGAACTGCCGCCGCTGTCGGGGCGTTTGGACGCCGGGCCAGGTCCCGGGCTGCGCCGGGAGGCTCCTGGACCCGCCGGATCCGAACGTCGGCGCCGGGGCTTCCGAGCAATACGAGAGCCTGCGGATTCTGATCGAGGGCGTGCAGGCCGGCTTCTTGACGCTGCAACCGGCGCACGCCAATTACGACTCGAACTTCGATTTCTGCGGCACGCGGGCCGAGGACAATTGCTCTGAAAACGTGCGCAGAGAGGCCCTGCTCGGCGAGGGCGAGGCCGATTCGGAGTCGATCGACGTGCTCGAAGCGAACTCCCTCCGCCACCGCTTGCAGCGTCTGGTCGCATACCTCGGCGACGCCGACGTGAGCTTGCCGCCCGAGCTCTCGGCCAGCCCGGCCGACCACTGGGGCGTGGGCGACTGGGCGGGCGTTCGCACCGGCGGACACTCCGGCGGTAGCGGGTACGCCTACTACTTGGCGCGCAATCTCGGGTCCCTCGACGTGCTCCTCGGGTCGGACGAGCAGATCGCCCAGGCGTGCCTGCTGTCTGGACCGTTCGATATCCCAGACGGCACGTGCGAAGAGCCCTGTGAAGAACCGGGCATCGCGGATTGGTACCTAAACGATGAGACCGACTACCCACGGGAACGCCTCCGCGTCGCCGTCTCCCAAAACGACCGTTCCATCGGCAGTTTCGAGAAGACCTACGCACTGCTCGGGCTCGATGACCCGGCCTTCCCCGTCCAGGCGCGCATCCTCCGCGACACCTATTGCACCGGCTCCAACGAGGGCTGCCTGCCTGGAGGACCGGATCACCTGAACGGCCACCCGGCGATTGTCCAGGAAGAGTCGCTCGCTTGGGTCCGCACGCTGGCCTGCTTCGCGCCGATCGCCCCAGAAGCGTCCTACGTGGCGGCGCCGATGCTCAATATCGACCTCCGCGGCTGCTCCGACGGGCCCGTGCCGAACGAGGCCGATTTCCTGGCCGCCCATCCGACGGCCCGCGATCCCGCCACGGGCTGCGACGCCTGGGAGTGCTCGCAATGCGGGTACTGGAACCGCTTCGGTCCGCAGCTGCGCACGTGCCTCTTCGACGAGGTGGCCTTCGCCGCCGCCCATCCGCCCTTGCAGCCTTCCGAAGCCCGCGAAGCCTTCGAAAACGGTGACATCGTCGTGCACGGCCGATACTGCCGAGACGTGCCCAATACTTTCCGCCAGTCCGTGGGCTACTGATCCCCGAGCCGCCCACGTAATGGAGCCCTGATTAGAGAACGCCAGCCTCTCCCGCGAGCCACAGAGCGGGTCGGTTTAGTACCGATAGCCGAATTCGCCCAGGGTGCGGGCAAAGACGTGGGCGATCTCCTCCGCGATCTCGACGGAAGGGATCACCTCCTGGTACGGGATCTTGAGGCCGCCGACGGCGGGCCGTTCCTGGGCCCGTTCCCGGGGGAAAGAGGCCCGATCGAATCCGATGTCGAGCCGACGGCAGATCCGGTCTAGATCATCGAACAGATTCTCGTAGCGGACGATTCCGTCAACCGCCAGGCAGTCGTCAATCTCGATAACGCTCCAAATGAAGTCGTATGCGCTCCAACGTCGCCACCACTCTTCAAACGACGGATTGCCGGGATAGTAGGCCTTTTGGTCGAAGTAGGCCGAAACGACGGCGTCGAAGGGATTTCGCACGTTCGCGAACTTGAAATAGTCAGACCAAACCCGTTCGCCCAGCACCGGCTTGAGCTCCCGGGCCGGCATATGGGCATGGAAGAGCGTGCCCGGCAGGGGGCGAAAGGGGTGACTGATAATGCCCCGCGTCGACACCTGAGTGACGTTCAGCCTCAGCTCCGAATCGCCGCAATGCGCCTGTAGGAAAGCCTCAGTCGAGGTCGACGCCGTCTTCCCGCACTTCAGATAGATGAACTTCTTTTCGTGAGAAACCAGCAACTTGGGCTCCCGGTGGATTCCGTGCCGAGGTCAGCGCATGGGGCGCGAGGCTACCATTACACACCGGTCCGCAACCCGCCGCCCCCCAGCTCCTTCCAACCCTCCTCGCCTATCGCCCACCGCCGCCTCAACGCGGTGGAGAGTTGTATCCTGGCCCCTTCGAGCCTCGGCCAGCCTGGACCGGTCCCCATCGAGCGCGCTGGGTATCAGCGATTGATCCACTGACGAAGGGACTGGATCCTGAACGGCTCGCGACGTGAGTCACAATAGGGGCAGAAGCCAGAATTCTCACTCGAAAGGAGCTTGCCTTGCGGCCGAGGTTGATTGCCATCGACGGTTCGGAACGGGGCACGGAGCACGTTCTTGAAGGCCAGAACCTGAGCGTCGGCCGGCACGCTGGCAACGACATCCAGGTCTTGGCCGCTTCGGTGTCAAGACGCCACTGCACGATCCAGAGCCGCGACGATCACTGGGAGCTGCGCGACGCGGACAGCGCCCACGGCACGTTCGTCAATGGCGTGCCGATCGATCATCACCGCCTAGCCCACGGCGACTTCCTCCAGCTCGGCACGGCGGCTTTCGTTTTCTTGCACGACAGCGCCGCTACGGCCCACGCGGCCGCCACCGGCACCACCCTGGTCGGGCGGCCTGAAGACCGCGGAGCGTCCGTCGCCCCCGTACGTTCCAGCCACGGTCTGGTCGGCGAGGGGCCGGCCATGGCCCGACTGCGGACCTTTATCGAACGCGTCGCAGGCGTCGACTCGACGGTGCTGCTGCGTGGCGAATCGGGGACCGGGAAGGAACTGGTCGCACGGGCGCTACACCGCAGCAGCCCGAGGGCGTCTGGACCATTCATCGAGGTGAATTGCGCCACACTCTCGGAGACGCTGCTCGAAAGCGAGCTTTTCGGCCATGAACGAGGCGCTTTTACCGGCGCCGTGGCGCGCAAAATCGGCCGCTTCGAAGCCGCCGATCGAGGCACTCTTTTCCTGGACGAGGTCGGCGAAATTCCCGTAAACCTCCAGGCCCGCCTACTGCGCGCGCTGCAGGAAAAGCGATTCGAGCGCGTGGGCGCGATCCGGCCCATCGAGGTCGACGTGCGGGTGATCGCCGCGACGAACCGCCACCTTGAGGCGGCGATCCGCGAGGGTGAGTTCCGCGAGGATCTCTACTACCGGCTCAATGTCATCCACTGCGAGCTGCCACCCCTGCGCGACCGACGGGAAGACGTACCCCTGCTCGCCCGCCACTTCGTGCGCCACCACGGTGTGCGCCTACACCGCCCGAACGTCGGCGTCGATCCGGCGGCGCTGCGCGCGCTCGTGGCCTACGACTGGCCCGGCAACGTGCGCGAGATCTCCAACGCCATCGAGCGAGCGCTGGTGCTCGGAGATGGAGAAATGATCCGGCCCGAGGATCTACCCGACGAGATGCTCACCGCGCGCGACCACGAGCTGCCGCTGAGCGATTATCAGACGACGATCAACGACACGAAGAGACGTCTGCTCGCCACCGCCCTCGCCGAGGCGGACGGTAACGCCGCCGAAGCCGCCCGGCGCTTGGGCCTGCATCCCAACTCCTTTCGCCGACTCAGACGCCAGCTCGGCCCTGGCGCTGAGTGAACCGATCGGCTCACATCGACGAGGGCCCTCGGTCACAGGCCATCGCTCGACGGGCCATCAGAGAGCGTAGGGACGGGCCCCGGGCGAGGATCTCGCACCGAGGACCGGCCGTGGCACGGCGCTTGCTGAAGCTCTATCCACTCACCGCGCCCCATGACTCAGCGCCGTCTATTCACGCAGCGACTATTCACGGGCCGAAACTCACGCGCCGGAAGGAGCCCCCGTCATGACCTGTTACCACGAAGAACTCACCGTCGATTTCACGCCGCCCGGCGACCATAGCCAGGCCGGCGTCACCTTCTGGAAAGACGGCAGCCGGTGGAAACGCGGCTCGCTACCGAATGGCGATTCGGTCCGCGTCACGCTGTCGCCGGGCCAGACCCACGGCTGGAATCTCTGGGGAATTTCTTTCTGGGGAGAAGGCAACAATCCGGACGGGGAGTCGAGAATCCTGCGGACCCGCGTCGCCAAGATGGTGGCGTCCCAGTGCAGCTCCGAAACCGCCTATTTCGAGGTCGGCGGAGAGCGATACGCCTATGTTTCTGGGATCTCCAAGATCAACCAGTCGGGCGCCTGGACCTTCGAGTTCACGGTGAACAATGACAATAAGGCGGCGCAGTCCGACCAGATCGGCTGGGTCTGCTTTGAAGTGATCTTCGCGGATTCAAGCTGGCGGCATTACTACGTGAGCCGCGACCCGGAAATCAAGCTCGAGAAAGAGGGCACGGGGCCTGGACCTCAGGACCCATCACTTGGAAGCAGCGCCGTATAGGACGGGCGACGATAGCCCATGGCGGCGAGGCGCTCGATCAGCGGCTCCGCTTCAGCGCGGCCGCCGGTCTGGACGAGCAGGCCAGCCAGCAGCGCGAGATGGTCCGGCGTCGGCTCGGCGGCGGCCAACTCGCGCGCCGCGCCCAGGCTCTCGCCCCAGGCCTCCGAGGCCCGCGCCCCATCGCCCGCCTGTCGATAGGCCGCCCCGAGGGCTTCAAAGGCCTTGACCCGCCAGTAGCCGTGGCGCCGGGAGGTGCTTCCGCGGTCGAGCTCCCGAAAGGCCAGCGCGGCGGCCCTGAGCTCGGGGACGGCCGCAGCCGCCCGGCCTTGGCGAAGCGCCAGGCTGGCGTTTAACCAGCGCAGGCGGGCGCCGATCGAGCGCACCTGTTCGCTCGGCGGGTGGTGCCGTTGGAGGGACTCCACGAGGTCCGCTCCTTCCCTCGCCAGACGCGCGGCGCCGTCCAGATCGTCCACCGCCAAGCTCAGCATCGCCGTTTGCGTGAGATCCAACGCCAGCGCCAAACGCCAGCTCCTGTTGTCGGGTTCATGGTCCACCAGGCGTCGGCTGAGTTCCAGGGCTTCGCGGAAAGACCGCAGGGACGCCGCGCTGTCGCCGACTTTGTGCAAAATTTCGCCGAGGTGAAAAAGCGCGCTGTTGCGCGACACCTGGAGCTCCAGATGGCCCGGGTGGGCGGCGACGGCCCGCGTCAAGATATCCAGCGCCGACTCGTGCCGCTGGCGCGACTGTCTCAGCTCACCGCGGCTCTCCGCCAGCCTGCCGAGCTTGGCGTAGGCGCTCGCCAACGCATCCTTGAGGGCCGCACGGGCGGGCTGCTTGAGGGCCAGCCCTTCGAGGATCCGGGCGTTGGCCTCGAGGGCGAGGGCCGCTTCGGGTAGCCTCCCCTGCTCTTCGAAGGCCTGCCCGAGATTGCTGTAGGAGTAGGCCAGCTCGCGCTGCCAGGTGAGGTTCTCCGGATCCCCTTCCACCAGCTTTTCAGAGAGGTCACGGTAGGCCTCGAAGTGCTCGACCGCGGCGTCGAGATCGCGGCTGTGCCAGTGGGCGTAGCCGACCCAAAAATGACTCTGCCCGAGCTGGAATCGCACGTCCGAGTCCGCCGGGCGACGCGCCGCCAACGCCTCGGTCATGGCGAGCGATCGACGGAAGGCCCGCGCCGACTCCTCCATCTCCCCCAAGGCGAAGCGCACTTGGCCAATTTGATCCAGCGCCTTCGCGTAGCTGGCCGTCTCCTCATCGCTGAGCTCTTCTTCCGGGACGGCGGCGAAGTACTCCATCGCCTGCTCGCCGACCTGATCCAGGAGATCCAGCTTGCCGAGGGGCTGCAGCTCCGCGCGCAGGTCGCCGAGCATGAAGTCGATCAGCGCCTCCGCCTGGTGCCGACGCTGGTCGGCGCTCTTCCGCGCTTCGAGCTCCCGGTTCTTGGCCTGGAAGGCCTGGAAAGCGAAGACCGCTATCAGCACCGTCATGAGCGCGGCGGCGACCCCGAGGGTCGAGAGCACCTGCCGGCGGCGATCGGCCCGGGCTGCGGCGGCTCGGGCGAGTTCTTCCCGGCGCCGCGCGAGGCGTCGCTCGGGCAGCCGCCGGAGCCGCTCGGCGAGCGCGGCCGGATCGCGCAGCCGACGCTCCGGGCTACCGTCCACGCAAGCGGCGATGTCTTCGACCAGCAGCTCGTCGTCGATCTCCCGGCGCCAGCCCGGGGCCAAGGCGCGCTCGAAATCCGCGATCACCAGCTGGTAGAGCGTGACGCCGAGGGCGTAGACATCGGCCTGGACCGTGGCCGGCTGGCCGGCAAGGAGCTCCGGCGCCATGTAGCGCACGGTGCCGCCCCTGGGTTCATCGGTAGAGGTTTCCGTCAGTCCGCTGACGGTGATCGCTGAGCGGGTCTTTCCCGCTTCCGTCAACCACCCGATGCCAAAGTCCGCCAGGCGCGCAAACGGGCGCCCGTCCCCGTCATGGTTCATCAGAATGTTGTTGGGCTTGACGTCCTTGTGCAGCACGCCGACCGAATGGGCCGCCGCCAAGGCCTCCGCGATGCCGGCCGCCAGGGTCAGCCGAGTCTCGAGCGGTACCGCCTCGACGCCACCCCGACGCTCCGCCCAGCGCACCAAATCGTCGCCGTACTCGGATTCCAAGAAATACGGGGCCTCTTCGAGATCCCAATCGAGCAGGCGAACGATATCTCGCCGGTGGCCGAGGGCTTCGCGCATCAGCCGGAAGAGCGTCACCTCGCGTTTCAGACTCCGCAACTTCTCGACTTCGAAGCAGAACTTGAAGACCCGCTCTTCCCCCGAAGGATGCCGCGCCAGCCACACTTCTCCGAAGCTCCCTTCGCCCAGGCGGTGCTCGAGCTTCCAGTTGGCGCGGCGCGGCACCCCCTGCCCCGCCGCCGGGCGCCAGCCGAGGGTCGGCTCAGCGCCGCTCGAAGCGGTGGCGCGCAGGGTGCGGCCGCTGTCGGGGGGCTCTACCAAGGGCGCGAACCCTTCCATGCCGACTTCGAAGATCTCGAGGGGATCGTCGCTCCCGTCCAGATGGTAGCGGCCGTGGGCGAGCCAGCGGATACGCGGGTCGGTCAACACATCGGGCGAATGGGCGCCGCGCACCAGGTCGAAAACCGACCGCCCGAGGAGGGTCTGCCGGGGCCTGGCGCGACGGCACAGGGCCCGCGCCACGCGGAGGGTCTCGCCGGCGGCGGCCCCCGCGGGCTCGAGGTCGACCTCGCCGAGGTGGAGACCCAGGCGCGCTTCAAGTCCTTCTTCTGCCGCGGCTCGATGCAGCACCAGGGCAAAGGCCACGCCTTCGGCCGGGCGCTCGAAGAGGAAAAAGTCGCCGGCCCGTCGGGCGGTGAAGCGAGGCAGCAGACCGACGGCGATATCGGTAGGGGACGACACGGCCTCGTCTCCGGCCTCTCCGCGGACCTGGACCACGGTCCGCAACACCGGCCCGCGCGGGCTCGGCGGCGCGTCGACGGCGGTCGAACGCACCGGATGGAGCTCGGCGGTCGCCGAGTCCGGGTCGGCGACATCGTCCGCGGAGGCTCGCTCGACCGACGAGGCGATGAGCCGCAGTCGCTCGGCCACCCGATGAGCGCTCGCCGGCCGATCCTCGGGCTCCTTGCTCAGCAGCTCGTCGACGAGATCGGCGAATGCCGTCGGCATCCTCGGCAAAATCCGCCCGAGGGGCGGCGGCTCGACGTTCACCACCCTCTGGAGAGAGTCCATCGGATTGACGCCGCGGAAAGGCGCTCGCCCGGAGATCATCTCGTAGAGCAGGCTGCCGAGGGCAAAGAGATCCGATCGATGGTTGACCGGACGGCCGCAGGCCTGTTCAGGGGACATGGCGTGGGCGGTGCCGACGATCATGTCGGACCGCGTGAGCTCGTCGTCCTCCTTCGGGCCGTCGAAGGTCTTGGCCAGCCCGAAGTCCAGAATCTTGACCCGACCCGGGGCCCCGCGGGCCCCGGGTGAGTCGAGGACCATGACGTTCGCCGGCTTGAGGTCGCGATGCACGAGGCCCTGGTCATGGGCGGCGGCGAGGCCGGCGGCGATTTCGCTCCCATAGGTCGCCGCCTCGGCCCACGACACCAGCCCATCGCCCAGGACCGCGCGGAGCGATCGACCCTCGACGTACTCCATCACCAGGCAATGGCTCTCGTCCCGCTCGAGCACATGGTAGACCCGAACCACCGACGGGTGGTCGAGGCGCGCCACAGCCCGCGCCTCGCGCAGGAATCGGTGGCGCTGCGCCTGATCCCCAAGGCGCTCGGTCCGCACGCGCTTGATCGCCACCCGGCGCTCCAGCAGCCCATCCCAGGCCAGGTAGACCTCGCCCATGCCCCCCTGCCCGATCAGCGCGTCGACCCGGTAAATACCGAGCTCGGGAAGGGCGGGAAGACTGGGGCTGGCTTCGGGAGACATCGCGCTCTTCTGGGAAAGCCTATTCGACCGTCGAAGGTCTCGCGCTAGGACCGTTGCAACCGTGGACCGCCCTAGACTTTTGGGGTGGCTTGAACTTTGGGTTCCTGGAGCGTCGCCGAATCTTCTCTTGGTCGTCAAGGCTTGTTGTCAAGGTAACGGTGTTAAGACACCCGACCGCCCGAGGCGTCCATCGAGGACAAGGGGCCAGGCCCCACCCGGTCGCGCGAGTCCCGCCGAGGTGAACCCGGGGGTTCACCGGTGCGGGTCCAACGTGAACCGATCGGTTCACGTCAAGAGTCACCGCGGGACTCGGGAGCCACATCGGGCGGTGGCACCCCCTTTGCTCTTGAGTCCGGGGAGCGCCGGTGCCCACCATCGCCGGCCGAGCCCTTCGATCCTGTCGGACCTTGCGCCCGCCAGACCCTGTTGTTCCCGACCGAAAGGACCCCCTCCCATGGCCACCCCAGTAGCCCTGCTCGACACCAGCGCCGCGAATTCAGAGAGCCTCGACCCCATCGCCACCGACGCCGCGGCGAAGCCCGAGCTCTTCCCCGGCGACACCACCGCCCGCACCTCCATGTCACGGGCGGCGATCGAAATCACCGACCGGCGAAATCGGAATAACGTCTTCTGGGCGCCGCCCCGGGGCCTACGCTACGGCCTCTTGGTCGGAGCACTGCCGATCCAGCAACCCAACCTTTACCCGGACGAAAACACCACCTACTTTGTGGCGCAATTCAAGCTGCCGCCCGGGGCGAGCCTGACCCTCAGGGGCGAGTACGGGCACCTGCGCTACTTCTCCTTCGCCGTCGCTTCCCAGCTCGGCGACGGGCAGCTCGGAAACGGCGACTTTATTCGAGACAACGAGATCCAGCCGGATGAAGGCTCCGTCAATCCGTTCGACCAGACCGGAACTCGCGACGTGCCGCGCGGAAACCGTCGCTACACGATGCATGTCGTCCAGGGGATGCCGCCCAAGAATCGCGAAGGCCGGGCCATGAATACCCTCTACACCTCCACGGATTCCGCAGAGGCCCCGATTCATCTCTCGATCCGAAACTACGTTCCCGACGTCGGCTTCGACGGCACGGGCAACGTCCGGCTGGACGAGAAAGACCGCAGTGGTCTGCCCGAAGTCACCCTCCATCTGCCCGACGGTCGCGAGATTTCTGAGGGCGAGGAGATGGCTAAGATCCTGCGGGTGACCCGGCGGAACAATCCGGCGGGATTCAGCGAGGCTGATTGGCTGGAGCTGGTTCAGGACTCCCGGGATCCCCGCAATGCCCCGGCCGTTCCCGATGTGCAATTCCAGCGTTTCTGGAATACGCCCTACAGCGTGAACGGCAGCTTCGTGCAGGATCCCGCACGGCGCGTCGAGCTCTACCCGGCCAATAACGAAGGCGGTTTCGCCACCAATCCGGACACGGTCTACCAGTGGGCGCAATTCTCCCTGGGCTTCGGGCAGGTCGCCGTGATCCGGGCCAAGATGCCGCGCCACGCCAGGACACGCCACGGCCAGACGAGCTGGCCCCAGGACAGCCAGCTCCGCTACTTCTCGGTGAGCTCCAGCGCCACGGCGCCTTCGGGCGCGGGCTGGCAATCCCTCTTCGATGAGGAGATCCCGACCGACGAGCATGGAAACTTCACCCTCGTGATGAGCTGGCCGGAAGACCGCCCCAGCAACGCCGTGAAGGAGAACGGTGTCGCCTGGATCGATTTCGGAGCCGGCGAAGGCCGCTACGTCGGCGCGCGGAACTGGGTCAACGTGCTCTACTTCCGCTACCAGGACAATAGCCCGGGCTGGCGTCAATCCCCGAGCCGCATCCCTGTTCCGACGGTGGAGAATCCGGTGCCGCAAGACGCCGAGGTGATGCAGGAGTACTACCCGCGGGCGGTCTATATGTCCAAGCAGGACTTTGAAGCGCTCGGACCCCAAGGAAAACGCTAGTCCGGCCGCACAGACCGTGCGCACCGCCGTCGTTCGCGGCGGCGGGCCCAAGACGAGACGGGTAGCCAGCCGTTCGCGCCCTTTCCTTCCTCACCTCGGGCGACCCGGGCGGTCACTTCGCAAGTGTTCGGGGCGCGCGACAGTGCATCCCGGACTCGGCGGTCCAGCGGTCATGGGCAGAACTCGCTGGTGTCGTTCTGGTGTCAGGCTAAGCACCATGCTAATGTAGCATCGACATCAAGGAGGGCCACCCGTGAATCCATGCCACTCGATACGACGCGTTCTGCTACTGGCGCTACTCACTCCGCTGGCGGTCAGCGGCGAAGTCATCGGCTTTACCGCCGAAGACAACCTGGACGCGGCGGAAGCGACCGAGCTCTTTCTCTCACGCCCCGGGGAATCGATCCCGCGGGGCGAGAGCTGGATCTACCCCGACCTCTTTCCCTTTAAAGCACTGGAGCTCGACGTCGACGGCACGCTACTCGCGCTCCATACGTTGGCCATCAGCGCGGATCGCATATCGCGCCTAGACCTGGAAACGGGCACCGTGACCCCGGTCACCGGCTCTTCCGTGGGGCAGAGAGAGCTGGCCCTCGACCCGGCCGGCGTGCTGTGGACAGTGAATTTTGCGGGTGAGCTGCGCGCCTACGATTTCGCGACCCAGCAGCTGGGGCCGAGACTGATGATGACCTACGAAGGCGCCGACAGGGTCGGCGGTCTCGCGTGGCGAGACGGTCAGCTCTACGCCCTCTTCAACGGCGAACAGTCGGACGACGGTCCTGTCCTTGGCGTCGTCGACACCACGACCGGCGCCGTGGGGGACCTCCGCGAGCTCGTCCCCTTGCGCCCGGATCCGTTCATGGAGCGAGAAGTCACCGCCCTTGATTTCGACGATCGAGGCGGCCTGTGGGTCGGTTTCGTCGATATCCTCGCCGCCCCCGATCCGCCCCTTCCCCGCCCTGCCGTGGCCTTCCTCCCTTCGCCCGCGGCGACGGAGGCCGAGATTCGACCGATCGGCGGCGACCCCAGGTCACGGGTGCCGCTCGCGGTGGCCGGCAGTCCCTCGGTGACCGACATCCCGACGCTTAGCCACTTCGCGGCGACGCTGCTCGCCCTGCTGCTGCTCGCCGCGGCCCTTCCCCGACTACGACGCGTCTGAAGGGCTAGCCGGGGCCGACGGCCGACCGGCCTAACGCGGTCCGGCACAGACCTTCCCACCCGTTAGCGTCCCGCATCAGCCGCTCCAGCCGGGGCGGATCGAAGGCCCCCGGACGGCTCCGAGAAAGCTGCATCGCCGGGGGCGTTGACGGCGCGACCGGCGTGACCGGCGCCGGTCTCGCCAGCGATTCCGCCGGCGGCCGACTCCTCGATCGAATCCTCCCCATCCTCCAAGCCATCGCCGGCTCGATCCAGAAGAATCGGGAAGGATATTTTTGGCCTAAAAAAATCACCAAAAACTCTTGACTCGATGTGACTAGAAAAATATAGTCTTATTGCTCAATCAAAATACATCTCAAACCACCGCCAGAACACTCACTCGGCAACCCCTCGCCGGAAACCTCCCGAACCGAGCTCCCACGGCCTGGGCCACTTAGCCCCAGGTGTTCGGACAGCCATGGAAAGAATTCTTGGAAATTGGGCCCCCAGACCGCAGGCCTGTTCAATTTCCCGGAGCGCTGAGTCGCGGTTCGGGTGATTAGAAAACCGGTGCAGGATCTATATATCCTCGCCAAACAATGGAGTTAGAGACAATGGAAACCTACGAAGCCCCCGAAATCTTCGAGCTTGGTTCCGTCGAACAGCACACCTTTGGCGCCTCCGGCCTCTACTGCGAAGCTGGCGACAACTGCTGTGACCAGAACACCGACGGCATCGAAATCCTCGATTTCTGATCAAAGCCTGACGTGAGCGTCAGCTCACCCGAGAAAGGCAGCCTTCGGGGCTGCCTTTTTCCCGCCTCCCATATCTCCCCCCTCGACAGCTCGGCCTAAATTAACCTATATGCCTGACGCGCATCGTGTTCAATTTGGCCAATGACACTGGAAACTAGCCACCCTCAACTGGGTTGCCCGACGCCCCGAGGTCCCCGTGTCTCAAAAAATGACCATTCGCCCACACGTCAAAGCGGTCAAGGAAGGCGAAGGCGCCGTGCTCCTCGACCTCAATGAGGGCAAGTACTTTTCCCTCAACGCGGTTGCGGCGCGCATCTGGGAGCTCGTCGCAGCGGGTGCTGCGACCGACGAGGTCGTCTCCCAACTCACACAAAGCTACCGGATCGACGAGGTCAGCGCTCGCCGCGATGTCGACCGCTTCTTCGACTCGATGCGCAGCCGCGGTTTTGTGTCGGGGGAGTGAAGATGACCACCGCTGAAAGCCATGTCGCTGAAGCGCCGAGAGATATGCGTCGCCCGGTCGGCGACCTGATCGAATTACGCCCCATCGACGTCACCCCCGCAGCCAGCTGGCGCGAGCGCTGGGCGACGGCGCGGTCCCTCTTCGTCCTCCTCGTCGTCGATATCGCCCTGCTGGCGGTGAAGTTTAAGCGGCTGCGAAAGGTCATCCACCGGTGGCCGACCCTCGGAGCAAAACACCGAGATCCGAAGGACCTTGACTTCGACGAGGCGCGCACGATCTGCCTGAGCGTGAACCGGGCCGCGGTGCTCTATCCACGGAGCGCCTGGTGCCTCGAGCGATCGTCGACGGCGGTCCTGCTCCTGCGCCTCAGCGGTTTTCCGGCGCAGCTCGTCGTCGGGGTGCGTCGCATTCCGTTCGCCGCCCACGCCTGGGCGGAGCTCGACGGTGAAGTGGTCAACGACCTCCCCCAGATCACCCAAAACTACACCGAGATCGACCGATGCTGACCCGGGCGGCGCTGATATGAGCGGCATCGGCGGCTTGTTGTCCCACACAGGCACGCTCTCCGACCGAGCCGAGCAGGACCTCACCCGACTCTCTGAAGGACTGCGACGTCTCGGTCCGGACGGGGAAGAGCGTGTCCTCCGGGCGGGCGTGGGCATGGCCTATCGTCCTTTTCACACCCGCTGCATCACGCGCCCCCCCTCCGGGATCGCCGAAGGGCCCCCCGACGCGCTGATCGCTTGGGACGGACGCCTCGACAATCGCCGGGAGCTCGCGCCCCTACTCGGGGAAGGCTCCGACGCCGAGGTCGCCCTGCGTGCTTACGGGAAGTGGGGAGTCGACGGCTTCTCCAGGCTCATCGGTGACTACGCGCTGGCGCTGTGGGACGGGCACCGGCGGCGGCTCATGCTGGCCCGCGACCCGCTCGGCGCCAGACCGCTTTACTTCATGCAGCGTTCGGACCGCCTCGCCTGGGCGTCTTCGTTGGAATCGCTGCTCGCGGTGTCCGCTGATCCCCCGGAGATCAACGATCAATACCTCGCCGACTACCTCTTTTGGTCGAAGCTCAGAGCCCATACACCTTATGTAGGCCTGTACCGCGTCATGCCGGGCACGGCTGTCATCTGCTCCCAGGGCGAGCTGAGTCATCGACAATTTTGGCAGCCGTCGATCGATCCTGACGCCTCGACCGCTTCCATGGACGCATGTGCCGAGCGGTTCCGGGAGCTCTTCGAGCAATCCGTGGAGGCGCGCCTCGATGTCGACTCGGCGGTCTTCGCCGAGCTCAGCGGCGGACTCGATTCCTCGTCCATCGTGTGCATGGCCGACTCGATCTTGGCGCGCCGCAACGGTGACGCCAACGAACTCTTCACGGCTTCCTATGTCTTCGACCGGACGACCCGGACCGACGAACGGCCGTTCATGGCGGAAGTCGAGCGCCGACGCGGCCAAGCGGGCGTACACATCAGCGATATCGACGCTCCGATGCTCTCTCCCCTCCCCGAAGGCTTCTACTGCGAGCAGCCGAGCAGCTCGATCCTCTACCAGGCGAGGTACAGCCGCCTAGCCGCCGAGATGGCTCAACGAGGTTCGAGAGTCCTTCTCGTCGGTCGGGGCGGCGACCAGGTGGCTTGGGGGGTGACGAGCCCCTTCGATCTCGCGGACCTGCTCAAACAGCGACGATGGTCAGAGCTTTTCCGCCAAACGAAACGGTGGGGCAGCACACGCCGGGAGTCCTACGTGCAGCTTCTCTGGGGAAGCGCCATCCAGCCCCTGCTGCCCTACAGCTGGCGGGGCGCCCGGGCCCGGACCGAGGTCCAGATTCCGGAGTGGTTCCAATCCGCCTTTACCCTTGAAGTCGCGCGGAAGCACCGCGGCCGTGACCAGCCGGATATCGCGGAGTCCTTTGAATGTCGCGACACGTTCCTCCCGAGCCACCGGCGGCACCTGGCCGAGGTCCAGCTCGCGGTCGCGGGAATTGAAACGGGCGTCCACGTCGACGGCCCCCCCATCGAAATCCGCCACCCGTTCCTCGACCGCCGACTGGTTGAATTCTGCTTATCCATGCCGACGGCGGCCAAATTCTCGCCCGGGCTACCGCGGCCGGCGGCCCGCCGAGCGATGGCGGGTCTTTTACCCGAGACGATCGCCCGAAGGACCACCAAGACCGCGACAGACGGCGACTTGAGTCGCTCCGTCAACCAGGCGTGGCCGTGGCTGCAGCCCCTTTTCCGTCCGTCCAGACTCGCGGAGCGGGGCATTCTCAATGACGAAGCCTTCCTCGGCGCGCTCCAGGGTTGGCGACACGGGCTGCGCGTGAACGGCGTGCTTTTGCAGAGGGTGCTTTCCCTCGAGCTGTGGCTACGCTCCATCGAAGCGAGGCGCGGCTCGGAGGGCCGCAAAGAGGAAACGCCGGGACTCGCCGGGGCCACGGAGTCGACATGGCCTCACCCGGGGACGGAGGCCCGGAAACCGCTCCGGGACGGAGCCGCTTCTTGATGTTTTATCTGCCGCGGGAGATCCGCGGGTTTCTCGGCCGGGCCCGCCCCTTCCTCGGCCAGATCACGCTCTACCTCGGCGCGGTCCTGATTGTCAGCCTCCTGAGCCTGATCGATCCGCTGATCATCAAGTGGATCATTGACGACATCCTGCCCTGGCAGCAGCTCGACCTGCTGATTTTTGCCGTCGCTGCGTTCTTCGTCGCCAATTTGACCCGGGAGATCCTGCAGCAAGCGGCCCACGTGACCGATATCTACCTCGGTCAGCGCATCACCCTCGGCATTCGACTTCACCTGCTCGGGCATCTCCAGAAGCTCTCATCCGACTTTTTCGATTCGAGAAAAACCGGCGAGCTGCTCTTCCGCGTCGATCAGGATGTGTCCATCATCGAAGAGCTCGGGGGCCAGACGATCGCGTCGGTCTTGCGGGTCCTGGTGACCTTCGTCCTAACAATCGCCATCATGCTGGCCTTGAACTGGCAGCTGACCCTCGGCGTCCTGCTCTTTCTCCCCGGTTTTCTGGTGGTCCGCCACCTGGGCACCCGCCGGCTGCGCCGCGAGCTCGACGCCTCCCAGGTCCTGCGCGGAAAGCAAAGCGGTCTGCTCGAGGAGCAGCTGTCCTCGATCCGCCAAACCCAGCTCCTCGGCCAGGAGCGCAAGGAACGTCGTCGCCTCTTTGCCGTGGCCCGCCGCTCCCTCTCGGCCCGGATGCGCGTGCAGTATGTGGATTTCGGCATGCGCATCCCGACCCACGCCATCAACGCCATGATGACCTGCGTGATCTTCGGTTTCGGCGGCTACCAAGTCCTCAACGGCAACTTCACGGTCGGCGGCATCATCGCCTTCCAGGCCTACTACTCGAGACTCTTTTCACCGCTCTATACCGTCATCGATAAATACACCCGCTTCCAGAAAATCCGCATCTCTATGGCGAGGGTGCTCGAGCTGCTCGACGAGGTCCCCGCCGTCGTCGAGAAGCCGAGCGCGGTGCCGCTCCCCGCCGACGGTCCTTTGGCGGTCGACTTTAAAGAGGTCGGCTTCTCGTACCAAAACGAAAAGCCGGTGCTGCGCGGCCTGAACATCAAGATCAAGGGCGGCGAGAAGGTCGCGATCGTCGGCGAGAGCGGCTCCGGGAAGAGCACCGTCGCCAGCCTCTTGGCGCGGCAATACGACCCCACCGGGGGAACGGTCCTCGTCGACGACGTCGATCTCCTGGAGGTGCAGCTCAGGAGCCTGCGGCACCGGGTCGTGCTCGTGCCCCAAGATCCGATCCTCTTCGACCTCACGTTCCGGGAAAATCTCAGCTACGGACACCCGAAGGCGACCGATCGAGAACTCTGGCGCGCCGTCGAAGTCGCCCAGCTCGAGGATGTCTTGGCCGACCTGCCCGACGGCTGGGAGGAAAAGATCGGCCGCCGCGGGATGAAGCTTTCCGGTGGACAGCGCCAGCGCCTGGCGATGGCCCGGGCGCTGCTCCGGGACCCGGGCCTGCTGGTTCTCGACGAGTCGACGTCGGCGCTCGACAGCACCACGGAGCGCAAGCTCCTCGAAGGCCTGACGGAGTTTGTTGAAGATCGCACGGTCGTGCTCATCGCCCACCGCATGACGTCGGTGCTCTGGGCGGACCGCATCCTCGTCATGGCCGACGGCCGCGTCGCCGAGGAAGGCACGCACCGGGAGCTGTATCGACAAAACGGTCTCTATCGCCGGCTTTTTGATGAGCACAGGGCGGAGATCGGCGACCTCGGAACAGACGTCGAGTCAGCCCCAGCGCCGGAGAAAATCCTGCTTTCGGCCTAATCAGCCCCGCTAACCAAGACCCACTCCGCCGCGACCGCCTCACCGCGCCAAGCCCACCCCCTCCACCACCCGAGGACGCCCACCGTGAAGTCCATTCGCTTATTCGTCGTGATGACCCAGGTCCTCATGGTCTTCGCTCTTCTGGTGACGGGTGTCTTCTTCGGCGTGATCCTGTGGCTCGACAAGACCGTTGACCTCGACGGCCACGTGCGTTTTGACCGGTACCAGATTCTGCGCCCGAAGAGCGGCGGCATCCTCGCGGAGCTTTACGTCCTGCCCGGGTCGGAGGTCAAGAAGGGCCAGCCCATCTTTCGGGTGGACAATGTTGAGCTCGAGCGCCAGATCGCGGACACCGGCTTTGAGCTGAGCCAGGCGAAGATTTTCCTCGAGCACACCCAGGACCAAGTCGAGACCCTGCGCCAGGCGGTCTTTCCCCTCGAGCGGCAAGAACAATCCTTCCAGATCCAGAGGCGAAACCTCGAAGGCCAGAGGAGCGCGCTGCGGGTCGAGGGTCTCGAGCTCAGCCTCGAGGGGCTCAAGCAAAGGCGGGAGCGGGTCTCGGCGCTCTTCGAAGCCGGCCTGGTGAGTGAAGTCGACTTGCGGGAAGCGGAGAATTCCGTCGCCCAGGCCGACGCTTCCCTGCGCCAAGGGAAGCTGGAGATCGAAGAGAGCCAGATCATCCAGGATTCCTCCCGGGAGGCCCTCGACTTGATCCGGGGTCGCCAGGATGAGCAAGCCCTCGGCTTCTTCAAAGAAGCCAACGAGTGGGCCTATACGGTCTCGAAGCTCACCGCCAGACTCGAGCGCCTGGAACGGCGTCGGGACGCCCTCACCAGCTACGCGGAGATGGACGGCGTTTTGATCGGAGCCCCGGAGGACGAATGGCTGGACCGCCAGGTCGAGGCCGGAGAGGCGGTGATGACCGTGGTCGACCCGAAGACGATTCTCTTCGTCGGCCAGGCCTCCGATAGCGTGCTCATTCGGATCGAAGCCGGGCTCGAGGCCTACGTCGAGATCTTCGGCCTGGAGAAGAGATCGTTCGACGTCTTCCAGGGGCACGTGGAGCGCGTCGACATTCAGCCGGAGGTCGGGGCGACTCCCGGGCGGGTTTCCTACCCGATCCGGGTGGGCCTCGAGCAGCCGTGGGTCATGTGGCGCGGAGAGCGCTTCTACCTTCGGGACGGGATGCGCGGTCGGGTCAAAATCCGCGCGCCTGAAGACTCCCTTCTCACCGGCTTCTTCGGCATCTAGGCGCTCGGCACCCCCAGTTGTCATGGAGATCACCCCTCCCCCCTACGGCCGGAAGTCGCTCACCTCGTGGCAGCCCGAGGCGCTCCTCTATCTGCTCGAGCGCCTCGGCGTCCCCGTCAGCCGGACGGCCGTCGTCGAAGCGATCTACTCCCATCCGGGCTCCCACACCACCCGCGCGGCGGCCGACGCCCTCGAGTCGTGGAATGTCGGCGCCGAGATCCAGCACGGCGGCGGCGCCGCCCTGCTCGAGCGGGCGACGCTGCCGGCGTTGGTTTACCTGAAGGACGACGCGGCGCCGAGGGCCGCCGTGCTCGACGCTTTGGACGTGTCGTCGGCCACCTACTTCGACCCGGCGGCCGGAAAGGTGGTGACGTCGACCCGAGACGCCTTCGACGCCGCCTGGCTAGGCTTCCTCGTCGCCTGCGAACCTCGACCGGGCGCCGGCGAGCCTGGCCTCGCGGACTCGAGGCGGTCGGAGCGTCTCGAAAAGGGCCGGCGAGTCGTCGTGGCCTCCGGCTTCGTGGCCCTGGCCCTGGGTGGCTCGGTCGCTCTGCCCGCGGGCGGGCCCACCCTCCTCTTCTCGCTCAAGCTCATCGGCGTGCTCACATCCCTGGTGCTGGTGCTTTACCACTTCTCGCCCCAGACGCGCTTCGGCGGCCTCTGCTACCAGGGACGGCGGGCGAACTGCCGTAACGTCCTGCGCACGCCCGCGGCGAAGCTTTGGGGCCTCTTCCCGATGGCCGACATCGGCCTGCTCTATTTCGCCGGTACCGCACTGGCTTTGGTCCTGGGCGCCTCGGCGCCGGGTCCGACGGCCGCCGGGACATCCCTCGGCGTGCTCGCGCTGCTAAATCTGGCGGCGCTGCCGTACACCTTCTTTTCGGTGTTCTATCAAGCGCGCATCGCCAGGACCTGGTGCAGCCTCTGCCTGACGGTCCAGTCGATCCTGTGGCTCGAATTCTTCGTCTTGGGCTTCGCGCCATTCGGCGCCGAGGCGGCCAGCTTCACGCCGCCTTGGAGACTTCTGACCGAGGGCTCCGCGGCCTTCCAAGGCCACGCGCCGTGGCTGACCCTCATCGGCCTCGGCGTCCCGCTCTGGCTCTGGCTGGCCATCAGACCCTGGTTCCAGCGCGGCTGGGTCCATGATGAATGGCGATTCCGCGCCCGCCGTCTCCAGCGCCACCCTGAAGTCTTGAAGATGCAGCTCTCGAAGGCGCCGATCCACGAGGTGCCGGCCTTCGAGCCGGAGCTCAAAACGGGCGTCGACGGGGCCCCCTACGAGATGGTGCTGCTCGGCCACCCGGATTGTCCGCACTGCGCCCGCGTCCACTCGCAGATGGAAGACTTGACGCGGCGCTTCCCGGATCGCGTGTCCCTTCGTTTCCTCATGCTGTCCGAGCCAGGGGCCGACGGCCGAGACTTCATCCGCGATGTCCTGGCCCTCCGCTATGCCGGCCGCGACTCCGAGGCCCTGGCGATGCTCGACCATCATTATCGACATCAGATCCGCCCCGCGGACTTCTCCGCCGGCGACCTCGACCCCGACCTGCTTGAAACCTACGGGAGCCAGGTGGAAGACCTCCTCAAGGCCACCTATCGGTGGGCCGACGAGCGGCGCGTGGCGGTGACGCCGAAGACTTTCGTCAACGGCGTGTTGCTGCCGGAGGCCGTGGAGGTCCGAGATCTCGATTCCCTGATCGCCCGCGACATCGCGATCGGCAGGTCTTCCGGAGCCTCCCCAATCGGCAGCTCATGAGGTTGAATCAGGTCTTCTTGAGCACATCCAGCGGGTCGATCTTTGACGCCCGCCAGGCCGGAATCAGGCTGGCGCCGAGGGCGATGGCGGCGGCGGCGGCGGTGCAAAGAACGAGGGTCGGCCCGTCGGCACGAGCGTAGCCGCCAGGGAAAAGGCCAGGACCTGCCGATGCATCGAGACCTCCGCGAGCCGCGGAATGTTCTCCGGACTAAACGCCTTGAAAATATCGAACACGATGAACGCCAGCAGCGTGCCGCACAGACCGCCGGCGACGCCGATGAGCACACTTTCCGTGAGCAGCTGGCGGACGAGGCGCCAGCGCGCGCCGCCGATGGCCGAACGGATGGCCATTTCGTCACGGCGTTCCGCCGCGCGGATCAAGAGCAGCGTCGCCGTATTGGCGCACGCGATCAGCAGCAGCAGCGCGACGGCGCCGAAGAGCGGCAGCAGGGCCTGCCCGATATCGCCCACGGTCTCCGCTTGCAGAGGGGCGACGCCAAAGCGAGACGGCTCCGATCGACCGAGTCTTTCGACGTATTGCGCGTCCAAGGCGTGTAATTCGGCCTGCGCAGCGGACACTGACGTCCCCGGGCTCAGGCGCGCAATGCCGCCGAGGAAGTGATCGATCGGATCCTGCCGCATCTCTTCACCGAGAAAGCTCATGCTGATCCACAGCTTGGTCTGGCTTGAAACGAGCGCCTCCGGGGCGCGGAACCCCGCCGGCAGAATGCCGATCACGGTGAAAGGGGTTTGGCCGAGCGTCACGGTCTCGCCGACGATCGATCGATCGCCGGCGAAGCGCTGCGTCCACAGGCCGTGGTCGAGCACCACCACCGGCGGAGCGCCGGGGATATCGTCATCCGGGACGAAGAATCGTCCGAGGGCCGGCCGGACGCCGAGGACTTCGAAGAATCGCCAGGAGACCATCGCCCCGGCATGGATCTCGGGCTCGGCTTCCCCCCGCAAGGTCATGCTCGCCGAGGCGGTCACGGCCATCGACTGGAGGGCCCGGCTACGCTCTTCAAGATGGGCGGCTTCGGGCACCGCAAGCGCATAGAGACGGCCGTTTTCAGCGGTGAATCCGGCGCCCACCCGGACGAGCTCGCCCGCCTGGGCGTATGGAAGCGGAGCCAAAAGCACGCCGTAGATCACGCTGAAGAGCGTGGTCGCCCCGCCGATCGCCACCGCCATGGTGGCGATGATCACAAGCGACACGCCCGGACGCTTGGCGTGGCCGCGCAAGGCCATCCGCGTATCGTGGACTAGGGATTCGATCACCGAGCCTTGGGGACCGCGGCGTCGCCAGGGGAGGCCGATCGAGTCGAGGTGCTCGCGCGGCGCACTGCGGGCGAAGTCGAGGAGGATATGCAGCCAGAAGCGCGCCCGGGCGCGGGGACCGGCCTGTCGCTCGATCCCGAGGGCCTCAGCGAAGAAGCGCCGCATCTCAACGCCGTGTTCCCGGCGGAATCGTCGCGGATAGAGGAGCAGAAGAAAACGAAAGAGGGCCTTCTCGATGTCCATGGTGACTCTCCCTATCGCCTATCCATCACCGCGCGGAAGGCCGCGAGGTCGGTCAACTTCTCAATCCGGCCCGCCTCAGCGCGCAGGGCGTCCGAGCCAGCCTCGGTGAGCTCGTAGTAGCGGCGTCGCTCGCCGTGGGGGCCGCCGTCGTCGGGCGGATCGCACTCCCCCACCAGGCCGGACTGCTGCATGCGCTGGATCGACCCGTAGAGCGTGCCCGGCCCCATGCGAACTCGCCCCTCCGACGCGGACTCGACGTGCTGGGAAATGGCGTAGCCATGCAGCGGACCTTCGGAGAGGGCCAGCAGAATATGGAAGACCGCGGGGGTCAAGGTCCGGGGGGCTTTGGGGCTTCGAGGTGGTGCCATCGGCTGGTGAGCCTCTAAAGGAAGACGTCCGTGGTTATATCGGCTTCGGTTGTATCCGTTACGGATGTATCGACCTGAAGGTTTCTCAACGGGCGAAAAAGCATCAAAACCTCGACGCTGGCCAGCATTTGCCGAAGAGGTGCCTATTCAGTATTCTTAGTGCCTACTCAGCAGGCACCAGCCAGGCGGACGGCACAGAAGACGAGCTCGCGCCGTCGACCCCCTCCCGCTATCGAATACCGGACTGCATACCTACGGAGATCCCGCCGATGACCGGCCGCAAAGCAGAATTGGGTGAACTGGAGACGCTGGTCATGCTCGCGGCGCTGCGCCTCCAAGGTCGAGGGTCGGTCCGCCAGATCCGCGAAGAGGTCGCCACCCGCGGCGAGCGATCCATCAGCCGAGGCGCGATGTACGCCACCGTCAGCCGGCTTGAGAAGAAAGGCCTCCTGCGGCGAGGGGCGCACGAGGTGGGGGCCGGTGGCCAACAGCTCCAGCCCTTCGAGGTCACCGGCGAAGGATTGGCCCGCCTCAGGGCGACCCACCGACGCCTCCGGAGGATGCGCAGCGGCCTCGAATCGATCTTGGACGCCGAGTCTTGACGGAGCTCCACAACACCTGGCCACTCCGCGGCGTTCGACGACTCGCCCGTGCGCTGACGCCGGCCTCGTTCTGGCGCATGGTCGATGACGACCTGAAGGAAGAACTCAAGTCCCGCCGATCCGAGGGGGCCCCGGCCGTCGCGCTGGTGGCGTGGGCCGCTGCACAGTACCTGCGGATCGCCATCCAGCTGGCCTTCGAAGAGGTCAGCTGGCGCTGGCGGCGCCCGGAAGCCCTCCGCGGGGGCTGGGCCCTCGACTTCAAGCAGGCGTGGAGATCGATTCGCCGACGGCCGACCCACAGCGCCCTCGTGATCTTGACGATCGCCATCGCCGTCGGCGCGACCACATCGGTCTACTCGGTTGTCGATAGCGTGCTGATCAAGCCCCTGCCCTACCCCGAGAGTCACCGCCTGGTGAGGGTCTGGCAGACCCGTGCGGAAGGCTTGGGGGGTCCCGGCGCCCCCGCCGCCGACCGATTGCCGACCAACGCCCCGATCTACTTCGACTGGAAGCGTTCGAAGGTCGGCTTCGAATCCCTCGGCGCTTACGGAGACCTGGGGTTTGTCTGGTCGTCCGGCGACGGCACCCGGGTCATCAAGGGGCAGATGGCGGACTCCGGCACCTTTGAAGCCTTGTCGGTTGAGCCGCAGCTGGGGCGCTGGATCACCGCAGCGGATGAAGTCCCGGAACGTCCCGAGGTGGTCATCCTCAGCGATCGGCTCTGGCGGTCAAGCTTCAGCGCCCGCCCCGATGTGCTCGGCAGCGAAATCGTCTTGAATCGCCGCGTCCACCGGGTGATCGGCGTCATGCCCCCGGACTTCCGGCCACCGGTGGATCCGACCTCATCCGGTCGCTTGGCGGGCGCCGAGCCCCTGCTCTGGACGCCGCTCACCGCCGAAGCCAAGCGCGGCCACCGCAGTGTGGCGGTGCTGGCGCGACTCGGGTCACGTGACGACCTGGCGGTCGTTCAATCACGTTTCCAGGCCGTGCACAACCGGCTGGTGCTCGGGCACGACGAGTGGCAACGCGGGAACGATGTGCGGCTCGAGCCGCTGCTCGAATCCTACGTCGGCGACGTCCGTTCGACCCTCCTCTTCCTGCTCGGCGCCGTCGGCTTGGTGCTGCTGGTCGCGATCGTCAACATCACCAATATGCTCGCGGCGCAGAGTCTCCACCGCCGGCGCGACCTCGCGGTCCACTCCGTACTCGGGGCGGGCGCGGGTCGCCTGGTCCGCGGTCGCCTCGTGGAAAGCGGCCTGCTCGCGGGGCTGGGGGGCGTGCTCGGCACGGTCATCGCCTGGTGGCTGCTGCCGATCGCGGCGCAGCGGCTGCCGCCGGATCTGCCCCGGCTCGACTCGATTTCGATGAACCTGCGGGTCCTGCTTGGCGCCGCATCGCTCACCGGACTGACGGCCATGCTGGTCGGCTTATTTCCAGCCGCCATGGCGGCCCGAACCGACCCCCACAAAGCCATGTCGCTTTCGGCGCGTGGGTCCTCCGCGGGCGCCCTCGGCGGGAGGGCGTCGAAGGTCAGATCGTGTCTGGTCGTCGCCGAGGTGGCGGCCGCATGCATCCTGCTGATCGGCGCGGCCTTGCTGCTCACCAGCTTCGAGCGTCTGTGGGCCGTGGATCGCGGGTTCGAAACTCAGGGTCTGGTGGCTTTCTACCTGGTCCCCGACTACCGCACTATGCCCGATCGACCGTCGGAGGATCGGTTTCACGCCGGTCTCAAGGCGGCCCTCGAAGAGATTCCTGGGGTGAAGGCATCGGCGATGAACAACCTACCCCTGTCCGGGCAAGGCTCGGGCACCAAGATCTTTCTCGGCGACCACAGTACGGAATCGGCGGCGGGGATCTCCGTCGGCCGCGAGCATGCGATGGCCGTGGTCGGTGTGCCGCTGATCAAGGGCCGCCTCTTTCACTCCGGAGACAGGGCGACGTCGCCACCGGTGGCGATCATCAACCGCACCTTGGCCGACACCCACTGGCCCGACGGCGACGCCATCGGCCAGCGGCTCAGCGTCTTCGGCAGCGAGGACATTCGCCGCGAAATCGTCGGCATCACCGAGGACGTGCGGCAGTACGATCTCGCCGAGGGCCCCCAACCCGAGGTCTACCTACCGGCGGCCCAGTCGAATCGCGTCACCCACGAGTGGGTGCTCAGGATCGATGGCGATATCGCCTCGAGCGTCGACCGGGCTCGGCAGGTCATCTCGTCGGTCTCGCCGACCACTGCGGTGGCGCGGGTCCTTGTGCTCGACGAAGCCATCACCCAGTCGGTCGCGGTCCCGCGATTTCGTTCGTGGCTCCTCGCCGCCATGGCGACGCTCGCGGGACTGCTGGCCCTCCTGGGGGTCTACGGGGTCGTGGCTTTTTCGGTGGCCCAGCGCAGGAAAGAGATCGGCGTCCGGAAGGCCCTGGGCGCCAGATCCGGGCAGGTCGTGACGGGTCTCGTGGGCTCTGGACTTCGGCTGGTCGCGGCCGGTCTCGGCGTCGGGCTGGCCTCGGCGGGGTGGACGGCCTGGACGCTCTCCGACGTCCTGGCCCCCTTGCTTTTTCGAGTGTCGCCCGGAGAGCCGTGGATCTACACCGCCGTCGCGGCGTCGGTGGTGCTGGTGGGCGCCTTCGCGGCCTACGTGCCGGCTCGACGGGCGTCCGCCGTCAGTCCGGTGGAAGTCTTGGATCGATAGTCGGGCGCTCCGGCGTCGCGAAAGTCGCCTGCGCACCGACGCCCGGCCGGAGGGTCTCCGGCCGGGCGCTGGCTCAATCCCTAGGCGTGGAGATCACGCCGTCAGAGTCGCCCTGCCACGGGCGCGAAACCCGGCGCGTCAAGGTCAAAAAAACGGAGGATCCGGCTGTCCTCGCGGGTCGCGGACTCCGGCAGGCTCCTCCAGATGGCGACCGCCGGGTCCCCGGCGGCGCCGGCTCCTCCACGATGTCCCAACGCCCGCTCCACCGAGCCGTCGGCGCCGTGGATCAGCTGCTTAGCCTCGGACGAAACGGTCCAGGTGGGTTTGGAGTCGCGGTGGAGCAGTTTCGCTTCCGCCGTTTTGACGCCGAACGAAATGAGCTTCTGGGCCACCGACGGGACGTCGAAGTAGGCGAATGCACCTCCGAGCACAAAATCCGTCCCTTCCGCGACCCCCCAATCCGTCCACGAGAAGTTATTAAAGTGCGTGGCGGAGTACTTCAAGCTACCGACGCCCGCGCTGATGAACGCCTTGCCGAAGGAGGTCAGGGCGCCATCACTCAAGGCGATGATGGCGCTGCCCAGGGCGACTTCGGCGGCTCCGACCACCGCGCCGACGACCGCTTTGACGTGGTGCTTCACCCAGTGCCAAATATGGGAACCGAACCAATGGCCCGAGGGATCCACGAAGTAGGTCGGATCGTTCGCGGCGTAGGCGTAGCGATTGAAAGCCGGGTACTCCAACCTATCGCCGCCGAGGCGGCTATCGGGCGTGATGAAGCGCCCGAGAACCGGGTCGTAGTAGCGGGCGCGGTCGTAGTAGAGACCGGTTGAACGGTCGAGCTCCATGCCGGCGAACCCCCGACGGAAATTCGCCGGGCCGACCTCCGACCAGACGTCGCCGAAGGGTGTGTAGTCGAGGGCGGTGCTCAGCTGCCCCCCCGCATCAAAGGCCTTGCGCACGCTCCCGAGGTGGTCGGTGAGGAAGAATTGATCACCGTCCGCCGGGTAGCCGCCGAGCCCCACGGCGGCGCCGCGGCTCACGGTCGCGAAGCCTCCTTCCGGAGCGTGTACATATCGGGTCCACTGCGTTCCGCCGGCGTGCACGGTCTCCTCGTAGTTGGCGTCGACATAGAAAGTCTCGATGCCGAGCTCCTCCTTGTAGAGGCGACGCCCCCGGTGGTCATAGAGGAATGCCGCGACGCGGAACCCGTCACGCTCGACCTCTTCGAGGCGCTCTCGGGCGCCGTAATGCAGAACGTCGTCCCCCGCAGGCGTTTGCCGAACGGCGAGGCGACCGCCGTCGTCGTAGGCGCCGTCGAAGGCCGCGACGCCGCCGCCCGAGACCCGCTCCGCGCGACCGGCGGCGTCGTACTCATAGGAGAGTCCTCCCCTAAGGAGCAGGTCGCCAGACTCGGAATAGGCAAAATCGAGCGGACCATAGCCGCCGAACGCGGTCACCAGCTGTCCGACGGCATCGTGGGTGTAGGTTTGGCTCTTCGCCGGGGTCAACCCGTCGACCACGCCATCCACGAGGCGCCCCGCCGTCCGCACGAGGCTCTCCTGCTCCACCAAACCCGTCGCCGTACTCGCCGAGCGTCCGGACTGCCGCCCCTCCGTCGTCCACTGCATCGTCAGGTGGAGCGGCCCGAGGGTCATCACAGAAGGCCGGGTGTCCGCGAGGGTGCCGGTGATCTCCACCAGCCGACGGGTGACGCCGTCGATCTCCGTGAAGTCCACCGACCGCAGGACCCCGGCGTCACCGTAGCCGCGGGTTGTCCGCGAACCATCCGGGAACCGCGTCCACAGCGGACGGCCGGCCGGGTCGAGGGATTGTTCGATCGACCAGCTGCGGCCCAGGACCTGGACGTCCCGGCGATCGAGTCGGCCGGCGGCGTCGTAGCGGTAGCCGTAGCTCCAGTTTTTTGTGCTGCCGATCGACGCGAGACGTCCCAAGGCGCCGCGGGCGGCGTCGTCCCAGCCGTAGTCGATGGCTTCCGAGGCGCCGTCCGACACCGAGACTTCCCGCACCAAACGGCCGAGGGCATCGTAGGCGTAGGACCGCGTCGCGCCGGTGGCTTGCGCCGTGCGCCCGACGAGCAGCCCGGAAGATCCATAGGTCAGCTGCACCCGCCCCGACTCGCGATTCCACGTTTCCGTCTGCCGCCCGAGGGAGTCAAAGGACTGACGCATCAGATCGCCCTGGACTGGATCCTTCACCACTTCCAACTGGCCCAGCGCGTCGTAGAGGAATTCAACGCGCTGTCCGTTTTCATGGAGGATACGACCGGGCTTCTGCCCTCCATTCCGAAGCACGTAGTCGATCGTCCGGATCTGCTCCCGGGGCGTGCCCTTCGAGGTCGCGGCGCGCACCTGGGCGGGGGCGATGTGGCTGTAGACCGTGCGATCGCCCGCGGTGTCGATCGCCTCGACGGGACGTCGCAAGCTATCGAACCGATAGGTTGAAAAGAGCGGCGTCCCGCCGTCGCGATAAAGCGCAGATCGCGCGGTCACCTGGCCCGACGACGAATAGGCGATCTCTTCGTGGCGCTGCCCACCGGAGAGGTCGACGAAGGTCGTCCGCACCGTGCGGCCGAGGGCGTCCATCGTGTCCCGGCGGGTGAGCCAGCGCCCGCCCCAGTCGAGCGGCGTGCGGGTCTCCCGCAGCGCGAGGTCACCGGCGAATGTCCAGCTCACCTCCCGCAGCGGCGTCGGCGCGCCGGTGTCGGGGTGGGAACCGTCGACGCCGAGGACGCGGCCGAAGCCGTCGTATTCGGTGAGGGTCAAAGTGCCCGCGGGGTCGATCCGCTCCAGCTCTTTGCCGAAGCGCGCGTCGAAGCGATGGCGGGTTTCAAGCCGCGGCGAATCCACTCCGGCGCGCATGGATTGGGACTCCAAGAAAGTCCGGTACTTGGGATCGAAGCCCAGGTGACGCACACGGCCGGTGGGTTCTTCGACGCGCACGGGATTTCCGAATTCGTCGTAGGCGAAGGACATCACTAGGTAGGAATCCGATGTGCTGTCCCACCTTGACTGCTCGACCACATTGAGACGATCGGGGTCATACGCGCGCCGCGCCTTCGTGAGCACTTCCAGCCCCGCCGGGTCCCGGCTGTGGGCTTCCTCCGTCAGGAAGCCGAAGCGGTTGCGGCCGGGGTCGTTGAGGAATTGTCGATGAACGAAGAGGTCGGAGCTCTCGCCGCCGACGACCGAGCTCGTCCGCTGGAGGCGCACCACGTTGCCGAAGTCGTCATGGTCGAAGAGCTCGAGAACGAGGGTCGCCGCCGCGCCATACTCAAAGGACTCGGTGAGTACGTGTCGCTGGCGAACCTCAGTGACGCCGGACAGCGAGGACGCCGTGTCGTAGGAGCGGGACGTGCGGTGGATGAGGGAGTAGGTCGAGCAGGCCGGATCTTTTCCGTAGATCGGATCGCAAAAGAGCGTGTCCGCCCGCGTCATGCCGGTGAGCGGAAAGTTCCGGTGGAGGTGGGTGACCGTCACCACGCCGAGGTCGTGGTCGCGACGCACGATCTCCCCGAATCCCAGCCAGCCGCGGCCGTCCACGGACGTGCGGGCTCCGGCGTAGGTATAGCCGTAGGTGTAGCTGAAAGCTCCGGGATCGTTCGGTGACCCGGAGGCGCGGGTGTAGGACTGGACGAGCTGCCGCTTGCCGCCCCGGATATCGCGCTGTGGATACACCGCGTCGGTGCCCGGGGTGTAGAGCCACGGATCGTCCATGGTGCCGTAGGTCACGTCGATCCTCTGGCCGTAGCCGTCGACGATCTGCTCAATGCGCGTGCCCCGGGGCGCCGGGAGCGTCGTGCAGGAGAAGACAAAGTCCGACGGGTTGTTGCCCAGCATGCGGCAGTAGCCGGTCGCCGCCCCCCGCGCCGTCGACAAGAAGGCCCGCGGCGCCGGCGAAGCGTACCCGGGCTGCGTCAGGGCATCGGCCGGCGCCGAGAAGTCCTTATCCCCAAATCCGTCTTCCCGGGCGGCGGCGCATGCGAGGTAGAAGTTTGGCGGGGTCCCGACCCAGCGGCAGAAATCCACGCGGCCGTCACCGTCGGCGTCGGTAAAGATCCGCGACTCCGTCGAGGTTCCGAGGTCAAAACCCGGAGCGGAGCTCACCTCCTGGGGTCCGAAACCCCCGCCGGTGGAGAGCGCACATGAAATCCTGCGGTGCGAAGGCGGGCCCACCGCGCGGCAATAGTCCGCACGGCCGTCACCGTTCGCATCGGCGAGCTGTCTGGGGCTGTCGGCGGCGCCGAAGTCAAAGCCGGAGGGCGAATTGAAGCTGTAGAACTCAAAGCCGCCGCCCGTGAAGCGAGCGCACGAGAGAAAAACCTGCGGCCCCGTCCCGACGGCCCGGCAGTACTCGGCCTGGCCATCGCCAGTGACGTCGGCGAAGGCCCGGGGGAAATTCTCGTAGCCGAAATCGAAGGCCACGGTCGTCGGCGCCGACGTCATCTCCACCGAGGCGAAGCCCGAAGCCTCCGCCGGGGCGCAGGACAGGATGAGCGGATCGCCGGTGGCGCGGCAGAAATCGGCCCGGCCGTCGCCGTTGACGTCGACGAAAGCGCGCGGATGCGGATGGCTGCGCCCGAGGTCGATTCCGGGCTGCGAGTTGAAGTCGTATTGACCGATGCCCGTCGCCGTCGACAGCGCGCACGAAAGGAAGATATGGGGACTATCGCCGACGCTACGGCAATAGTCGGCACGCCCGTCGCCGTTGACATCCGCCAGGGTGCGCAGATCGGGGTAGCCAAAATCAAAAGGCGCCGCGGACTTGAGCTCCCCTTCAAAACCGTTCACGCCGGCCAAGGCGCAGGACAGGTGGGCGGTTGGGCCGGCGCCCATCTGCCGGCAATAGTCCGTCCGACCGTCGCCGTTGACGTCGCCGAAGAATCGCGGCCTGAACCCGAAATCGAAGCCGACGACGGTATTGAAGCCGTAAGGGTCGATGTCCTGGGTCGGCTGTGACCACCGGAATACAGTGTCGGGCAAGCACGAGCCGCCGGCGCACTCCGTGAGGCTCAGGAGACGCGGTGCCGCGTCGCCCGTCAGGTTGTCGTAGGCGAGGCGGTAGGACCTGACTTCAGCGCCCACCGCGGCGTCGATCGACGTCCCGATCCGGGTCAGCGTGCGGCCAAATCGCGCTTCGGTGGCCCGCCGGAAATGCGGCAGCGAGGACGTCCGATCTCGATAGGTGAACACGACTTCCCGAAACGTCGCCAGGCCCACATTCTCCGTGTAGCGGATACGTTCCGGGTAGGCGACGCCGTCTTCGTTGATGTAGGAGATCCGCATCGTATTCAGGTTGCGGTCACGGTAGGAGTTCACCGCCCACAGCACGGCGTCATCGGCGTCCGCGCGCTTGACCCGCGAGTCCAGCGAATGGCCCAGCTCGAGGACCATGCCGTCGCGGCGGACCAGCTCGAAGAAGCACGGACCGGCGCCGCACACGCCGAAAGACGTCACGCGGATTCGACTCTCCCGCTCCGTGTGGTAAACCGTTCCGTCGGCGCCGTACTCACCGCTGATCGCCACCAGCCGTTCACCGTCGAGGCAGAAACGATCGCCGGCGTCGAATCGAATCGGCGCGCTGATTCCGTCCTGGGCGAGCGTGGGACGGCACCGCTCGATCTGCTCCAGGCCTTCCAGTCGCCAGCCGACACCGAGGGGCCCGTCGGGGGCGCCGCTTTCGTAGACCAGCGTCAAGCGCGGCTCCATGCCTCCGGTGCCGGGCGGCACTTCGATGGGCACGGAATACACGGCGGCGCCGTCATGATTGACGCCGAAGGTCCCTCGGATGGCGCCGGAGACGAGCTCCACGGATTCGGCGAACGCCGTCGAGGCACCGAGGACACCGATCGAAAGCGCAATCCAAAGACGCGCCGCGGACAAGGCTTGCTGAGGCATGGGGGACTCCTTCAAGGAATGGAGCTCCACGGGGAACCGCCGGCAGTCTCTTCGGCGGTCTGCGGGAGCTAGGGGGGTTTCCTTGGCTCCCGCGCAGTCGAGTGTGAAAACCTCTAAGACCTCGGCAGAAAATTCTTGGGGTGGTCGCACGCCTCGATGTTCGGTGAGGTCGATGCGAGCCGTCGAAGGAGTGTCGACCGCCAGGTGTCGACGGCCAGGTAGGATGCGCCGGGAGTTTCGACTATGGACGCTGAGAAAGAGCCGAGACGAGACGTCACCGCGCTGCTCGTGGCGTGGGGGGCCGGCGACCGGGACGCCCTCGGGGCGCTCTATCCACTGATCTATGGCGAGCTGCGCCGCCTCGCCCGCGGACGCCTGCGCCGGGAGCGCGCCGGACACACCCTCGAAACCACGGCGTTGGTCCACGAGGCCTTCCTGCGCCTGGTCGGCCAAAGCCAAGGGGCCTGGGAGAGTCGGGGGCACTTCTTCGCCATCGCGGCGAAGATGATGCGCCGGGTGCTCGTTGACCACGCGCGGCGGCGGGGACATCAGAAGCGCGGCGGCGATCTGGTCCACGTGACGCTGCAAGACGCCCCGGAAATCGCCGCGGCCCACACCGCCGACGACGTCTTGCGGATCCACGCCGCCCTCAGCGACCTCGCCGCGGTGGATCCGCGCAAGGCCTCGATGGTGGAGCTGCGCTATTTCGGCGGCCTCAACATCGAGGAGACGGCCCACTGCCTCGGCGTCTCCCCCGGCACGGTGATGCGGGACTGGACCCTCGCCAAGGCGTGGCTGAAGCGCTACCTCCGAACACCCATCCCGGCGCGAGTCGACGAACCGTGAGCCCCAAGCGCTGGCGGGAGATCGAGGCGATATTCCACCTCGCCCTCGAGGCGGAGGGCGAGGACCGGCGGCGCCTGCTCGACTCGGCGTGCGGCGCCAGCGGCGTCGTCCGGGCCGAGGTTGAGTCGCTGCTCGACGCCCTCGGCGACTCGACGACCTTCGACCGCGGCGCCGTCCCGAGACTCGCCGGCGACCTGCTGGACAGCGCCGACGGTGACCGAACGGACCCCGGCGACGACCGGCCGACCGTCACCGACACCTTGCCGTCGCCGGGCGAGCTGCCGCTGCATATCGGCGCCTACCGACTCGTCGAGGTGGCGGGACGGGGCGGCATGGGCACGGTCTACCTGGCCGAGCAGACCGGCCCCCTGCCGCGCCGCGTGGCGTTCAAGATCCTCCATGCTGAGGAGTCCGACGCCATCCGTCGCTTCGAGCTCGAGCGCGAGTCCCTCGCGCGCATGGGCCATAGCTCCATCGCCCAGGTCTATGACGCCGGCTCAACCGACGGCGGTCGCCCCTTTGTGGTGCTCGAATACATCGAAGGCTCCCCCATCACGACCTTCTGCGACGCCAAGGGGCTCGACCTGCGACAGCGGGTGGAGCTGGTGATCCAGGTTTGCGAAGCGGTCGGCCACGCCCACGGCAAGGCCGTCATCCACCGCGACCTCAAGCCGTCGAATATCCTGGTCACCGAGTCCGGCGGCAAGCCGCACCCCAAAGTCATCGACTTCGGCATCGCCAAAGCGCTGATCCCCTGGAGCCCCACCGGAACGCCGGACACCCAGAGCTTCCTGCGCGTCGGCAGTCTGGCCTATATGAGTCCGGAGGCGCTGCTGCACGGCGGCAAAGCCGTCGATACGAGGTCGGATATTTTCGCCCTCGGCGTCGTGCTGAGCGAGCTGCTCGCCGGCGTCCGTCCGCCGCTGCGCATCATGCCGCCGAGGCCGTCGGAGGCACTCGACGGCGCCCGCCCCAGCCAGCAGGTCCTGGCCCTCACGGATCGCAAACGCCGGCTGCTCGCCGAAGCGCGCGGCCTGCGCCCCAAGGACCTCGCGAAGCGACTCCGCCCCGAGCTCGATTGGATCCTTCGGCGGGCCACCGCCTATGAGCCCGAAGGCCGCTACCCCACCGCGGGAGCCCTCGCCGACGATCTCCGCCGCTGGCTCGAGGGCCGGCCGGTCGCGGCGCGGCCGGATGACCTGCTATACCGCACCGGTCGCCTCGTGCGCCGACACGCCGCCCCGGTTGCGGCCGCGCTCGTGGTCACCCTGCTGATCGTCGGTTTCGCCATCAGCTCGCGGGTGCTCTACCAGCGCGCCGAGTCGGCTCGCACGCAGGCGGAGGCCCTCGTCGGTTTCATGCTCGACGACCTGAGCGAAGAGCTCGAGCCCCTCGGCCACCTGGAACTGCTCGAGTCGGTGTCGCGACGCTCCCTGGCCTACTTCGACGCGACCCCTGAAATCGACCGGCGCGACGGTCGACCGAGCGCCGCCCTGCGGCACATCGGTCGTGTGCTGATGGCCCGCGGTGACTTCGAAGCGTCCGAGGCCGCCCTCGCCCGAGCTGTGCGTCTCGAGACCGAACGTTTAGAGGCCTTGCCGTCGTCGGTCCGGGCAGGCCTCGACCTCGCCCACGCGCACTACCTGCTCGGCGACCTCCACCAGGAGCGGAGGAAGCTCGACGAAAGCGACGGCGAATTCCAGCGCGCCCTCGACCTGCTGGACGGCCTGCTCGCCGCCCGATCGGCGGAGGCGGACGTCCAGCTCCACGACGAGGCCCGGCGACTCAAGGCCAGAACCTTGACACTTCGCGCCACCGTGCAGCGCTACCGGGGTGAGCACGAGTCCGCCCGCCCCAGCGCCGCCGAGGCGATCGAGCAGCTCCGGGCCCTCGAAGACGTCGAATCGAGCGCCGTCCGGCGGGCCCTCGCCGAGGCCCACTACACCTCGGGCTTGATCGCGTTCTTTTCGTTCGCCGATATCGAAGCCGCGATCCATGACTTCACCACCAGCACCTCGATCTATCGAGAACTCACCCGCGCGGAGCCGGGCCGGCCGAACGATCGCCATCGACTCGCCATCATGCTCGGCCAAGGCCTGGCCACGGCTTACCACAACAGCGATCGCCTCGAGCTGGCGCTGGAGGCGAACCGCGAAGCCCTGGACCTCTTTGAAGCGCTGACCCGCCGGAGCCCGGAGAACGGACACTGGGCCCACGCCTTCGGCTGGGAGTGGATCCGCCGTGCGCAGATCCACTTAAAACTCGGCGATATCGAGACCGCGTCCCGGGCCGCCACCGCAGCTATCGAGGTGCACAAAGCCCTCGTGGACAGCTCCACCGACCCGTCCCCCGGCTGGCTCAACGGCCTCGCCCAGGCCTACGTGACCGCTATCTCCATCGCCTCCGAAGGCGGGGACGACCGAGTGGCCCTCGAGATGACCGAGCTCGAGGTCAGCACCCGCCGCCGGGTCCAAAGCGACAGCGGCAGGGACCGCTGGGCGCTCGCCGACGCCCTGATGTACGCCGGTGAGCTCCGATTCCTCACCGGCGACACGGCCGGCGCCCGCCGCAGTCTCAGCGAGGTTTCTGAGTTTCTCGAGGCCCTGTCTCCCCAGGATAGTCCCCAGGAGTACCCCGGGGCCTACGGGCAGCTGGTCGAACGGGCCGAGACTCTCCAGGCCCAGCTGGACGGACACACCGCGGACTGAGCCTCCACCGACACCCCAGCATTCGCTCCCCAAGCGACGTGACCGTCTCCGCAGTGACCAACAATCCCCAGAGTCTACGCATGACGATATGAGGTCCTTCCCCTCCACCGCTGAGCCTCGAAGGCGCCTTGCGCTGCGCCGGCGTCCGACCGCTCCCCGTGGCCGCTCGCCCCCATTCATCTCGGACCGGAAAGCCCCTTATCCATGCGAATGCCCGCCTTTCTCATCAGTGCCCTGTGCCTTGTCGTCGCCTGGTCGGTCAAGGCCCAGCCGATGGCGAACGACGCCGCTCCGGCTCCTCTTCCCTCGGCATCGGAGTCGGGGAACGAACTAGGAACGTTTTTGGGCCGGCTCAACTATCCCGATCCGCCGGTCGGGCCCGACGACCTGCCGGCTGGCCTCGACAATTTCAAAGGCAACCTTCTGGTCACCAAGCTCCGCAACGTCACCGAGCCCCAAGACCCGGAGTTCTTCGTCATGGACGCCGCCGGGACGCTCGTGCGCCCGGCCGTAGAGACCAGCCCCATCACGACCGGACCGCTCGGCGTGGCCGACTCCCCCGAGGGGATCTGGCTCACGGATCTAGCCGATGGACTGGCGGTCCTCAATACCCTCGACGGCGACTTCGTCCGTAGCTTCTCGACCGTGCCCCAGACCGACTCCCCCGAAGGCATCGAGTTCCACCCCGTGACGGGAAGTCTCTTTGTCGTCGGCGGGAACGGCGAGAACCAGGTCTTTGAGTATGAGCCCGACGGCACCTTCGTCGCCGGTTTCCCGATCAACGGTGTCAATCAAGACGGGATCGCCTTCGATGCCGAGCGCTGCTCTTTCTGGATCTACGACAGCGGCACTGACCGGGTGCGGCACTACTTCTTCGACGGGACGGCGATGACCGAACAGGAGAACTTCCCGGGAACCTCCATCAACGGCTTCAGCAACGGCGAAGGCGTCGCGGTGATCGGCGACCGACTCTACGCCGCGGGCACCGGCCCCTTCGCGGCGCTCGTCTTCGATATCTCAGCGGCGTCGAGCGACGCGGGGAACCCGCTTTGCCCCGGCGTCTTCGCCGACGGATTCGAAACCGGCGATCTCAGCGCTTGGTCAACTTCGGTCGGCGGCAGCTGATCGCAGGCGGACGCCGAGGGCGTTGCGGCCCACCCCGGACTGGAGTGGGCCGCTTGGAGACATAAGCCAGGGACGGGCTGTCGCCCGCCCTTGGCTTCAGCGGGGTCGCCGCCGGTGAAGCTACGGCGTGGTCAGGATCTG
>JBCDKB010000016.1:0-37554 GCA_038747035.1 Acidobacteriota bacterium | reverse complement strand
TACCAGCAGTGGCTCCAACTCAGCGACGACTTGGACCCTATCGATGCTGCTGTCGCGCGGGCGGGGACAAGCCCCGCCCCTACGCCGGAGAGAATCTCTAACGGTGGATCTCTTGCAGAGCCTGGACTCCAACTCATTACGTAGGATTAAATCCGCCCATCCGCGATGGCCAGGCGCCGACGAACCAAGGTTTCAATTCAGCGACGACTTGGACCCTCTTGATGCTGCTGTCGCGCGGGCGGGGACAAGCCCGGGACAAGCCCCGCCCCTACTGGAAGAGTGTTCGTCCTATGGCCTGGGGCCCGTCGGATCGACCTAGACGACGATATTGACGAGGCGTCCCGGAACCACGACCACCTTGCGCGGCGTCTTGCCGTCGATGAAGCGCTGGGCGTTCTCGGACGCCAGGGCGAGGCGCTCGAGCTCGTCCTTCGGGGTGCTCTTGGCCACGTCGATGCGGTCGCGGAGCTTGCCGTTGACCTGGATGACGAGCGTCACCATATCTTCGACGCAGAGCGCTTCGTCATGCTCGGGCCACGGCTGGGTGACCACCAAGCCGTCGGCGCCGAGGCGTCGCCAGAGCTCTTCGGCGAGGTGGGGCGCGTAGGGGGCCAAGACGCGGCAGAAGATCAAGAGAGACTCCCGCGGTACGACCTTCGACTGGGTGGCCTCGTTGACGAAGACCATCATCTGGGAGATCGCCGTATTGAAGCGCAGGCCCTCGGTATCCTCATAGACTTTCTTGATGGTCTTGTGCAGCGCTTTGTTGAGCGCCGGCTCGTCGGCGGCCGCCGTGTCTTGCACCTTGTCCGCCACGGCGTCCGTGCGCTCGTCCACCGCCAGGCGCCAAATGCGGCCGAGGAAGCGATAGATGCCCTCGACGCCTTCCATCTGCCACGGCTTGGTCTGCTCCAGGGGACCCATGAAGAGCTCGTAGAGGCGTACGGCGTCGGCGCCGTATTCCTTAATCACTTCCATCGGGTCGACTCCGTTCAGCTTCGACTTGCCCATGCGTTCGACCTGGACGGAGAGCGGCGTCGTGGTGTCGGCGGCCGAATAGAACTGACCCTCACGCTCTTCCACCTGGTCGCGGTGCCAGTATTTACCGGCTTCGTCACGGTAGCTGGTCGCCAGGATCATGCCCTGGTTGAAGAGGCGCTGGAACGGCTCCCGGCTCGAGACCAAACCGCAGTCGTGCAGCACCTTGTGCCAGAAGCGGGCGTAGAGCAGGTGCAGCACGGCGTGTTCCACGCCGCCCACGTAGAGGTCCACCGGCAGCCAGTACTTCTCCAGCTCCGGGTCCCACGCCGCGTCGGCATTCGACGGGTCGAGGAAGCGCAGGTAATACCAGCAGGAACCGGCCCACTGCGGCATGGTGTTGGTCTCGCGGTGGGCGCGGCGACCGTCGGGGAGCTCGATGTCGAGCCACTCGGCACCGGCCCGGGCGAGCGGAGGCTTACCGTCATCCGTCGGGCGGTACTCGTCGATCGGCGGCAGCTCCACCGGCAGCAGCTCGGCGCCGAGCGGCACGGCCTCAGAGTCGTCACCGTCACCGACGTGGGCGATGGGGAAGGGCTCGCCCCAATAGCGCTGGCGGGAAAAGAGCCAGTCCCGGAGCTTGTACTGCACCCGCGGCGTTCCGAGACCCTTGTCTTCCAGCCAGGCGATGATCTTCTCCTTCGCCGGCCCGACGTCGAGTCCGTCGAGGAAGTCGGAGTTGATGGCGGCGCCGTCGCCGGTGTAGGCCTCGCCGTCGAAGTCCGCAGGCGGCTGGACCGTGCGGATAATCGGCAGATCGTAGACCTTGGCGAAATCCCAATCCCGCTGGTCCTGGCCCGGCACCGCCATGATCGCGCCGGTGCCGTAGGTCATCAGGACGTAGTCCGCGACCCACACCGGGATCTTTTCGCCGTTCACCGGATTGATGGCGAAGGCGCCGGTGGCGACGCCGGTTTTTTCCTTGGCCAGGTCGGTGCGCAGCAGGTCGCTTTTCTGGGTCGCCGTGTGCACATAAGCGTCGACGGCTTCCTTTTGCTCCGCGGTGGTGATCGCGGCGACCAGGGGATGTTCCGGCGCCAGCACGCAATAGGTGGCGCCGAAGAGCGTGTCGGGGCGGGTGGTGAAGACTTTGAACTGCCGGCCTTCGGCGTCGTCGGCGATCTTGAAGACCACGTCGGCGCCGGTCGAGCGGCCGATCCAATTGCGCTGCATGTCTTTGACCGACTCGGGCCAGTTGACCAGGTCCAGGTCTTCGATCAGCTCTTCGGCGTACGCCGTGATCTTGAGCATCCACTGGCGCATGTTGCGCCGCTCGACGGGATCGCCGGTCTCGACGTATTTGCCGTCCTTCACCTCTTCATTGGCGAGCACGGTGCCGAGCGCCGGACACCAGTTCACCGGCACCTCTTTCAGATAGGCGAGGCCGCGCTCGTAGAGCTTCAGGAAAATCCACTGGGTCCAGCGGTAGTAGTCCGGATCGGAGGTCGAGAGCTCCCGATTCCAGTCGTAGGAGAAGCCGAGGCGTTTGATCTGCCGGCGAAAATTATCGACGTTGGTCTTGGTGATCACCGCCGGATGGATGCCTTCGCGGACGGCGGCGCGCTCGGCGGGGAGGCCGAAAGCGTCCCAACCCATCGGGTGCAGCACGTTGTGGCCGGTCATGCGCTTGAACCGCGCGACCACGTCGGTGGCGGTGTAGCCCTCGGCGTGGCCGACGTGGAGGCCCGCGCCGGACGGGTAGGGAAACATGTCAAGGACGTAGAACTTCGGCTTCCCCTCGAGCTCGGCGAGGTCCGTCGGCGTCTTATAGGCCTGCTCTTCGTCCCAAATGTTCTGCCATTTCGGCTCAATCTCGGCGGGGTTATAGCGCATGGTTTCGCCCTCTTGGGGAAGCCGGCGACGCATGGGCGCGCAGCCGACGGGGCGGCAGGATAGCAAGGGCGCTCCGGCGTGGACAAGCGGCGGCTGTCCTCATTGGAGGACATCGGTAGTGGGGGTGCCCCGTAGGGAGGACAGGGGCTTGTGCAAGCATCGCTAAGGCGCCGCCGTCAAGGGGCGCTCCCGCGGCGTCGGCCGGGTTCGGTGTGCTTCTGTCATGCTGGCATTGAAGTTGCTCAATAAGCTCCACGAGGGCGGCGCCGCATGAGCCCCTGGACAAGGAACTCGGCGGCGGCCGAGCCCTCGAAGATCAAGAATCCCGCCCCGGCGTGATTAACTCCCCCCAGCGACGCCATGACCGTTCCCTCCACTCCCTCCTCCACAGCCTCCGCGCTCTCTCCGGCGCCCGCGCTCGCCGCGGAGCCGGCGCGCGTCACCGTCCACGGGCGGCGACCGATAGCGCCTCGACGGAGAGCCAGGCCGCCGCGATCGGCGATCCTCCGGTCGGCGGCGGTATGGCCGATCCTTGGCTTGCTCCTCGGCCTGGTGGGATCGGCTTCGGCCTCCACCGTCGACGAGTCGGCGCCGGTTTTCCTCGAGCAGATCGACGTGCGCGCGGTGGATGTGGAAGTGGTCGTGCGCAAGGGCGGTGAAGCGGTGACCGGCCTCGCGGCCGAGGACTTTCGCATTCTGCTCGACGGCGACGAGGTGCCGATCGACGCCTTCGCCGAGATCCACGCCGGCGCCACCGACGCCGGGCCGGTCGTGACCCGCTACCTCGTCTTCGTCGATGACGACTTTTCCGTCCCGTCGCGCCGCAACGCCGTCCTGCGCGAGCTGTCCGACCAGGTCGAGCTGATGGCGGCCCAAGATCGCATGGCGGTGGTGGCGTGGGATGGCAAGCAGGTGCAGCTGCTCTCGTCGTGGCGCGGCCCCGATGAATCCCTGCGCGAGGTGCTGGAACAGGCGATGGACCGTCCGGCTTACGGACTTAAGCGGCATAGCGAATGGAGCCGTCTCCAGAGCGCCATGAGCTACCAGGATCGACTCGGCGTTGACGCCGGACGCAGCTTTTCGTCGATCGGATTCTCTGGAGCCAGCCGCCCCGGCACGGTCGGCCCACGCTCCGCGGCCCAGCTCCAGGGGCGGGTCGGGCAGCTGTCGTCAGCGTTGGCGTCCGCCATGCGTGGATTCGGCCAAGCCGACGGTCGGCGGGTGGCGCTCTTTCTCTCCGGAGCTCTGCCGCCCTTCGAAAGCGACCGCGCGTTTGTCAATTCCCGTTCAAACTCCCTCGATCGACTCTCCGACCGGGTCAAAGCCCGGCGCTTCTTCTCCTCGGCGGTGATGGCCGCCAATCGTCTCGGCTATACGATCTATCCCGTGGACGTCGGCGGCGCCGCGGGCGCCCTGGGTACGCTCGGGGTCAGCGCTGATATCAGGTCGGTCGGAGAAGCCGCCTACCGCCGGCGCGTGGCGCGGGACGATGAGGCGCACAGTGACGATCCCCTGCTCTTCATGGCCGAGGCCACCGGCGGCCGCGCCCTGCTCGACGGCGCGCGCCTTCAGGCGCTCCGTCGGGTCATTGCGGATACTCGTTCTTATTATCGATTCGGCATCACGCCGCAGGGGCGGGGCGACGATGGAGAACAGCGCCTGCAGATCGAATGGCTCGGAGGAAGCGGCGCGGTAGAGATCCGCGCCCGACGCGGCTTCCTCGACCTGTCGCCGACGGCGCGGGTGACGATGGCGGTGGAGAGCGCCCACCTCTTTGACCTCCCGCTTCCGCAAGGCGTCGGCTTCGGCGTGGAGGTGGCCGACTTCGCCGCCCGGAGTCGAGGCCGGATAGCGGTCCCGCTGACCCTGCGCTTTCCGGCCTCCGGTTTCACCTTTCTTCCCGGTTCAGAGGGCGAGGTCGCGCGGCTCGAGCTGCGCATCGCCGCGAGTGACGACCGGGGTGAGACCGCCGACGTGCCGGTGGTGCCGATCGAGGTCCTGCGCGGCGAGATCGTCGACGGCGAGGTGACCTGGAGCACCGTGCTCGAGCTGCGCCGTCGGCCCCATCGCCTCCTGCTCGCTATCCATGATCCGCTCGGCGAGCGTGTCCTGGCCCAGCGCCTGTCGATCGAACCGAGGACAAAATCCGATCCATCAAGACGCTAGCGACGAATGTCCTCAGTGAACCCACCGCCACGACCCGGCCGACTCCCCGACGGCCGTCTGTTTGGAGATAGATCCATGACCCGCCATATCGCGCCCCTCCTCCGATTCCGCCCCGCGTTGCCCGTCGCCCTGATCGCGCTGGCGGCGACGCTGATCGCGCCCATGACCTTCGCCCAGGATCCCGCCGATGCCTTTGGCGAGGTCATCGACGTCCGGGTCGTTAACCTCGAGGTGGTGGTGACCGAAGACGGTGACCGCGTCCGGGGCCTGGGGCCTGAAGACTTCATCATCGAAGTGAACGGGCAAGAAGTCTCGGTGGAGTACTTCACCGAGGTCTTCGGCGGTAGTGCCGTGGTGCCCTCCGAAGACGTGGCCGGCGCGGTCCCGGCTCTGGCGCCGGGCGAGATTGTGTCGACGAGCTATCTGCTCTTCATCGACAATTTTTTCTCGATCGCACGCGACCGCGACCGAGTGATCGACGGCATCATCGAGCAGCTGCCCAATATGCAGCCGGAAGACCGGATGGCTGTTGTGGCCTACGACGGCAAGAAGGTCGAAATGCTGTCGAATTGGTCCGACAGCGTCCGCGACCTGACCCGGACCCTGCAGCGTTCCCGGGGCCTCAAAGCTTTTGGCCTACAGCGACTCGCCGAGGAGCGGGGATACGACACCCGCCGCCTGCTCGACCGTCGTGATCAGGTGAGTGGCGGCTCGCTGCTCGAGTTCGCCGTCGGCCTGGAACAAGAAGAAGAGCAATTCGCGCTGCTCATCTCGCAGCAGGTCCAGGGCGCGGTCAAAGCCGCCTCGGCGACGCTGCGCGGTTTCGCGAATCCGCCGGGCCGCAAGGTCATGATCCTGCTTTCGGGCGGGTGGCCGAACGATCCGACCCGCTACGTGGTCACCGATCCGGCGCGGGCCATTTCCCTCAACGATAGCCAGGTCGTTTCGGGACGTAAGCTCCTCCGTCCGCTGGTGGAGACGGCCAACCTGCTGTCCTACTCGCTTTATCCGATCGACGTGCCGGGCATCTGGAATCGCGATTTCGACATCGCTGATCTGACCCCGGATGACGGCGAGTTCCGCCGCAACGAAGCGGCTCTGCGCGAAGACGAAGTGGAGTTCGCCCTCCTCGACTTGGCCGGACAGACCGGCGGCAAGGCGCTGATCGACGGCGCCCGCAACGCGGCCTTTGAACGTATCGTTTCCGACACGCGGTCTTACTACTGGCTCGGCTTTACCCCGGACTGGCAGGGGGACGATACGGACCATGAGGTTGAGGTCAAGATGCGCAAGCGCGGCCAGAAGGCCCGGGCGCGCAAGGGCTACGCGGACCTCTCCCGGCAGACCGAAGTGACGTTGATGGTGGAGAGCGCCCTGCGCTTCGGCGAAGCGCCGGCGGCGGTGCCCCTGGTGGCCGAGGTCGGCCGCGGCAAACGGTCCGGCTGGGGTAAGCGTGACGTCCCCCTTTCCCTCCAGATCCCGATGGATCAGGTGACCTTCTTGCCGCAGTCCGAGGGCTTGGTGGCCCAGCTGGAACTGCGGGTCGCCGTGCTCGATGACCGCGGCAACGAAGCGGAGGTTCCCGTGGTGCCGCTCACCTTCCTCGCCAAGGGGCAGCCGGAGGACGGCGCCAGAGCCACCTACGAGACCAGCTTGCGCCTGCGCAACGATCCCCACGACGTCGTGGTGTCGATCTATGACCGGGCGTCCGGCAAGATCATGTCCACCAAGGTCCAGGTCGCCAAATTCTGAGCCGGCGTCCTGCGGTCCTGGCCCCGGAATCGGCTAAAACGGAGTTCGGGGCAAGACGTAACGCCAGTCGTCACCAGTCAGGTCTATAATCTGCGCCCCCCACAGCCAGCGAGGACGTGATGATGCGCGACTGGAACCCCGAGACGTGGCAGAGCTTCGAAGCCCTACAGCAGCCCAACTACCCGGATCCCTATGAACTCGAGGACGCCGTCCGGCGCCTGGCGAAACTGCCGCCGCTGGTCACGTCCTGGGAGATCGAGACGCTCCGTAGCCAAATCGCTGAGGCGCAGCGCGGCGAGCGCTTCCTCCTGCAAGGCGGGGACTGTGCCGAGATCTTCGACGAGTGCGAGTCGGGGGTTATCGCCGACAAGCTGAAGATCCTGCTGCAGATGAGCTTGGTGCTCACCCACGCGGGCAAACGCCGCGTGATCCGGGTGGGCCGCTTCGCCGGGCAATACGCCAAGCCCAGGTCGTCGGATCTTGAAACGCGGGACGGCGTGACGCTACCGAGCTACCGCGGGGATCTCGTCAACCACTACGAATTCGACGAGGAGTCGAGGCGGCCGGATCCGGGGCTGCTGCTGCGCGGCTATGCGTGCTCGGCCCTGACGCTGAACTTCATCCGCTCGCTGGTCGACGGCGGCTTCGCAGACCTCCACCATCCCGAGTATTGGGATCTGGAGTTCATGCGCCACTCGCCCCGCTCCTCGGAGTACCAGGCGATCGTCCAAAATATCGGCGATTCGCTGCGCTTCATGGAGACGCTGGCGGGCCGGCAGGTGAGTGACATCAACCGGGTCGACTTCTTCTCGAGCCATGAGGGTCTGCATCTCTTCTACGAGCAGGCGCAGACTCGCCGCGTGCCGCACCGGCCGGGCTGGTTCAATCTCTCCGCCCACATGCCGTGGATCGGCATGCGCACCGCGGATCCGGGCGGCGCCCACGTCGAGTTCTTCCGCGGTATCGAAAACCCGCTCGGCATCAAGGTCGGCCCGGCGATGACGCCGGAGTGGCTGCTCGACCTGATCGAACAGCTCAATCCGGCGAACGAGCCGGGGCGGCTGACGCTGATCCACCGCTTCGGCCACGAGAAGATCTCAGAAGGGCTACCGCCCCTGCTCGAAGCCGTGAAAAAGGCCGGCAAGACGGTTCTCTGGTGCTGTGACCCGATGCACGGCAATACGGTGAAGACGGAGAGCGGCCTCAAGACCCGCCGTTTTGACCACATCCTGGGCGAAGTGGAGAAGGCCTTCCAGATCCACAGCGACGTCGGTACCTACCTCGGCGGCGTGCACATCGAGTTGACCGGCGACAACGTCACGGAATGCACGGGCGGAGCCCGCGGCCTGTCTGACGAGGCCCTGCATCGCTCCTACAAGACCTTCGTCGACCCCAGGCTCAACTACGAGCAGAGCCTCGAGCTGGCGCTCCTGGTCGGGCAGCGCATGGCGCGGGCCAACGCGGAGGCGATGCTCGAAGTCCCGGTGGTGTTCTGAATCGGCGTTCGATCCGGGGTCGAACTCTGCGGTGAATCAGCCCCCATCCGGGCGGCCCGTGCGCGCCGCCGGGTGAGCTAGGATTCCGCCAAGGAGGATCGCGGATGCGATTACTGCACGTGGGCGCGGCCGTCTTAAACCAGACGCCGCTCGACTGGGACGGAAACTTCGCCAACATCAGACGGGCGATCGAAGAGGCCCGGGGCAAGGGCGTGAGCGTCCTATGCCTGCCGGAGCTGTGCCTGCCGGGCTACGGCTGTGACGATTTCTTCCACGCCGCCGGCGTCCAGGAGATGTCCCTGGAGCTGCTCGCCGACGTGCTGCCGCTGACCCGGGGCCTGGCGGTGGCGGTCGGCGTGCCGGTGCTCTACCGCAAGGCGCTCTTTAACTGCGTCGCCGTGCTGCTCGACGGCCAGCTCCTGGGCTTCGTCGCCAAGCGCTACTTGCCCGGAGACGGCCTTTACTACGAACCGCGCTGGTTCAAGGCGTGGCCGGCCGGACGTCAGGGCGAGGTCGAGTGGCGGGGGCGGAGCTATCCGATCGGCGATGTGGTTTTTGAGATCGACGGCATCGGACTGGGTTTTGAGATCTGCGAAGAGGCGTGGGTCGGCGAGCGGACCGGCAGCCTGCTGGCGGCCCGGGGCGTCGACGTGATGCTCAATCCGTCGGCCTCGCATTTCGCGTTCCAGAAGCACCGGGTGCGCCGTCGATTCGTGCTCGAAGGCTCCCGGGCTTTCGGCGTCACCTACGTTTTCTCGAATGTGCTCGGCAACTCGTCCGGGCGCATGATCTTCGACGGCGGCGCCATGATCGCCGCCGGCGGTCGCATGGTGGCGGAGGGCCCGCGCTTTTCCTATGACGACGTGGTGCTCACCTCGGCGGTGGTCGATATCGACACCAGCCGCTTGGCGACCGTGCAGATCGGCAGCTTCCTGCCGGATTTTGAGGCGTCGTCGGCGGGCCGGGTGCACGCCCCGGATTTCCGCTGGCCGGAGGTCGTCGGCGGCACCACGAAGCCGAGCTCGCCCGAGCCGCTGGGCCGGGAGGAGGAATTTACCCGCGCCACGACCCTCGGCCTCTTTGACTATCAGCGCAAGAGCCGATCCCGGGGGGCCGTCGTGTCCCTCTCCGGCGGCGCCGACTCGGCGGCGACGTCGGCCCTTGTCGCGCTGATGCTGCGGTCTGCGGCGCTCGAGCTCGGCCTAGACGGCCTGAAGTCGAAGCTCGGCTATATGGACCTCGAGCAGATAGAGGACGTCGATGCGCTCGTGCACAAGCTCCTGCTGTGCGTTTACCAGTCGACCCGCAATAGCTCGGAAACGACCCTCGAGGCGGCGCGGGCGGTGGCGGAGGGGCTCGGCGCTGAATTCGCCGTGCTCGATGTCGACTCCATTGTCGAGGCCTACAAAGAGAAGGTGGAGGGGGCCTTGGGGCGTCCTTTGACGTGGGAGAGCGACGACCTGACCCTCCAGAACATCCAGGCGCGCTCGAGGTCCCCCGGCATTTGGATGTTCGCCAACCTGCGCGGCGCACTCTTGCTGTCGACTTCGAATCGCTCCGAGGCCGCCGTCGGCTACGCGACCATGGACGGCGATACGTCGGGGGGGCTCTCGCCCATCGCCGGTATCGACAAGGCGTTCCTACGTCGCTGGCTTCGCTGGCTGGAGGTCGAAGGGCTCCAGGAGCTCGGCCCGATCCCCGCGCTCGGTGCGGTGAACCGCCTGGCGCCGACGGCCGAGCTCAGGCCCCATGAAAGCGGCCAGACGGATGAAGATGACCTCATGCCCTACGACGTGCTCGATCTGATCGAGCGCGAGGCGATCGGCCGCAAGAAGGTGCCGATCGACGTTTTTCGGAGCCTGCGATTTCGCTTTCCGGATGTTGACGTGTGGCAGCTCGGCGTGTGGATCGAGAGATTCTTCCGGCTTTGGGCGCGAAATCAGTGGAAGCGCGAGCGCTACGCCCCGTCATTTCACGTCGACGATGAGAATCTCGACCCGAAGACGTGGTGTCGTTTTCCGATTCTGTCCGGCGGCTTTGAGCGCGAGCTGCGCGAGCTTCGGCGCTTCATCGATGCCGGGGACCCGCCCGACCCGTGAGTTTCGCTTTCTTCGCCGGCCGCACGCTCGGCGGCTTCCGCAAGCGCCTCGGGCGCCGACTGGACGAGAAGTGGCAGCAGGCCCGCGTCGCCTTCGAGGACGGGCTGCGGGGAGATATGGACGGGACGCGTTTGAGCCGCCGACAGCTCGAAGAGCTCTACGGACGCCTCGAGCTACCGCCGGGCGCCGACGCCGCCGCCATCGATCGGGCGTGGCGACGTCTGGTTCGGGTTTATCATCCGGATCGCTTCGCGAATGACCCGGACCGCTTCGCGCGCGCGACGCGGCTGGTCGCCGCCTTGAACGATGCGCGGACGGAGCTCAAACGGCACCTCGGGGCGCGGCCGTAGGTGTCGCGCCCCAGGGACGTGGCCGGCTTTCGGGGACCGGGCTAGGCACCCGCACCGCGGCGCAAGACGCGACCCGGGCGCGCGTCCACCGCGCGGCCGTCGGCGAAGACCAGCGTGCCGTTGACCCAGACCTTCTCGGCCCCGGTCGCCAGCCGGCGCGGATCCGCGTAGGTGGCGTGCTCTTTGACCTCGTTGGGGTTCAAGAGCACGAGATCCGCGCAGGCGCCGACGGCGATCCGTCCCCGGTCCCGAAGGCCGAAAAGGTCGGCGGGGTAGGAGGTGATTTTGCGGATCGCGTGGCCGAAGCTCAGCAGTCCGGAGATGGCGTAGCGTTCAAGGTAGCGGACGAAGGCGCCGTAGGTTCGGGGATGGGGCCGGCCGGAGATCGCCGGGGAGTTGACGGGCTCCCGCCAGGATGCGGAACCGATGATCGACTCGTTCGTCAGCACCGCCGCGTCGACGTCATCTTCGGCGAGGCAGTGGTAGACCACCCAGGCCTCGGGGTCGGCGACCACCAGATCCACGAGCGTGTCCGCGGGCTCCTGGCCCATCGCCAGCGCAATCCCCGCGATCGACATGCCGCGGGCGTCGTGGTTTGGCACGCTGTCGCTGACCAGCGTCATCGCGTCGAAGTCCGTGCCCCGGTAGGAAAGCCACTGGAGGGCAAAGTGCCGCCAGTCCGAGCGGCTGAGGCGGTCCCGCAAGCCGCCGAGGCCCTCCGCCATGAGCTCTTTCGGCAGGTAGGTGCGAAGTCGACCGCACTCGGCCGTATAGGGGTACACCTCGAAGGCGATCCGAACCCCTTGGACCCGGGCCTCTTCGAGCCGTCGGATGTTGTCACCGAGGCGACCCCAGTGGGGCCGCTCCGCCGACTTGAGGTGGCTGATCAGGACCGGGAGCGCTCCGTCGCGACCGATGGAGATGGCTTCCTCGATCGCGTCTTCAAGGCCCTGGCGTTCGTCCCGAAGATGGGTGACGTAGAGTCCGCCGTAGGCCGAGGTGACCTGGGCTAGGGCGAGCAGCTCATCAAGATCGGCGAAGGCCCCCGGCGCCTCGTTGAGGCCGCTCGACAGGCCGAGGGCGCCTTCCGTGTGGGCCTGGACCAGCGCCGACTTCATCGCTTCGAGCTCCGCCGGCTGCGGACGCTGCCAATCCGCGACGTAGCCTCGACGGAGCGTCGAATGCCCGGCGAGACAGCCGAGGTTCTGCTGCAAACCCACCCGTTCATAGGACGCGGCGAGCTGGCTGAAGTCACGCCAGGCCATGTCGATGCCGAGCCGGCGAGCGCGGTCTTCGAGGGCGGCGGCGAAATGGGGCCCGACCGGGGCGGGGGACGCGCCGTCGTTGCCGATGATCTCGGTCGTCACGCCCTGCGCGAGCTTGTGTTCCGAAGCGCCTGGGAGCAGGAAGCTCAATCCCGCCGAGCCGTGGCTGTCGATGAAGCCGGGGCAGAGGACGAGGCCGTCCGCGTCGATCGTGGAGCGGGCGGCGACGGCCGCGTCTTCCCCGATATAGGCGATTCGCTCACCGACGACGCCGACGTCTTCGAACCGCGGTTCGTTGGTGACGCCGTCGTAAACCTGGACGTTGGTGATCAGGAGGTCGAGCACGCTCATCGACTCAGTGGATGTCCAGCGTCTTGGGGAATTGTGCGGTCCCAGGGGAGAGCGCGGAAACGTAGATTGAAAGGGCCTCTATCGGACGAGACGCTGTGCTCAGCAAGCTTATAGAGGGCCCGACGCGAGGTCAAAGCAGATGGCGCCCAACTGCGAGACGCGTCGACCCACTGTCCTTCGGTTTTGCGTCGCCGCGTTGTCGGGCCGTCCTTCGCCGGCTGAGCCGCTGCCATTACTGGGCCACCACCGGCGGGGTCGAAGGGCTCTTTTGACCCAGCCACCGACGTAGTGTTTTTTCGAGGCGAGCTTCGGTGAACGGCTTCGATATGTAGTCGTCCATCCCGGCATCGAGGCATCGCTCCCGATCTCCCTTCATGGCGTGGGCGGTCAGGGCCACGATCGGTAGCCGCTCCGGATACGAATCCCGTAGACGTCTGGTGGTCTCATAGCCGTCGAGCCCGGGCATCTGACAGTCCATAAGGATCAGGTCAAACGACTCGGCCTCCACGGCCCTGAGCACCTCTTCGCCGTCCGCGACCGCTTCGGCGTAAAAGCCGAGGGCTCCGAGCTGCTCGAGGATCACCAGCTGGTTGACCGGGTTGTCTTCGGCCACCAGGATGCGCGCGTTGGCGCGTCCGAGCCGGTAGGTGCTGGCGGTGGTCTCGTCGGGGGCGGTGGCCACTTCGAAGGTCAGCTCGAAGTGGAAGCGGGTGCCCTCGCCCTCCGCCGTGTCGACTTCAATTTTTCCGCCCATCAGGGCCACGAGTTGCTGGCTAATCGCTAGGCCGAGGCCACTGCCGCCGAACCGGCGCGACGTCGACGCGTCGGCTTGGGTGAATGGGGTGAAAAGGCGCGGTAGCACGCTCTGCGGGATACCGATGCCCGTATCGCGGACGGTGAAGGCCAGACGCGCGAGCTCCGCGTCGGCCGCCGTCATGTCGACCCGCACCTCCACCTCGCCGTCTTCGGTGAACTTGACGGCATTGCCGATCAGGTTCAGGAGCACTTGCCGCAGGCGGGAGGAAGGGGCCACCAGGTGTCCGGGCAGGCGTTCGTCGAGGTGGAGCTGGAGGGCGATGCCCTTGGCCGCCGCGCCGGGCTGCAGGATCTCGACGGTGCGCTCGACCAGGTCGGCCATATCGACCACCGTCCGCTCGAGATTGAGCTTGCCCGCCTCGATCTTGGAGAAATCGAGGATGTCGTCGATGACCTCCAGGAGGGCCAGGGCGGAGGAGCGGACGGTTTCGGCGTAGCCCCGCTGCCGCTGTGAGAGCTCGGTCTTGAGCATCAGGTCGCTCAGCCCGATGACGCCGGCCATCGGCGTCCGAATCTCATGGCTCATATTGGCCAGGAAACCGCTCTTCGCCCGGTTCGCGCGCTCGGCCGTGTCCTTGGCGAGTCGGAGCTCCTGGTTGCGGAGTTCCTCGGTCACGTCCCGATTCACCGAGAGGATCGCAGGTTCGCCCCGGTATTCGAGTGTCGAAGCGATGATGGCGACGTCGATCTCCTGGCCGTCTCGGCGCCGATGTCGCGTTCGGAACGCGAGGGGACCGCCGCTTTCGAGGACTTCGGCGATTCGGCGCTTGCCCCGCGACGGCTCGAGGGTAAACGTGACGACGGAGCGGCCGATCAGCTCGTCGCGGGAATAGCCGTAGATCTCGCACGCCCGTCGGTTGACCTTGAGGATCACTTCCCCTTCGGGGCGAAAAATGAGAATCGCGTCGTGCACCGACTCAAAGATGACGCGATAGTCCCGCTCGCTCTGTCGAAGGTCCGCGGCGACTCGCTCGTAGTCTTTCGTGCGGATGAGGACCTCTTCTTCCAGGGCGTCGCGCGTCGCTTGGAGTGAGGCGTGGGCCTCGGTGAGCTCCCGGTTGCGAAATTCCAGCAGCCGGGCGTCGACGGCGGATTTCCAAGTGGCCTCGTGCTGGGCGCGGCCGTGGGCCCAGATATAGGTGAGGAAGCAAAGGCCTCCGATGCCCGGTAGACCTGCGCCGATCTCGTTTTGGACGAGCAGAGCGACGGCCATCGGCGTCGTCATCGCCACGATGTATGCGGACAGCAGGCGCAGCGAAGCCGCGTACATCGACGAGGCGTGGGCTAGGAATGCCGTCGAGATCGTGACGGCCAGAAAGCTGGCGGTGCTAAAGCCCGTGGTGACCAGGGCGAGACCGGTGCCGATTCCCCACGCCAAACTCGAGATCAGAAGCGACGATTCGAAGAGGAGACGCCAGCGGTCAGGGGAAGCCGGGAAGAACCGTTTGAATTGCCAGGCGAGCACACCCCGGAAGACAGTCGACGTCAGGAGGATCGCCGCCGAGGCCAGGAAGAACCCTCCGAGACGGTAACTATCCTCCGCCGAACCGACGACGATCGCGAGAGCCAGGGGAAACGCGAGGAGCCCGCGCCGCGTATCGGCGGCGAGATTTTCGGCCCTTCGCCGAATGACCTCTTCTCGGTCCTCCGGATCGAGCGCAAGGAGGGCTGGGTGCAACACGACAGTGGACATGGAGAATCAAGGGCCGTCGGTCGCGGGGGGCGGTCGCCGACGGTCAGGCCTTGACACTATACGACGTTTGACCGGACGCCCCAGGCCCTCGGCGGCCCGCCCGAAGCTGGGATGGCCGGCCGAGTGGGCCTCGCCGCGGGTGCTGGCTAGGCGTCCGCGAGGCCGGCCGCGGCCCGGATGAGGGCGCTGCGGATGCGCTGCGGCGGTAAGGCTTTGAAAGCCTCCCGCAGCGCTTCGAGGCTGGCGCCCGGATCGACGGTCTGGATTAAATCGCAGCCGACCGCGAGCAGGCCGGGGGCGTCCTTCGGCTCGGCGGCCCGGCCCAGGATAGCGCCGAGGAAGCCGAGCTCGTCCCTGAGGCAGCGGCAGGCCGATCCGGCGGCCTCGATGTCGGACGTGTCGAGCCGGACGGCGTCGACGCCGCGGGCGAAGGCGTGGGGGTAGGCGCGCAGATCGGCGGTGGCCTCGGCGCCGTCGGCGGCGGGGAATCCGTCGACAATGACGGTGAGGCCCGCCGCGTGTAGACCGTCGAGGACGTGTGCCGACGTGGCCGCAGTGAGCTCCGGAGAGCCCCGCCAGGCGGAGGGCAGTAGCGTCGGGCCGACGAGGATCGAGACGCCGAGTGCGGACAGGCGGCGCCCGGCCTCCAGGCCGGCGAGCACGATTTCCATATCTTCGCGCTCTTCCCGGTAGCTCCAGGCGAGGAGCGGCAGGAGGGGGCGATCACCGGCCGCGGCGGGCCAGTCGCCGAAATCGACGGCGAGGCGTGTCCCGGGACGGCGATCCAGGACGCCGTCGGGCCCCCAGGAGTCGGCGGTGAGCAGGGCGGCGGCGCACGGCGCGTCGCCGGGGGCGGAAGAAGGGCCGGCGATCAGCAGCTGGCCGAGCGCTTCGGCGGAGGGAGCCTCGGCACCGGTCGGCGGCTCAGCGCGGCGCAGGGCCGCTTCGAGGGCGTCAAATCGACGGCGGTTCGGGCTTGGCGGGGCCTGCGGGGACCCGCCGCCGGGGAGCTTCGAACTCACGGGTTGGCTTCCGTTTCGGCGTCGCGAACCGCTTCGAGGGCCGCGTCGAGCAGCAGCAGTTGGAACTCCATCTGGTCGCGGATCGGCATGGGCTTGACCGCCAGGTCATCCGCGAGCCGCGTGAGGGTTTCGGCGTCTCCGCCGGCCGCGGCCCGCCGAAGGGCGGTGGTCGCGGCGCCGTGCACCGGGCGGTCGACGGGGAAGGCTTCCGGGGGCAAGGTAAAGAGGGGCATTTCCGAGACGAAGGTCAAGGGATCGCCGCCGAAGGAGCGGACGGTCTCCATCGAGCTCGGCCGGAAGCGCGCCGCCATGTCGTGGTCGCCGAGCGCGCGGAAGTGGGCCGCCATGGCTCGGGAGTCGGGCCGCGTCGTGAAGCCCCGGTCGATGCGCGTGAAGCCTTTGTCGCCCCTGCGGTCGATATCGTGCACGTCGTAGCCCCTGGCTTTGACGTCCCGGCGCAGCCTGTCCCTCATCGTCGCCGTGCGATCGATCCACGCGGCTTCGATGAGGAACCACGGTCCGGCGGCGAAAGCCATGCCGTGGAAACTGGCGTGGAGCACAAACGGGCCCGCCGGGCGGAGGAAGTCCGCGATGGCGAGGGCCTCGGGCCTCGCCCCTCGGTCGTCTCCGTCGCGCGGAAAGCCGAATTCCAAGTCGTCCCCAGGGGCTTCGCGGATGACCCGCTGTAGGTAAGTCGCGAGCTGGACGGTGGCGGGGGACTCGGCCCGGGCCCACGTCTCCACCGGGCCGAGGCGACGGGTCCAGCTCGAATTGTCGGCCTCGCCGTCGGGGTTGGCGTGGGGCACAAAGTGCCACGTCCAGTCAGCGAGCAAAGGGTGCCCTGATTCGAGTCCCCCGAGGAAGGCGGCGAGCCGATCGAGCATCGCCGGGCCGACGGGTTCGTCGGCGTGGCAGCCGGCGATGAGACTGAGCCGGCGCGACCCCTGGCCGAAACGGTAGCCGACGATCGGGCGGCGTTCCCTGGAGGAGCCGAGTTCGAGCCGTCCGACGGCTCCGGGGACGGCCGGGCCGTCGAGCACGGCGGCGATATCGAGGAAAGTGGGCTTGATCCGGGAAGCCGGGACGGTAGAGTCGGCCATGGCGCGGATTATAGAGCCGCGCCCTGGGCCCCCGTCTCCATGGAAATCACCGACAGTCTCTACATCCCGGACGCCGAGCTGCGTTTTGAAGCGAGCCGCGGCGGCGGCCCGGGTGGCCAGCACGTCAATACCAGCGCCACCCGCGTCACCGTGAGCTTGGATATCGCCGCGAGCCCGAGTTTCACCGAAGAGCAGAAGTCGCGCCTTTTTAGAGAGCTCCGGGGACGCATCTCGAAGGCGGGCATCCTGGCGGTGTCGAGTCACGGGGAGCGATCGCAGCTGATGAATAGGCGGCGGGCCGAGGAGCGGATGGCCGAATTGCTGCGACTGGCGCTGACCGAAGACGCCGAGCGAGTGCCGACGCGCACACCGCGGGGCGTGAAGCGCCGTCGGTTGAAGAATAAAAAGCACCGCTCGCGCGTGAAAGCTCTAAGGGGGCGCCCGAATCGGGAGGACTAGCCGGGCGGGCGTAAGCGGCCTGGACGGTCTCCGACGCGCCCTCGCTACACACCTTCACACCGAGCCGCGCGAGAGGAACTCGCTGTCGTGATCGCCGCGGTTTCTAGAAGATAGACACTCGAAGAATGATCGAAAACTTCCCTCGAGCAGTTCGATTGGAGCACCATCCATGGCATTGATCGGCAACATCATCTGGTTGATCTTCGGCGGCCTCCTGTCCGGCCTCGGCTACATCATCGGCGGTTTCTTGCTGTGCTTTACGATCATCGGCATCCCCTTTGGCTGGGCGAATATCAAGCTGGGCGTGGCGACCTTCGCGCCCTTCGGCAAGGAGATCGTGGAGACGCCTGAAGCCAACGGTTGCCTTCGCATAGTGATGAACGTCCTGTGGCTCGTGCTCTTCGGCTGGGAGATCGCCCTGCTTCACCTCATCCACGCGGCGATTCTGGCGATCACCATCATCGGCATCCCATTCGCCCTCCAGCACATCAAGCTCATTCCGATGTCGCTCCTGCCTTTCGGTCGGACGCTGGAGAAAGTCGAGGCTTGAGGATGATGTTTCTCTTTCATGGAGTGAAATCTCTGTGAAATAGAAATTTATCGCCAGTTTTGGCAAGATCTCTGGGTGCGACCGCCATCCAGTGCCGATCCGGGCGAGCAGCGTCGCCGGGCTCGTCGCCGGCTACGCTTCGTGACGCCGCAGAATGCGTCGAAGGTGCTTCGGCACGATCGGTACTGGAGCTCGGCGTTTTGGGCGCTTCTGCTCGAAGAGTGTCGGTGGCGCCGGCTGACGGACCCCGCGGCGGCCTGCGCCCTGGCGCGCCACGGCCCGGCCCTCGTGGCGAGGATAGGGGAGCTCGCCGAGGCGTCACGCCGATCCGGAGGCGCCCGCGGCGGACGTCGGCCAGAGCTCTTCTCGTCCGATGTCGCCCAGCATTCTGCCCTGGTCCGGAGTTGGTCCGTGCTCGCCGACTGTGAGCGCCTCGCCGGGTCGCTGGAGGCGGCCCGAACGGCGCTATCGAGGGCGGTGGACGCGGCCCGGACGGCCCGTCGGGTGCAGATCGTCGCGGCGTGTGAGCTCACTCGGCAGCGGGCGCTCTTCGACCTATCGGCGGGGTCCTCTGCCGGGGCCAGCGTCGCCCTCGCCGAGCTTCCCGGGACCTTGAGGGAGGCTTTGGCCCGGGACGGGTCGAATGACGAGATCGCCTTGGCGCACGCCGAGGGTCTATTGGTCTTGGCGTCCCTGCCGCGCCAGTTCCAAGTCGCCGCGTCCGGTGCGCCGGAGCGTCCGGCCCTATTGTGCGAGTGTGCGGCCTTCGCCCGGCCGCGTCATCGGTTGGGGTCGCCGATTTTCGACGCCGCCCTCGACGCCCTCGACCGCTCGCTGGACGGCTCCCGGCCGGCGCCGGGCGTGCTCGAAGCGTCCGGGCGCTGGCTCCGCCAAGCGCGGCGTCAGCCTTTTCGTCGGGGCGAAAAGCTACGCCGGCTCCGACTGTCCTGGGCGGAAGGTCGGGTGCTTTCGCTGCTCGGCATCGGACGCCTGGCCGAACGTCGCCTCGAGCGCTGCCAGCGGGGGCTGGGGGACCTGGGCCCTGGGGAAGGCCGGGGGGAGCCTGGACTCTATGCGCTCGCGACGCTCGACCTGGCGCTCCTGGATATCGGCCGTGACGACCGACCGACGGCGTCCAAACGTTTGGGCGACGCGCTCGGCGTCTTGCAGGGCACGGGGGCCGAGCGCGAAGTCTTCGAGATTTTGCGGCAGGCGCGCCGCGCGTCATTCGACAGCCTGCTCGTCTTCCGCCGCCGGCTCGGCCGTCGCATCCTCCCCGAGACGTCTCCGGCGTGGTTGCCGAGTCCGACCGTGGCGCAGGACGGCGCGGCGTGGTCCACGCCGTCCTGCGGCGGCGTCGCGTGATGACGCGGCGCCGCGGTGTCGCTTGATGCCGCCCTGCGGCGAGCGCAGGTGACTTCGGCCAGCCGACGGGCTAGGATCGCCGGGCCGAACCCGGCGCTTTCCCTCAATACTCTGCCGAGGTCCACGGCCTTCCCATGATCCAAGAGCTTTTCAGTATCGGTTCCTTTTCGGTGAGCCCCTTCGGGGTCATGCTCGTGCTGGCCCTGCTCGCCTCCTACTTTCAGCTGCGCAACGGCCTCGTTCGCCTCGGCATCGGTGATGAAGAAGACGCGAGCACCATCGTGTTTTTCTGCGGGCTCTTCGGCATCCTCGGCGGGAAGCTCTACTACGCCGTGCTGATCGGGGACCTGACGATGCTCTACAACCGGGCGGGCATCGTTTGGTACGGCAGCCTGATCGCCGGTGCGGTCGCCTTCATCTTGACCGTACGGAGCCGCAAGATTCCCCTCGCCGGCGCCTTCGACGCCGCCGCTCCGGCTCTGCCGCTGGGCTACGCGGTGGGGCGCATGGGCTGCTTCCTCGTCGGTGACGACTACGGCGTGCCCACGGACTTGCCGTGGGGCGTGGTCTTCGAGAATGGCCTGCCGCCGACCACGGCCGGAATCCTTCGGCGGCACTTCGGCGTCGAGCTCGACGCCGGCGTCCCCGACAGTGCGCTGATCGCCGTCCATCCGACCCAGCTCTACACGGTGGCCGCGAGCCTCGTGATCTTCGCCCTCGCCCTGCGACTGTCGAAGATCGTGAAGTTCAAGCCGGGGGGTCTCTTCATGCTGGTGATGATCGCCATGTCGATCGAGCGTTTCATGGTCGAATTCGTCCGCGCGAAGGACGATCGGTTCTTCGGCACCTTCACGCTGGCCCAGCTGATCAGCGTCGGCATCATCCTGCTGGTGGGCGCCCTCGCCGTGCGCCACGGCATTCGCGCGGAGGAGGCGTAAGTGGCGCCCGGCGCTGTGGCGGGCCGGCGCACCGGAACCATGCCGCGTCTCCTGACCATCGCCGGTTCCGACTCCGGCGGCGGCGCCGGTCTCCAGGCGGACCTCAAGACCTTCGCCGCCCACGGCGGCTATGGCATGTCGGTGGTGACCGCGATCACCGCCCAGAACACCCTCGGGGTCCGGGCGGTGTCCGAGGTGGATCCGGACGTGGTGGCGGCGCAAATCGACGCCATTTTTGAAGACTTGGGCTGCGACGCCGTCAAGATCGGCATGCTGGCCTCGGCGAGGCTGGTGCGTACCGTCGCCGACGGGATTCGGCGTCATCGGCCGCGCCACGTCGTGCTCGATCCGGTGATGGTCGCCAAGAGTGGCGATCCGCTGCTCGCCGACGACGCCGTCACCGCTTTGGTGGAAGACCTGCTGCCCCTGGCGACCCTCATCACGCCGAACCTTCCGGAGGCGGCCCGGCTCACGGGTATGACCCTGGGCGCGGACGCCGGTCTCGACGCGCGGCGCTCCGCCGGACGTTTAATCGCCGCCATGGCGTCGCAAGAGCCGCCGGCCGTGCTGGTGAAAGGGGGCCACGCGAGCGGTGATGTGGTGGTCGACGTCTTGGTGGCGGCGGGAACTTCGCGCATCTATGAGCACGCTCGACTGGATTCTCGCCATACCCACGGCACTGGCTGCACGCTGTCGTCGGCCATCGCAGCCCGCCTCGCCCTCGGCGATTCGCTCGGTACCGCCGTCGGCGGCGCCATCGACTACCTCCACGGAGCGATCGCCGCCGCTCCGGGATTCGGCGCCGGCCACGGTCCGGTCGACCATTTTTATCGGCTCTTCGAGCGGCCCGACCCGCGCTAGCAAGCGGCGGGGCCAGGGGGATGCGGAAGCGCCTGTCCTTGCCGATATAATCACCACGGAGCGCTGGATCACGGCCGATTTTTGTCTTCAGAGTTTCCGAGATCTGCGCCATCCTCCGCGGCCGCTCTGCCGCAGGGCCGCGCGGCGGGCGCCGGCCCGACAAGCCCAGCCAGACCCTCCAGCCTCAAATCTCAAGCGAAGCGGGGACCCTCTGTGAAGAAAGTGGAAGAAGCTGCACACGCCGTGAATACACTCGTCGCTCCCTCAGAATCCTCGACCGTCGGTCGAATCGCGGCCGTCGCTGCGGTCCTCGCCGCCGCCCTTTGGCTGTGGCCCCTCGGGTCCGCCGACGTCGAAGCCCAGGCGTCCTCCGCCGACGCCAGCGCAGGAACCGCCGCCGACGGCGGTGTCGAAGGCAACTTCTTTGTTGAAGCCGTGGACGTCAACGTCGTCAACGTTGAGGTCTATGTGACCGACCGCAGCGGCAATCGCATCACCGGCCTGACCAAGGATGACTTCGTGCTCGAGGTTGACAAGTCGCCGGTGGCGATCAGCAATTTCTACGCGGTGGAGGGCGGCCGCGCGATCAACGAGCGGCCCGAAGTGATCGAGGTCACGGAGCCCGTCGAGGCTGAGGCCGAGGCGGAGCCCGCCGCGCCGAGTCGGCAGAACACCGAGGCCGTGGCGCCGCGGCCCCGCGACCAGCGGCTTTACCTGATCGTCTACGTCGACAACTTCAACCTGCTGCCGTTTTCCCGCAATAAGGTCCTCCGCCAGGCCCGTAATTTCCTGCGCAGCCAGGTGCGGCCCGGCGATGAGGTGATGCTGGTCTCCTACGACCGGTCGCTCAAGATTCGTCACCCCTTCACCAAGGATCCGGAGATCATTTCCTCGGCGCTCTATGAGCTCGAGGAGCTGACCGGCCACCGCGTGCACTACGACTCCGACCGGCGCGACATCCTGAGCCAGATCTACGACGACGCTGAGAATATCTACGAAGTCCGCGGCCGCGTCTCGCAATACGCCGAGTCGATCCACAACGACATGGCCTTCACCCTCGACGCCATGGGCGAGCAGGTCGAGATGCTGGCGGGCCTGCCGGGGCGCAAAGCCATCCTCTACGTGGCCAACGGCCTGCCGATGCGGGCCGGGGAAGATGTCTTCTACGCGCTCAACGATAAATTCCGCGACTCCACCGTACTCATGGACTCGCAGCGCTACGACCTGAGCCGCCGATTCCAGTCGCTGATCGCCCGGGCCAACACCAACCGCGTGACGTTCTACACCGTCGACGCGGCAGGGCTGCGCAGCTATTCATTCATGGACGCGTCCAACGCCACGGCCGGCGGCGGCGCCCAGATCGACCAGGTCCACTTCACGAATTTGCAGAGTCCGCTGCTTTTCCTCGCCGAGGAAACGGGCGGCTTCGCCATGATCAATACCAACAACTTCAACAAAGGCCTCAACAAGATGGCCGAGGACTTTGACACCTACTACTCGCTCGGCTTTCTGCCCGCCGGCGGCGAGAAGGTCGGGCGGTATCACCGCATCAAGGTCAAGTTGAAGAACGAGCGCCGGGGCGTGCGCATTCGCCACCGCGAAGGCTATCGGGACAAGCCGATCGGCACCCGGATGTCGGATACCGCGCTCGCGGCCCTGCACTTCGGATTCCAGGAAAACGAGCTCGGCATCGAAATCGATAAGGGCCTCGAGAAGGTCCACGAGAGCGGGCAGTTCCTGGTGCCGCTGGTGGTCAAGGTACCGATCGGCAAGCTGACTTTCCTCGAGAGCCGCGAAACCCAGCGCGGCCGCATCAGGCTCTGGGTGGCGGCCAAGGACTCTGAGGGTGGCCTCGCTGAAGTCCAGCAGGTCCCGGTCCCGATCGACATTCCGAGCGGCGACTTCAGCCGCGCCCAAGAGCAGTATTACCACTACCAACTGACGCTCCTGATGCGCAAAGGTCGACAGCTCGTTTCCGTCGGCGTACGCGACGAGATCGGTGCGACGACCGGCTTCGCGCTGAAGCCGGTCACCATCGGCGGTTAGCAGACCGTGGTGAAAGTCAGCCGAACGCGAGGGCGAGCAATTTTTCGCTGGATTGAGGCGGAAAATTGCAGGAATACTGGTTGTATTCCGAGATTTATCAACGAAAAGCCAGCGAAGAAGGGCCGCTCGCAGCGCGGCTGGACTTTTGCCACGGGCTGCTAGGGAAGCTATAGGACACCATGGCTAATCGACCGACGTGGATGGAGGCCCACCGGGCCCTCGGCAATGCCGTGCTTTCGCTCGTCAAGGCGGAAGCGGCGCTGGTATTTAGTGAATGGAAGAGCTGGCTGATCGAGGTCGGCAAGCTGCTCGCGATGGTCGCGGTTGTGGTGCTGGTGAGTATCTACCTGCCGTTCGTGGTGCTCTTAGCGGCTATCGACGGGCTCGCCGCGGCCACCGCTTGGCCGCTGTGGCTATCCGCCCTCGGCGTGCTCGGGATCATTTTCCTCATCTTCGCGATCATCGGCGCCATCGCCTATTGGCTGGTGAAGACCCGGATCGCCCCGGAGAACCCGGCGGCGGCGGTGACCCGTCGCCTCGATGACCACAAAGGCTGGTGGCGGCATCAGACCGGGGACGCACAGCAGTCGCTGGAGGGCGGAGTATGAGCACGGTGAAGTCGAGGCTGCCGGGCGGCAAGAAGCGTGAGCGCCTGCGCCAGAAAATCGAAGTCAGTCGAAATGAGGTCGCCCACGCCCTCGACGTGCTGCGGGCCGGCGCCCACCGCGAATTTGCCTTTCTGCCGAAGGGCGAGAAGTGGCTGCTGCCGTCCGTCGCCTTCGCCTTGGGCATTGCGCTGGCGGGCGGTTCCAAAAAGCCGAGCGCGTCCAGCTATCGCCCGCTCGAAGATCGGGACGAGGCTCCGCCCGAGCCGGCGCCGGAGGCCACGGAGAGTTCGGTCGAAGGCGAAGGCGCGGAAGACAGCGCGTCCCGCTAGATCGCGCGAGCGTCGACCCGCTCCGCCTGCTGTGCTCAGCCCCACCTCGGGGCGAGTATCTTCGACGGCGGGCGTGTTCGAGAATAGTGCTTATTTACACCCTGGTTACGCGGATTCGGCATCCCAGTTTCGCCGCCTGCGTAAATCTTCGAGGCGGCTCGGGTGAGCCGCCCTCTTGTCTTTTCCCATCGCCCCTGACGATTCACCCTGAGGAGATCTATCTTGCGACTTTCCATGCGTCCCTTCGTCTTTGCGACCTGCCTTGCCGTCGGATTGGCCTCGGCGCCCCTGACGATCGCCGACAATCACGGCGAGTGGCTCGGCTATCGAACAGCGGGCCCGGACGGTGCACTGCCCGACAGCTTCGGTCTGGTGGAAACGTGGAAGCGCGAGCTCGGCGCGGGTTATTCGAGTTTGGCCGTCGCCGACGGCCTCGTGGTGGCGATGCATACCGCCGGTGATGACGATGTCCTGGCGGCCTTTGACGCCGCCACCGGCGCGGACAAGTGGCAAGTGCGGTTCGACACGAAGTACGCCGCCCACGACGGCTCGGACGACGGCCCCTTGGGTTCGCCCGCTATCGCCGACGGCGACGTTTACGCCTTGGGCCCGAAGGGACAACTTATCGCCGTCGAGCTCGAGAGCGGCAAAGAGCGCTGGCGGGTCCAGCTCGATGAGTCGAACTCCAACGTGCCTTTCTACGGCTATACCTCGTCGCCGCTTCCCCTCGGCGATTTGGTGGTCATCCTGGCGGGCGGCGAAGGCCGAGCCGTCACCGCCTACGACCGGAAGACCGGCGAGCTGCGCTGGTCGAAAGGCGACGACTCGGTCACCTACCAGTCGCCGATCCTGGCCGATGTCGGCGGCCGCGAGCACCTCGTCGCCGTGACCGACCAGTGGGCCTATGGCCTCGATCCCCAGTCCGGCGACACGCTCTGGAGCTACGAACACTCGACCGGCGAGTCGAGCGAAGGCTCGGCCCACCCGACCGTGCTCGACGCTGACCACCTGCTGATCAACCTCAGCGAAGAGGCGCTGGCCCTCCGCGTGACGTCAACCGAGGGCAAGCTGAGCGTGGAGGAGGCTTGGCGCAGTCGCATCTTCGCCAACTCGCTCGTGCTGCCTGTGGTGCATGGAGGGGCCGTCTTCGGCTTCACCGGCCGCATTCTGACCTCCGCCAAGATCTCCGACGGCGACTTCAACTGGCGAAGTCGGGGGGCCCAGGCTTTCAATCTGAGCCTCATCGACGGCCACCTCGCCATGGTCACCCGCGACGGCAACCTGGTGGTGGCGGTGGCCGGGGGCAGTGACTTCGCCGAGGTCGCCCGGCTCCAGGTCTTCGAGCGCGGCGATTACGCCAATCCGGCTTTCGTCGGCGACCACTTCTTCGTCAGGAACCAGACCCACCTCGCCGCCGTGCGCGTGGATAAAGACGTCAAGGCCGAAGTGGCCGAAGTGGTCGAAGATCCGCACCGCTACCTCGGCGAGTTCGGCGCCTTCGTGAAGACGGTCGAAGGCCTCGCGGAAGGCGAGCGGCAGGCCCGGGTCGATGCCCATTTCGCCGAGGTCGAGTCGACGCCGATCGTCGAAGCCGACGGCTCCACCCACGTGATCTACCGCGGCGCGGCGGAAGACGTGAGCCTGGGCGGCAATATCCTCGGATTCGGCGGCGACCAGGTGCCGCTGCACCGCGTCGCGGGCACCGACCTCTTCTACCGCAGCCTGCCGCTCGATCCGAAGGGCAGCTACGACTACGGGATCGGTGTGGACTTCGGGCGACCGTCGAGGGACCCGGCGAATGCGCACTTTGTCGACTACGGCTGGCGCCAGCTGTCCGAGCTCCAGATGCCGGGTTTCCGGGCCAATGAAGCGATCGCCGAACCGGCCGAAGGCGTCGCCCGCGGCGAGCTGAACGCATTTCGTTTTCATTCGAAGAAGCTCGAGAACGCGCGGCAGATCCAGATCTGGACGCCGCCGGGTTTCTCCGCCGAAGCTCGCTACCCGCTGCTGGTAGTCAACCACGGCAACAACGCCTTGGGCGCGGGCGCCATGGGCAACGTGCTCGACCACACGGTCGGCTCGCGGGTCGCGCCGGTCGTCGTGGCCTTTGTGCCGCGCAACTCCGGCGCTGAATACAACGGTGACTTGGCGCCGGCCTACGCCAGCTTCCTGGTCGAGGAGCTGATCCCGCACCTCGAGCAGCACTACCAGGTCGGTGAGGATCGGGCGATCATGGGGCCGGGCTCCGGCGCCGTCATCGCGGTCCATACGGCCATGGCTTTCCCCGGGAGCTTCCAGAAGGTCGTCGGCCAGAGCTTCTATCTCACCGACGAGAATCGCGACGCTTATTGGCAGATGCTCGAAGGCAGCGACGCCAAGCCGACGGTCTGGCTCGAGAGCGGCCCCAACGACTACGTGATCGAAGGGCCTGGGATCCACGCCCACAAGAGCACCGAGGCGCTGGTTGAGAAGCTCACGGCCCGGGGCGTCGACGTGACCATGAATACCGTTTACGGCCGTGCCGGCTGGACGGGCTGGCGGGCCCAGACCGACGCGATCCTCGAAGCGCTCTTCCCGGCGGATTCGTGATCGAAGGCGGCGCCGCGGCGGGTGACGGGCGCGGACGCTTAACAGCGGCCAGGACTTCCCTCGGCCGATGGCTCCCCGCCCTCACTGCGGCGCTGCTCCTGGCGGCGTGCTCGTCGTCGGTCCGCAGTGGCGAAGGCGACGGAGAGGCGGGCGGTGAGAGCGTCTACAGCTCGAGAAAGCCAAGCCGCGGCGGCACCGGCAAGGTCTATATGGGCCGGGAGATCTCGCAATACCTGAGCTACCACGGCATACCGTGGCTCGAGCGCGACGACCGCCTCGAGTCTGAAAAGCCGGATGAAGTGGTCGCCCGGCTCGGTCTCAAGCCCGATGACGTGGTGGCCGATATCGGCGCCGGGTCGGGCTACTTCACCTACCGGCTGGCCCGGAAGGTCCCCAGAGGCCGGGTCCTCGCGGTCGATATTCAGCCGGAGATGCTCGAAGCGATCGGGAAACGCCGGGATTCCCTCCAGCTCACCAATATCGAGCCGGTGCTCGGTCGAGTCGACGACCCCTCGCTGCCCGCCAGCGAAGTTGACCTGGTCCTGATGGTGGACGCGTACCACGAGTTCTCTTACCCGAAAGAGATGGCCGAAGGGATTGTGAGATCGCTCGCGCCCGCCGGCCGGGTGGTCTTGGTGGAATACCGCGGTGAAGACAGCTTTTCATCGATTCATCCGCTCCACCGCATGACCCAGGCCCAAATTAAACGCGAGATGGGCGCCGTCGGGCTGGAGTGGCAGGAAACGCTCGATTTCCTGCCGGGTCAGCACGTGATGTTCTTTACCCGGCGCTGACCCCGCGTCGCCCGCGGAGAGCTGCGGTTCGAGCGACTAAGCTCGCTCGGGTCGAGCTCCCGAGCCGCTTGGAGGCCCGCCGGGATTCCGGCCCCCCGGCGCCGCTCACTGGATCTGATCCCACGCCAGGACCGAGCGCACGTCGACCTTCTTCCGATCCGGCAGCCGCACCTCGACGTCGCGGCCGTCGAGGTCCGCGAGCGGTCGATCGGTGTAGTAGGTGATGATGTATTGACTGCGCAGCTCGTCGGCCACTTGGCGGAAGGCCCGCAGCAGGCCGTCGCCGCCGCGGGCGCCCGACGTGCGCAGGAGGCGTCCGCCGGTGGGTTCGGTGATCAGCTTCATCTCCTGGACCTGGCCCCCTTGGGCGAAGGCCGCGCGGGCGTTGCGCGGCGTCTGTCCGCCGGATAATGAAACGACGTAGACCGGGACGCCGAGCTTGCGCGCGATGTCGACGGCGCGGTCCGGGTCGGCCTGGCTGCCGTAGTCGAGTCCGTCGGTGATCACCACCAGGGCGCGACGTCCTGGGCGGTCGCCGAATTGCAGGGCGCCGAAGACGACGGAGTCATAGAGCGCCGTGATGCCGCCGGCGGAGACGCGATCCAGCGCTTCGTCGATGCGCGCCCGTTCGCCGGTTGGGGACTGGAGAAGCCGCACCTGGTCGGCGAAGTCGAGGAGAAAGGTCTCGTCGCGCTCCCGGACCACCGTATTCAAGAAGAGCTCGGAGGCGCGCCGGACCGACGGCCAGATGCGCTGCATGGACCCGGACGCGTCCACCACCAATCCGAGCACCAGGTCGACGTCACCGGCGGGGAAGACCCGGTCGATCGTGCGCTTCTTGCCGTTCTCCCGGAGCTCGAAATCATCCAGGGCCAGGTCCTGGAGCGGGCGTCCGTTGCGGTCGGTGACCAGGACCTGCAGCTGCACGAGCCGGACGTCGATCGAGGCGACGTCGCCGGCGGCGCCCAAGACGCGGGCGTCTTCGATGACCCGTCCGTCTTTAAGGGTCGCCTCCACCCGCACGACCTGTCCGGTGCGCGCCGCGAGCGGGACATCGAAGGCCTCGGCGTTGCCGGTGGCGACCTCTTGGCCGTCGAGCTCGACCAGCATGGACGCCAGCTGCGCGCCGCGGGGGACGTTGACCCGGCCGCGCACGCCGTCGACGGTGGTCTCTTCGAGCAGGACCCGGAAAGGCAGCCGTCGCCGGTTGATCTCCACCGAGTCTTCGCCGAGCAGTCGGTCGTTCGGGCCGTAGGCGCGGACGGTGAGCTGCTGGAGCTTCGCGGGCTCGGCGAAGCGAATTTTTTCGCGCCACGGTGGCTTGGTGCGTTCGCCGACGGGCTCGCCGTCGACCAGGAACTCCACCCGTCGAACGTCAGGGGCGAGCGGCAAAGCCTCCACTTCCGTGCGCCCGGCGGCGACGGTCCCGGGCGTCCACAGCACGCGGACGGCGTCGGCTTGGGGGGCGGAGGGAATGTCGGCGGATTGGGAAAAACCGCGGGGCGCGGCGACGAGGGGCACGAGCAGGGCGACGGCGACGGCGAGGTGGTGTCGGCGTCGTCGGGGGGCGGGGACATCAGCCATGAAATCAGGCTAGCACGCGGCTCAACGCGGCGGACGGCGACTGGAAACCTCCGAAGCTCGGGCGGCCCCAGCGCTCGCACCCGCCCCCGAGCTCTACCGTCAGGGTAGAGGTCTGGGGGGAGCGGCGGATCCGCGGTGATTTCCGGATAGAGTCGTCGCAGACACTGGAGGAGTCGATGACCCTGTTCTTGGCCTCGGTAGCGTTGGTTCTCATCATCTCGGCGTTCTGCTCGCTTTCGGAAGCTGCCCTCTATTCGGTGCGCCTTCCGTTTGTGCGGCAGCTGGCGGAGGAAGGCAGCCGCTCCGGGGTGATCTTGGAGGGTTTCAAACGCAATATGGAGAGGCCGATCACGGCGATCCTGATCGTCAATACGGCGGCGAATACGGCCGGCGCCGCGATCGCCGGCGCCGAGGCGCAGGTGATCTTCGGAGCGGAGGCGGCCCGATTCTGGTTTCCCCTCTACTTCACACTGGCGGTCCTGCTATTCGCGGAGATTCTGCCCAAGGTCGCAGGGGTGACCTACGACTCGGCGGTCGCCCGCGCCGTCGCGGCGCCGTGGCGGGTCGCCATCGTGCTGCTCTGGCCGCTGGTCTGGCTCTCCCGTCGGTTGACCCGGCTCGTGCAAAGCGAGACCGAGGACAAGATGGCGCCGGAAGAGGAGATTCACCAGGTGGCCGCGCTCTCGGCGGAAGAGGGGAGCATCCTGCCCATCGAGGCCGAGCTCGTCGCCAACGTGCTGCGCCTCGACGAGATCCGGGCGCGGGACATCATGACCCCGAGGACCGTGGTCTTCAAATTGCGCGATACGGCCACCGTGGAGGAAGTCTACGAGGCCGTGATCGGCAGCCAGCACTCGCGCATCCCGATCCACGGTGAGGATCCTGAGAACTGGTCGGGCTTCGTCTTCAAATCCGACATCCTCGAGCGTATGGCGACCGATGACTTCAACGTCCCGCTCGCTGCGCTGCGCAAGCCCCTGGAGCTGGTGCCCGACAGCCTTCCGGGGCACCGCTTGCTTTCCGAGTTCCTCAAGCGCCGGCGCCACATGCTCGGCGTGCTCGACGAGTACGGCGGCATGTCGGGCCTCGTGACCCTCGAAGACGTGATGGAGACGCTGATCGGCGAAGAAATCGTCGATGAGACCGACCGCGACGTCGACCTGCAGGAGGTGGCGCGGCTCCGGGCCCAGAGTCTCCATGACGTCCGCGGCAGCGGCGAGAGCTAGGCGTATCGGGGGCACCCCGAACGACCCGGGTCAGCGGCGCGCGGGGTACCAGATCGGCGGCCGACAGCGTGCCCACGGAAGAATGGGGAGAAGGATTCGGGCGGGCGCTCTGGGCGCTCCGCGCCGTGCGGTGAAATCTGCTAGGGTCGTGCCGCCACGCGGCGAAAGCTCCCGCCGCCACGGATATTTAAGGCACGCGCCGACGGCCGACTCGCCCCGCGCCGCCGCGTTGTCCCATCGTCCGGCCTTAGCCCCCTGGACGTGCCAATTTCACCCGACGGTCGAAACCGTCGCCCATTCCCGACTCGAGAGTTGAACATGAGCGTGAGCACGCCTAAAGCGGTGCGCATCGGGCACTATGTCGTCAGAGCCTTCCTTTTGATTGTGATCGCCGGCGCCGTCACGGCCGCCTGGCTCCACCAGCCCCAGGTGCACGCCCAGAACGACGTTCCGAAGACTGTGGTCCTCGGTTTCGACGGCGCCGACGGCGACCTCGCCCAGCAGTGGATGGATGAAGGCCTGCTGCCGAATATGGCCAAACTTCGCGACGAAGGCACCTTCAAGCCGCTGATGCCGACGATCCCGTCGCAGACCCCGGTCTCCTGGTCCACCTTCGCCACCGGCCTGGACCCGGGTCGCCACGGCGTCGCTGACTTCCTGCGCCGCGACCCGGCCAACTACCGGCCGACGCTGGCGCTGATTGACGAAGGCTCCCAGACCATCCTCTGGGGCGATAAGAATCCGGTGATTTTCGGCGCCATCGTGGCGTCCCTCTTGGCGCTGGTGCTCTGGTTGGGACTGCGCTTCATTTCGAAGAAGCCGATCATGCTGGTCCTGGCCCTCTTACTCGGGGTCGGCGCTGGCGTCGCCACCGGCCGCATGGCGGACCAGTGGGTGCCCGACGAGATGCCGATCCCGATCAATCCGCGCCAAGGCGACACCTTCTGGCAGCTGCTCGGCGAGGCCGGCTATCGGTCCCGCGTCCTGCGTCTGCCGCAGAATTTTCCGGCGGAGCCGTTCCAGAACGGCCAGCTGCTGACCGGCCTAGGCACCCCCGACCTGTCGCTGCGCGTCGGTAAGCCGTTCTTCTTCACGTCGGAGCTGTTCTTCGAGGCCGAAGACGGCGGATTCTCCCTCGAGGTCATGGAGCTGATCGACAACCGCGGACGGATCCCGACGAAGATCAAAGGACCGCCGGACCGCCTGTTCTCCGAGCCCGGCAAGCTCGACTACGCCGAGCTGCCGATGGACGTGGTCGTGGCGGAGGACCGTCAAACGGTGACGCTCGAGGTCTCCGGCAACGCCGTCACCCTCGAGCCGGGGCAGTGGAGCGACTGGACGGACTTCAAATTCCCGTTTAACCCGCTGGTCGCCCTGCACGGCAAGGGTCGCTTCCACCTGCTCTCGATCGATCCGGAAGTGCGGATCTACCTCTCGCCGATCCAGTTCGATCCCAACAACCTTCCCCCCAACGTCAAGCTGTCGCATCCCAAAGACTTCGCGGCGCAGCTGATGGACCCCCACGGCTACTTCAAGACCATCGGCTGGGCCATGGACACCTGGTCGATGAACGAAGGCACGATCAGCGAGGAGCTCTTCCTCGAGGACGTGGAGGCGACGGTGGCGCGCTACGAGCTGATGCTCGAAGAGCAGCTCGCCAAACCGGACGAATGGGACGTGCTGGTGCACTATTTCGAATTCACCGACCGCGTCCAGCACGTCATGTTCCGGCTCTTCGACCCCGGCCATCCGATTTATGACGAGACGCTGGCCGCCAAATACGGCAACTCGATCCTCGAGTCGTACCAGCGGATGGACGCCATCATCGGCAACGTGATGGAGAAGATGCCGGAGGGCTCGCGCCTGTTCATCGCCTCGGACCACGGCTTCTCGTCGTTCCGCTACAGCATGAACTACAACACCTGGCTGGTGAAGAACGGCTACATGTTCCTCAACGGCGAGGACCCGCAGCGGCTAAACCTCGAGATGCTCTTTGACCAGGGCGACTTCTTCGTCAATGTCGACTGGAGCAAGACCAAGGCCTACGCCTTGGGCTTCGGCAATATCTTCATCAATCTCGAAGGCCGTGAGGGCCAAGGCATCGTCAGCCAAGAGGACTACGAGCCGATGATGGATGAGATCCGCGAGAAGCTCCTGGCCTACGAAGACCCGGAGACCGGCCTCAAGCCGGTGGCCCACATCTTCAAGCGAACCGAGGCCTACAAGAGCTTCGATCCTCAAGTCATGGCGGACATGATCGCCACCAATGCGGACTACTACCGAGCGGGCTGGCAGGACACGCTCGGCGGCATCGCCTCGGCGGTCGTCGAGCCGAACGACAAGCGCTGGAGCGGCGACCACTGCTCGCTCTATCCGCCCCTGGTGGAAGGCATCCTGTTCAGCAATCAGAAGCTCGAAGACCGCCAGGCGCATATGGCTGACATCATGCCGACCCTGCTCGACATCTACGGCGTGAGCCCGTCGACCGAGCTCGACGGTGAAAGCCTGCTGCCTTAACGGCGGTCGGGCGTGGACGCAGGATGAAGATCAACCTGATCGTCGGAGCGGTGGTGGGCCTACTCGCCGCCGGCCTGCTCTTCGTGCTCCACGCCACGGAGGTGCTGCGGACTCCGCTGGGTTCGCAGCTCCTCATACTGACCCTCGCCTTCCACGTCACCGGCCTGATCGTGGCCCTCGGTTTCCACCGGCACCGAGCGAAGGACGAAGGTGGCGCCCCATTCTCCCGACTCTTCGGCGCCGGCTTGATGGTGTCGTTGATCGTCGGCGTCATTCTCGGCCTCGGGACCCAGGTCTTCGTCACCCATGTTGATCCGACCTACCTCGATTGGGTGAAGGAAACCTCGCTCGAGCAGCTCGACCAGATGGAAGAGATCAGCGAGGAAGAGAAGGCCCGCCACCGCGAGCAGGTGGAGCGACTGACCTTGGAGGGCTACGCGGTCGAAACGCTGAAACGGACTTTGGTCGTCGGCTTTTTTCTGTCGCTGACCCTCGCGGCCCTATTCCGGATGCGGGCGGTCCAAGCGACGAAGACCGCGTGACCCCATGACGCCGGGCGATTGGGTCGGGTCGGTTGGAGTGGCGCTACTCCTACTGGCCTTCGCCTTGAATCTAGCCAAGGTCCTACCGGCGAGCTCGCGGACCTATGCCGCGCTGAATGCGGTGGGCGCCGGTCTCGCCTGCTGGGCGTCGTGGCTGATCGGCTTCATGCCTTTCGTGGTCCTGGAAGGCACTTGGTGCGCGGCGGCGCTGGTCGCTTTGGCGACCGCGTCGGGCGGCGACGGCGCCCGCATGGAGGCTCCGACGCAGTCATCGCCGCCGTCTGCTAGTGTCCCGCCTCGAGGAGAAGACGATGATTGAGCATATTCCCCAGACTCAGGATGTATCAGGGCTTGAACCGGTGCACCCGCGGGATCGCGTGTGGCTGCAAGACAGCCCCGAAAATCTGATGGTCATCAATTCGATCTGGACGCTCGAGCGCATCGACGCCGAAGCGCTCCGCGAGGTCTGGCAAGAGCGGGTGCTCGACCTGGTGGTGGACGGCGTCCGGCCCTATGACCGGTTCACGTGGTCGCTGGTGGCCAAGGGCAAACGCTGTTTCTGGCGGAAGGCGACGGATTTCGACCTCGCGAACCATATTTTCGAGATCGACGATCCGATCCATACACGTGAAGGGATCCAGGACTACCTCGGCGAGCACGCGTCCCAGCCCCTGCCGATGGACCACCCTCCGTGGCAATTCCGGATCATCAAGGACTTTGACGACCGGCAGAGTGCGGTCATCATTCGAATGCACCACGTGCTCGGCGACGGTATGGGCCTGCTGCCGGTGCTGTTCAAGTTGATGGATATCGGCGACGGCCATGCGCAGAAGCCGCCGACGACCCGCGGCGTCGCCGGCAAGATGTGGCAGATCATGGCCAAATCGATTTTGATGGCGGGTCCTTTGCTCGTCGACCGGGCCGTTCGGCCGGCGGATAAGAGCGTTTACCACGGCAAAGCCTTGAGCGGCCAGAAGCGCTTCGCGTGGACGCCGCCGATCGAGCTCAGCTCCGTGAAGGCGACCAAGAACCGCCTGGGAGCCACGCTCAACGATGTGCTGGTCACCGTGGTCGCCGGCGGCCTGCAGCGCTATGCCGCGCGTCGACCGGGTGAAGTGCCGTCGAGCGTCCGCGTCTCGATGCCGGTGAATGTCCGCAACCCCAAGGCGACGCCGACGATGGACAACCGGTTCGGCGCCGTCATTGTCGAGCTGCCGCTCGACATCAAGGACACCCGGCAGCGCCTGGCCGAAGTGAAACACCGCATGGACGGGCTCAAGCGCTCCGTCGAGCCGTTTGTTTATTACGGCATCACCAGCGTGCTGCTCAAGACCTTGCCGCCGGCCCTAAGCCAGGCGCTCGTAGACTTTTACGCCCGCAAGTGCTCGGCGGTGATGAGTAACGTCCCGGGTCCCAAAGAGTCGCTGTCCGTCGCCGGGCGACAGGTGACGGGTATGCTCTTCTGGGTCCCCCAGCGGGCCAATATCGGCCTCGGCATTTCGATCCTTTCGTTTAACGACGAGGTCCGTATCGGCATCTACTCCGACACGTCTTTGATCGAGTCACCTTCGGAACTGATCGACGACATGCTCGCTGAGCTTGAGCACATTACGCACCGGGCCTAGCCCCCGTGTCGAGAGTCGGGTCAGCCCATTGATTGAGTCGGTTCCCGCCGATAGTCTAGACTTCGCCGGTCGGCCGCCGGACGCCGTCTACGGCGCTCTTCGCTCTCAAAACCCCAGGACACCATGACCACCGATCTCAAGACGTCTTTCCCGCCCGCCGTCGCCGCGGGACTGCAAGAAGCGGTCGACCGCCTGCGCGAAAAAGTCGACGCCGTCTACGGTGAAGCCTCGGAGATGGAGAAGATGGCCGATCTCCACTATCTCGCCCACGAGCTGGTGGACCGGCAGATGGACGAGCTGGCCGAGGCGGACCCGGATCTGGTGGACGGCCCCCTGCTCGACGTCCGTGAGCAAGTCGGCCGCTACGTGCATCGCTTGATCGAAAAGACTCGCCAGCTCGTGTGAGTCAGGCGGAATCCAGCGACGCCCCGTCGACGTCGAGACGCTGGCTCTTCCGCCTCCTCGCCCTCATCGGCGCCCCGGTCATCTTTTTCCTCGCCCTCGAAGGCGGCCTGAGGCTGGCCGGTCAGGGCTACGACGCCGGCTTTTTCGTTCCGGCCGACGGGCGGGATACGCTCCGTTCCAATCCGAAGTTCGGCTGGCGCTTCTTCCCGCCGAGCCTCGCCCGCCGCCCGGTGGCCCAAGATTTGTCGGCGGATAAAGCGGACGGCACGCTGCGCCTGGCCGTGCTCGGTGGCTCCGCCGCCATGGGCATCCCGGACCCCTTATTTTCCTTCGGACGCTTCCTCGCCGTCATGGTGGAAGAATCGACCGGGCAGTCGGTGGAGGTGGTGCCGATGGCGATGACCGCCATCAACTCGCACGTGGTCCGGGACATCGCGGGGGAGCTGGATCGCATCGAGCCCGACGTGGTGGCGATCTATCTGGGGAATAACGAGATCGTCGGCCCCTGGGGCCTGGGGGGTCTGGATCCGGACGCTTCGCCGCCCGGCCTACCCGCGATAAGGGCGTCCGCAGCTCTTCTCAAAACCCGAACAGGGCAGACCCTGTCGCGACTCTTGAGGCCACCCCGGGCCGGCGGCTGGCGCGGGCTCGAAAGCTTCTCGAGCCACGGCGTCACCGCTGAGGATCCACGCCTCGAGGGCGTGCGCAGCGACCTGGCGAGTAACCTGAAGTCGATCCTCGAGCGAGCGCACCGGACGGGGGCCGAGGTGCTGATCTCGACCGTCGCCGTCGACCTCTTGGGGACACCGCCCTTCCGATCGATGGCCGTGGCCGGGCCCGCGGAGAGCCGCCGCGTGGATGAGCTGCTGGAGGAGGCCGGCCGGGCCCTCGACGGCCGCGACCCTGCTGCGGCACGGCGGGCGGCCCGGGAAGCCGTCGACCTCGCACCGCAGCACGCGCTGGCGCACTTTCTGCTCGGACGGGCCGCGCTGGAGGAGGGGGACGTCGCGGAGGCCCGTCTGGAGTTGGCGGCCGCGCGGGATCTTGACGGGCTCCGATTTCGCGCGGATTCCGAGGTCAACCGGACGATCCGGCGGCTCGCCGCGGAGGACGACGCGCTGCTGGTTGACGCCGAGGCGGTCCTCGAGTCCCGGAGCCCCGTCGGCGTACCAGGTGCTGAGTTCTTCTTTGAGCACGTGCACCTCACGCCCGAAGGGGCCTTCGAGGTCGCCCGCGCCTTCTTCCTCGCGTGGCGCGGAGAGGAGCCGCCGGGCTTTGAAGCGTGCGCCGACCGCCTCGGCCTGACGGTCTGGCATCGGCTCGGCCAGTGGCAAGATATCGCCGCCATGATGGACCGCCCGCCGTTCACCGCTCAGTGGCGCCACGGACAGCGACGTTCGATCCGCTTGGGCCGAGTGGCGGCTTTGGCGGATCGACTCGACGGGGCGGGGACGCTCGATCGCACCCTCGCCGCCGTCGAGGGCGCGCTTGGATCATGGCCCGACGATGTGCTTCTGCGCCGCGACCGCGCGGAGCTCCTGCGCGACGCCGGACGTGCGGACGAAGCGGTGGCTGAGATCCATCGCCTGCTGGAGCGGCTGCCCGGCGATCCGGGGCTATGGATCGACGCCGGCAACGCGTCTTTGGACGCCGGGGCCTTCGACGAGGCGGCGGCCGCCTACCGACGGGCGGAGATCGCCGATCCACACCAATCGGACGGTCCGTTTAACCTCGGCGCCCTGGAAGTGCGCCGCGGGCGCTACCCAGAGGCCCTCGACGCCTTCGATCGGACGCTCGCTGCGGACCCGGGGCACCTCGAGGCGGCCCTCAACCGCGCCGCGGCCCTGGAAGCCTTGGGAAGACGCGACGAGGCGATCGCCGCTTTTCGGCGCGTCCGAGAGCGCCATTCGGATCGCCCGGTGGCCCACCACCGTCTGGCCCAAGCGCTGGACGCCCGCGGCGACGTCGAAGCGCGGGCCATTCTCGAGGCGACGGTGCAGCGTTTTCCACAAGATGGAACGTCTCATTTCCTGTGGGCCGTGCGGCTTGGCTCAGAAGGCCTTGATGAAGAGGCGATTCGCCATTTGGGCTTGGCACTGCGCCTCGAGCCGGGCCTCGACGAGGCCCGCCGCCAG
>JBCDKB010000015.1:0-38269 GCA_038747035.1 Acidobacteriota bacterium | reverse complement strand
GGCGGAACTCCGGCGGCGGTACAACCTCGAGAAGCGTCTGGCGGACCGGCTTCGCAGCGCGTCGGCGCAGGAGCGCCCCCGGCGCTACGCCGAGGTTTACGGAGAATACGCACGCGCCGTCCCCACAGCGGGAGACGACCCCGGTTCCCTGGCCCTGCAGGCGCGCCTGCTGCGACCGTGGCTGCGGCCCGAGATGACATTTGTCGAGGTCGGCGCCGGGTCGGGGGCGACCTCGCGGGCCGTGGTCGGCGAAGGCCGCCGGGTCGTGGCGATCGACGCGGTGAAGCCCCAGGACGCCGCGGGCCTCGAGTGGCTCCCGCACGACCGGACCGAAAGCCTCGACCCCCAAAGCGCCGATATGGTCTACAGCTGCCACGTGCTCGAACATCTCCATCCCGACGACCTCCCTGGACACTTCGATCAAGTCCTCCGCTGGCTGAAACCCGGGGCGCCCTACCTGATGGTGACGCCGAACCGCTTGCTCGGCCCCCACGACATTTCCGCCTATTTCGCCGAGACGCCCGAGGGCTTCCACCTCCGGGAATATAGCCACGGCGACCTCCGCCGCGCGGCGCGAATCGCTGGCTTCGCGAGAGTTGCGGCCGTCGGGCGGGACGGAGGCCCGCGGGCGCTGTGGCCCATCCGGATCGCAGAAGCTGTCCTTGAAGGCCTCGGCGCACCGACGCGGCGCCTGATCTTCGACGGACTCGAGTCCGTCCGTCGACGGCGGCCGCTGCGCCCCTTGGAGCAGGTCACGCTCGTGGCCTTCGCGGCGGGCGGCTCTAACGAGATTCGTCAAGGCGGCCCGTAAGCCCAGAGCTCCCGGTCACCTCGGAGGCCCCGGAGCCAGAACCGCCCCTCGGGGATCGGCACCCGGCCGTCCGACTCCCGGAGCACGTGACGGCCGAGGTGGAGGGCGGCCGCCGGGAAGCCCTCCGGAGACGCCGCCACTTCAATCCACTCCGCCGCCTCGACATCAGCCTGACGGGGCGGTCCGGATTCGAGCACGGGCCGGCGCGGCAGCCAGTGCCTCGACATGAGCTCCAGCGTCGCCGTGAAAGCCCGTCCGTAGTGCTGCCGTCGGAATCGGCGGTGGGAGCCGAGGAACCAGCGCTCCGCCCGGGGTTCTTTTACCGTACTTTGGGCATAGGCATGGTGGGCCTCTGCGGACGGTACGTAAAGGCCCCGCACCCCCGCCCGACGCGCCCTCTCGAGCCAATCGCTTTCTTCAAAGTACAGGCGATATCGGTCGTCGAACGGACCGACGCGGCGCCATGCGCCACGCTCGATCGCCAGGAAAGCGCCGGAAAGGGACAGGCTCGCCACAGGCTCCGCCGACAGCCAGTGTCGACGGGCATGGCGACGCCACGCGCTGCGCGCCCGCCCGGCGCCCAGCCGTTGGGACAGGAAGCGGGAGAGGCTCTGTCGACGGCCCCGCTCTTCGGTCGGCGGCAGCATGTATCTGCCCCGACGGTCCCACCAAAAGCGCGGTCCGACTACCCCGGCGCCGGCCCCCAGAGCGTCGACCAGGGCGCGCAGGCAGCCCGGGAGGACGCTGACATCGGGATTCATCACCGCCAGGACATCGGCGTCACCGAGCCGCTCGGCACCCAAGTTGAACGCGCCGGCGTACCCCAGATTCTCCCCGGGATCGATGATTCGCACGCCGTCGAGCCGGCCGAGAAACGCCCGATCGTCCGGCGTGCTCCCGTTATCGACCAAGACGAGGTCGAGATCCAGCCCGGAAGCTTCGGCGTCCCGGTGCAGGGACGCCGCCGCCGAGGCGGCCAGCCCCGGCGTGCGGTAGTGCACGAGAACGACGCCGACGCGCACGACCTAAAGAATCTCGAATCGGTGCGGCGGATCGAGCAGACCGATGGAATAGCGCTTGGGGTCCACCCGCACCGCCTGCGGCACGATGCGCTGGTCGTAAGCGTGGAGAGCCTTTTCGTCCATCAGGAAGACGTAGAGATCCAGCTCCCCCTTTTGCAGCGGCAGGGTCGGCAGATCGAGCCGAACGGTATAGGCGCGCCGGCCGGTGAGGGGACCGAGGCCGTCACGCTCGGTGGAAAAGGCGCACACCTGGGTGCCGTTGGAGAGGTCGAGCCCCACCGCCACCTGGGTGCCGACCGCCTGGTCGGAGGTGGCGATATCGATATCTAGTCTCAGCGGATCACCGGGCTTGAGCCGACCTTCGAGGCGGACGTCCTCGATCCACGCCGGACCTCGCCGCGCCTCTTCCGCTTCGTGGCGCAGCCGCTTGTCGTTCTTGCGCCCCAGGAAATGCTCGTACTCCCGCACCACTTCTTCAGCTGGCCCCATGGCCTCGGGCTGACCGTCACGGAGCCAGAGCGCCTGCTCGCAGTACGCCGAGACGTAGTACATGGCGTGGGAGCAAAAAAGCAACGTACAGCCGCCGTCGAGCAGCTCGCGGATCCGATCCATGCACTTTTTCTGAAAGTAGCCGTCGCCGACCGAAAGCGCCTCGTCGATGATCAGGACGTCTGGCTCGACCTGGGCTGAAATCGCGAAGCCGAGCCGCATGGCCATGCCGCTGGAGTAAGTCTTCACGGGCCGGTCGATGAACTCCCCGAGCTCCGCAAATCCGAGGATGTCGGGTGTCTTTTCGTCGGTCTCGGCGTCGGTAAATCCCATCATAGCGGCGTTGAGCCGGATATTCTGTCGCCCGGTCAGCTCGTTGTGGAAGCCCATGCCGAGCTCGAGCATCGACGCGATCCGACCACCCACTTCCAGGCTGCCTTCCGACGGCAGAGTCACCCCAGAAAGGATCTTGAGCAGGGTGCTCTTGCCGGCGCCGTTCTCACCGACCACCGCCAGGCTCCGGCCCTGTCCGACCTCGAAGTTCACCCCCCGCAGCGCGTGGATCGACTGGTGCCGCGGCCGTCCGCCGAAAGCTTCGAGCACGCGGTCCATGGGGCGGGCGTAGACCCGATAGGTCTTGCCGAGGTCGGTGGCGGTGACAATAGGTGAGCTCATGGGGCGCAATCGGCTTCAGCAGGCCGGCCGACGGATTATAGAGCCCAGGTCACTGGCACGGCGTACTGTTCGGAGACCAGGCGGAGCAATCACCGGACTCGAAGCCGTCCATGAAGAGGTCCGCCGACGGCGTGAGGCGGTGGACGTCGAGCACACCGACGGCGACCCGGTAGAAGAGGTTGCCGACGAAGAGGCCGTGCCGCGGTAGCAGATTGTTGAGGCCGTAGAAGTTGTTGCCGTAGTAGTCGCCCCAATAGTCCACCAGCAGTCCAGACTCCGGATCACGGTAGTCACCGCCGGACTCGGTCAGCTCAATGGCCTGCCCGTTGCCATTGGGTCCGAGCCCTGTGACATCGAAGAGCTGCTCGACGCCCTGGCCAGCGAGCGGCGTCGTCTCGAGCCCGTAGTAAACAAAAGTACGGCGCGTGCTCTTTGACGCGGTCAGGAACTGAAAATTGCCATCGATGCGCGGAAGCGGCTTACTCCAGATGGGTGCCCCCAAGGCATTGCAGCCACCGTCGGCGAGACACGCCGCCAGGTTGTAGACGCGGAGGGTCGATTCATTCGGCGTCGGCTGGGTTTCCGTCAGGATCGTCGCGAGCACGGGTCGACCGTCGATATCGAAGATCTGGACGCCGCGGTGGTTGGTCTCGAGGCCCTGGAAAATCGGCAGCGCGGCACCCGCGGGCGGCGGCTCGGGCCTTGACGGATCGTCGACGCGCCAGATCTCCACGGCCATCGGGTCTCCAGGATTGGAACTGCCGTCGCTCGCCACGACGTAGAGGGCGTCACCGCGTTCTAGGGTGTCGACATAGGTCGCATCGACAATCGACCCCATATGACCTAGAAGCATAGGGCATGTCGTCGGCCACGTTTCATCAAAGCACGGTGACGTGTCGGCGGCGGTGACGTCGTAGACCAAGACTCCGCCGAGGGAGTCCGAAGGATCGGTGGCGAAGGCATAGACCCGGCCGTTGCGCTGGACGAGCTCGACATCGCGGAAGGTCCGTCCCGAGTCCTGAAATGTCTGGGTCAGCGTTTCTTCCTCAGGGTCAAAGCGCCAAAAAGCGAGGCCGTGGCCGATTTCGCCCGCGGCGGCGATGTAGATCACTCCACCCGCGGCGGAGCGGACGGCGTCGATGGCGTCGATATAGGTGTCGCCTTCACCCGGAGAAGGGAAGATCTCAATCTGCCGCTCCCAGCCGTCCCGAAAGGTCTCACGACGTGGGTTGGCGGGCGTTTGCCGGAGGTCCCACACCTGGATACCCGCGTTATAGGCCACAAAGAGCCAATCGGATTCGCCGTCGAGCGCGGCGAGATCCTGGAAGAGCTCAAGGCCGAGGAGCGACCCAGGAAGGCAGTAGGTGTTGTACGTCGTGCTGTTGCGGTCCTCGGTGATGTTAGACGCCGGACGGAATACGGCCTGACCTGAGCTGTCGAGGGGCCAAATGGATTCCCCCGGCAGCTCGGTGCGAAACTGCGGCACCGTCGGCGCCGCCTGGATGGGCGGCGGACAGAGCTGGGCGACCGCGGGGGTGGCGGCGAGAACAACGAACGCGTAGAGGAGGGGTGCCAATCTGGGGACCATGCTGTTTTCTCCTGGAGGTCAGGCGAAGGTGGGTGGGCTGGAGTTAAATATGTTTTCACAGCATATATAAAAGCACAAGCCTGACCCCTCCCCAGGCTCAGCCGTCGGCCATGCGCCAGGAACCGTCTGCGACCCACCGCAGGGTCTCTTCGATCGCTTGCCCAGCCCGGTCTTCCCGATAGGCCTGGGCCACCTTCAAACCCCGCCGTCGGTGGCGTCGCCAGCGCCGCGGCTGGGTGAGGAGCGACGCGGCGGCGGCGGCGAAGGCGTCCACGTCGTCACGCGGCACCAGTATCGAAGCCCCTTCCGCGAATCCCCGAAATGACGGAATGTCTGAGACCACCGACGGGACTCCACACGCCATGGCCTCCAGCACGGGCAGCCCGAAGCCTTCGACCGGCCACGAAGGGGCCAGGAGCAGATCACACGACCTGATCAGGTCCGGTACGCGCTCCGGCGGCAGGTGATGGTGGAACTCATCCGGTTCGAGGGCCCCTTGCTCTTCATCACTCAATGGCCACTGCGATAGACGGACCCACCGGCAGTCAAGGCCCATGGCGCGCAGGCCCTGGATGGCCCGCGCGGCGGTTGGCACGCCCTTGAGGTAGATCTCCCACGGACCCGTCGCCAGGATGCGCGCGGGCTTGCCCGGAGACCACCGGCGCCGCGGCCGCCACCAAGGCTCCAGCGGCTGGGGGATGACCCGGGCCGGGCGGCCGAATCGCTCCCTAATCATCGCCGCCAGGTGGGGCGACACGGTCATCGCCGGAACCTGGCGGCCATAGGCCTCAAGGATGGCCGGATGCTCGGCGATATTGTGCTCAAGATCGCCTTCGAATCCCTGGCAGAAGTGCACCACCGCCCCCGACCGCGCGGCGAGCGCCCGGGCGATCGTGGTCCAGAAAGTGGCGACCACCACGTCCGCCTGCGGAATCTCGTGGGGGTCAAGACCCGTGGTTTGTTGCCACCGGGCCTTAAGCGAATACCAGTCCGGCCGCTCCGAGGGGCAGACGACGGTGACGTCGTGCCCGCGGCTGGCCAAGACATTCGCCTGGTGAAGCACCACTTTGACGCCGCCGAAAAGCGGCGCCGCTTCAAGCAGGTAGACGATCTCTAGGGATGACAGGGCGGTGTCCTGGAGGGAAAACGGCGTGCGGGGGAACCTTGAATAACAAAGGGACCCGACGGCGAACCGTCGGATCCCTCGAGTCTGACCAATCGACGGTTTACGGGCAGTCGCCGGCCGGTGCCACCTGGATACCGGTCGAAGACTCGCCGGTCGAGCCGGCGAAGAGCTCGTGGTAATCGTTCAACGAACCACTCGACGCCTCGACGGTCGGCCAGCGATCGCCGGTGCCGGAGAAGGTGAGGTTGAAGAAGTAGTCATTGCCAGACGTCGACGTCGGGGTCAGAGGAGCCCCGAAGTTCGCCGAGTCCGCCGGACCATTCGTCGTCCGGTTCGGATCGAACGCGAATTGGAAGCTCGGATCCGTCTGGTCGACGGTGACCCGGACCTGAACCGGCTGGCCGGCCACGCAGCGGCGATCACCGAAGACGATACTGCCGCAGCACACGGAGGTCGGATTCGACCCGAGGTCGAACGCCGTGACGTTCGGCTGGATACCCGGATCGATGGTCACCGTACCGGTCGCCTCGTCCGTGACCGACGAGCGGCAATTCGACGCCGTCACTCGGTAGGCGTAGGTGCCGTCGCTCGTCCACGACTTGGCGGTATTGTCGGTGGTCGTCTCGCGAATTTCACAATTCACGGTGCCGACCCCCGGCAAGTTGCAGGTGTCTGCGCCGTTCGGATCTTCGAATTCCCAGGTCCAGGTGCCGGTATCGTTGGCCCTAGCGGTGAAAGTCCCCTGGTTCCCAGAGGTCACCACGGACACCGGGCTTCCCGGCGAGACCCAGCTCGGATCGCCGATCGGACCGACGGTGATATCGACGGTGGCCGTATCGAGCGGATTGTCCGGGGTCGAGGCGGGATCCCAAGCGCGGAACGTCGCCGTCACGCTGGCGCCGCCGCCCAAGACCAGATCCGCCAGCGATTTCTGCGGACCGAAGAACGTTGCCGCGCACGAACCCAAGGGCGCTGAGACCGACCAAGCGCTGCAGTCGCCCGACTCAAAACCGTCGGCGAAAATGTCGTCGAACTGGTCAGCGGTCCAGGTGCAGTTCTGGGTCCCCGCATCCGCCAGATCGCTGGCGATGGACACGTTGCCGGAGCAGCCCGGAATCTCGACGCCGGCCACTTCCCAGCGCCAATTCGCCGGGCCGCGTCCTTCCAGGCTACCGGCGAGCTGGGCCGTCTGGCATTCCTGAATCGAGGTCGTCCCCGACGCCGAGACTTCGACTTCGGGATCTTTGACGGTCAGGGTCGCTTCGCTCTGGGTTCCGTCGGCGAAGTTGCCGCAGCTGAGATTCCAAGCCGTCACGCCGACGGCGGCGTTGCCGCAGCGACCGGCTTCATCACAGGTGAAGGTGAAGGTTTGCGGGCTTCCGTAGGAGCTATCGCAGCCGGTCACCTGATCCGCGGGCAGCGGGGAGTAGCTCACGCTTTCGCCCGGCGCTTCCATGATCTCGACGAGCCAGCACCACTGACCCGGTCCCGGCGTGCAGTCGCCGCCGGCGACGGTCCCGAAGGCCACCGTATCGTCCATCCAGGCGACCGAGCTCTCGGTCGTCGTAATAACGGAGGACTGCGGATCCACCGTCGTCAGCTCGTGCACGTCGAAAATGCCGAGGGCGGCGCGGTAGAAGTAGTTGCCGGCGAAGACGGCCTTGCGAGGCACCACATTCTCGACGCCGTAAGCGTTGAGGTTGTAGTAATCACCCCAGTAGTCGATGCTCAGGCCGTTGCACGGATCGGTGTAATTCGCACCGGCGTCCGTGACCTCGAAGACCGACGGGCTGATGTTAGCCAGGGAGCTGACGTCAAAGAGCTGCTCGAGACGGGGGCCGTTGGTTCCGGTCGTTTCCAGGCCGTAGTAGACGAAGGTGCGGTCGCCGCTCTTGGACACGGTCAGGAACTGGAAGTTGCCGGTGTTGGAGGGGAGGTTGTACGAATAGACCGGACTGCCCACTGAGGAGCAAGCCGTGCCGTCGACGCAGTTGGAGACCTCATAGATGCGCAGGGTCGACGACGTCGCCGAGGCCACTTCGATGAGGGCCAGGAATTGCTCCCCGCCGACCTCAAAAAGCTGGACGCCGCGGGAGTTGTTGTTCAGGCCCTGGAACATCCGGGTGGCGCCGCCGGGGGACACCGGGTTCTCCGGGTTATCGAGGCGCCAGATCTCAACGCGGAGCGGGTCGGTCGCCTTCGAGCTGCCGTCACTCGCCACCACGTAGACATCGCCGTTCGCCGCGGTCCACGCGTCGACGTAGGAACCTTCGCGATCAATAAAGTTGGTGTCGCCGCCGTTCTCAGCGAAGTCACCTTCGTAGACCGTCGGGCAGCCGCCGAGACCGTTATTGTCATCGAAGCACGGGCTCGCGTCCGCGGCGCTCACGTCATACACGTGAAGACCGCCGAAGGACGCGTCCTTGTCGGAAGCGAGGGCGTAATAGCGGCCATTGCTGTGTTGAATCAGGACGATATCGAGAGCTTCGACGCCGGTTTCTTGGAAAATCTGGGTCAGCGTCTGCGTCGCCGTATTGAAGCGCCAGAACGAAATGCCATGGCCCAGCTCGCCCGCGAGGGCGATGAAGACATTGTTGCCGGCGCCCTGGATCACATCGATAGCGGTGATGTAGGTGTCGCCTTCGCCCGGCGGCGGGAAGAATTCAAACTGACCGAGCCAGCCGTCGCGGAAGAGCTCACGATCCGGATCCGCCGGGTCGGTGCGCAGGTCCCAGATCTGTAGACCGGCGTTATAAGCCACATAGAGCCAGCTGCTGTTGCCCTCGACGGCAGCGACGTCCTGGAAGAGCTCGTGGCCGCTTTGGTTGCCGGGAATCGTCTGGGTGATGTAGTCCGAGGAGTCCCGGCGCGGCGGAATCTCAGAAGCCGGCCTGAATAGCACCTCACCCGTGGCGTCCAGCGGCCAGATGGACTGGCCGGGTATCTCGCTCCGGAACTGCGGCACTGTCGTAGCCGGCGAGCCCTCTTCCTCACAAATATCTTCCCCGGCCAGTGCGGGCGATGCGAGCAAGAGTGCGAGGAGTGCGACCTGAGGGCCGACCAAGGCACGAGTCTTCGACATAAGTAGACTTCTCCTACGTGAACTTGAGATGGATCCCGACAGAAAACTGCAATCTGAGCGCATAGACGAGGGCGGACCGGCGCGGTTGCGAGACGGGATCGATGTGCGCCCCGCATGTTGGCATAGCATCGGCCACTTCGCAAGCGTCGCCGACGTGTTGACCTTGAGAAATGGCTATATTTCTTGAGCTTCCGCGACTTCGGGGCCTCTTGACTCACCAGGCCCATGCGGTCACGACAAAAAGCTTCGTGGCTTGAGAGCCCCTCTGTCCCGCTCGACTCAGCCGAATGACGACAAGGCTGAAGATCGAGGCCTGAGACGAGACCTGAAGACCTCAGACGGAATCCAGGCGCCGACGAGGCCCGTTCAACCAATTAACGATCCCACCCAGCAAACGGATCTACATAAACAAACGGACCCGACCGAAGTCGGGTCCGTTTAGGGGTTGAGCGCCGAGGCGCTCAACCTAGCCGATCAGCTGATCAGGGCTGCGGGATGGTCCAAGCCGCCACGAGGGACGGGTTGACATCTTCGCAAGCGCTGATGAGCGGGATGGCCGAGAAACCAACCTGGAAGCGACCGAGGGCGCTCATGTTGGTGGCAACGTAGGACTGGGCCAGGTTGCCGTCGGAACCGAAGTCAACATCACCGGTGATGGTGTCATTCGGGATGTTGAGGTTCAGGAACATCCAGCCGAAGTCGAACGGCGGATCCAGGTCGCCAGCACCAACCTGCACGCGCTGGGTTTCCAGCGGGAAGCAGGACGGGTCGGAACCCGGAACCGGCGGCGAGATGATGCCGCCCTGACCGACGAAGCAGAGCTCAACCGCGTCCTCGGCCTCATCGAAGGCCACGACCTCGGTCTCGTTCAGCGGGTGCCAGTCCGGACCCACACCGAAGACGCCCGGGGCGCCGCAGGTGTAGTCAGCATTCGGATCCTGGTTGGCGGTGGAGTCACGCCAGACCAGCAGCTCGGTGCCGCCGTCGAAGTCGCCACCGGCGAGGTAGCGGGTAGCCCACGTGGTGCCAAGCGGCTCACGGTTGTCGAGGCCCGACGGATCGGTGTAACGACCGTAGTAGGTGTAACCGGTCGGGGTCGAGCTGGAGTCGAAGGTGTCATCAGCTTCGATGTGGACCAACGTGTCGCCGAAGGCGAAGTTGTTGGCGTTATCGACGATGAAGTAGTCACCCCAGAGCTGGTTGACGTTGCTGGCAACCGGATCGGCACCACCGAAGTAGCCCGGATCAGACGGGAACTCGATGGAGCAACGAACCGCGTTATCAACGGTGATGTAACCGCGAGCGATGTTGTCGCCGTGGTCAGCGCCCGTGCAGCCGCCGCCCAGGACCGGCTGACCAGTGTGACCGTTGATCAGGCGATCAAGGTTCTGGGCCGGAATGACCGGGTTGCTGAACGGGAAGAAGTTGGCGCAGTTCGGCGGAGCGGTGAAGGAACCGTCCCAAGCCGGGTTGTTGCCGTGCGGGCTGATGGTGTCAGCCGGATCGCTCTGCTCGTCGGCGGTCACGGGCAGGAAGCCCTGGAAGACGGCCTGGAGGTTCACGGTCTGGACATCGAAACCCGTAAGGAAGATGTCGAAATCCAGAGTCGGCTGGGTCCAATCGGTCCAGAAGGTAACGTGAGCAATGGTCGGCGCGGCCGACGCATTGTTGATCGAGAACAGGGTGGTGAGACCCGCGTCGTCGCCGAGGGTCGAGGTGTCACCCAGACCGTCGAGATCAACCTCGAAATAGGGGAGCAGCAGGGTCGCCGCCGGCACCGCATCGATGGTGCACAGCTCGGCGAAAGCCTGACCGCCCAGCGCGAGCAAGCTCGCGATCATCAAGACAAGAGCAATTCTCTTCATGTCCAAACTCCTAGGACATTGCGACGGTTGGCGCTATGCCTTCCGTCTTCTTCAGGTGGTACCCATCGTAGAGCGGAACTTTGCGATGGGTGAATGCGGCCTCGGGGTCGTTTAGGGCCGCCGACGTCACAGACAGATCTCGCGACGTCGTTTGGGGGCACTCACCTCCTGTTGAAAGAGTGTCAAATCCAATGGTCGGTTTTGATGAAGCCTGAAATCGGTGGCTGGGCCACGGCAAAAGCTTGGGGTGCGAGATCTTAACCAACGACGCCGACACACGCAACTAGCGGTGAGGCCGCAGGCTGCCTGTCGGGCGCCGACTGATCTCGAGCAAGGTTGCGGTCGCCAGTGGAGCCAACCGTAACCTAGGGGATTTGACGGGCCGTGTCAAGCAGGAAGCCCCTTTCCCGCAAACGGCCCTTGCGCCCTAATGTCTCTTGTCTTCAGTTCTTTACGGCCTGCGTTTGCCAGACCCGCAGACTGCCCTGATCCGGGCAGCCGGGCTTGCTCAACCGGGCCAGGCCGGGGAACCCGACCTCCTCGCCGGCGAAAGCCGCGACCACTTCAGCGGCGCCGTCGTCGTCGATGTCGACGAGACGCACCTGGAAGGCCTTGCAGCCGGGAGCCTCGAGCTCAGACAGCTCCGGCGAGTCTTCCGCCTCGAACTGTCCGCCCCCGGTGCCGAGAAAGACTTTCATTTCCGCCTGGCCGGTGACGGCGACCAGATCGAGGGAACCGTCCCCGTCGATGTCGCCGTTGGCGACGGAGAAGACACCCTGCCGATTCTCGATCGAGAAGAGGGCCCGGCGCTCCCAGCCCTCTTGCTTCTGAAAATAGACGTCAACGCCGCTGCGCCAGGTGCCCATCTCACGGTTGCGGTAGCCGACCGCGACATCGTCCCGGCCGTCGCCGTCCCAGTCCGCGGCATCCACCGTATCGATGAAGGCGTTGGGACGGAGAATTTCGAGCGCTTCGTAGACGATGCCGTCGTCGTCCTGGCGAATGGCGAAGATCTGTTGGCTGCCCATTCGACGGGTGCCGGTGATCAGGTCGGTCTCGCCGTCGCCGTCGACATCGCCGACGGCGAAATCGTCGGCAAAATTAGCCTGGGGCGTCGGCACCCTCTCGAGGCCCGAAGGCTTCCAGGTCCCGTCACCTTGGTTCAGATAGACGAGGAAACCGCGGGAGGTGTTGATCAACTCGCCGGTAACCGTATTGGTTTTGCTCTTGCGGCCCTTCGGCCCTTCGCCGAGGGCGAGCACGTCGAGCTTGCCGTCGGCGTTCCAGTCGATGGCTTCGATCGAGCGCGAGCTGAACGACGTCGCGTCACCGCCCTGGCCTGGGACGTCATAGGCGATTCCTTTGTTCCAGGGCGTAAAGCCGCCCTTGCCGTCACCGACGATCAGGTACAGACCGCGGAGGTGGATACCGAACGCCATGTCGAGATGCCCGTCACCGTTGTAATCCCCGAGCGCGACGTCGCCATAGTCATAGGGACCTTGGGGGAAGCGCGCCTGACGCCAGGGTTGCCAGTTTCCGCTGCTGTCGCCGAGGAAGACATTCGGTAAAGGTCGACCTTTGCGCGCCGGACCAAAGACGATATCCAAATGGCCGTCTTCGTTGATGTCACCGATGTCAAAGCCGTTGCGCCACTGGCCGCGACGCGGCAGCCCTTTGTCGAAGGCATTGAGCTTCAGCCGATCAACCGGCTTCGCTTCCGGAGCGTAGGTCGCGGCGACCGCGGCGATCTCTTCATCGGTCGGTCCCTTCCGGGGCTGCGGCGGCCGCTTCTTGACGGTGGTGAAAGCTTCATAGGCCTTGACCCAGAGGAATTCGTCGTCCTGCTCCACGACGTCGAGGTAGGCACCGCCGGCGAAGCGAACCGTATCTTCCGAGATGAAGCGGTACGACCCGGGAACTTTGGCGACCCGCTCAATGCGGTACCGCCGACCGTCGGTCTCATCCACCAGCCACTCCCGCCCGTCGTCCTCCGCCTGTTCAGCCAGGACGCCCAAGCGCTGCTTCGGCTTGTCGTCGGCGGCGCCTTCGGCCGCGGCAGGGGTTCCGCCCGCCTCGGCTTCGGCCTGGGCCGCGGCCGGCCCAGCACCAAGCATGGGCAGGCTCAAAGCCGCGAGGATTGTGAGGGCCAGTCGGGGGCCTAGGGCGCGGGAAACTTTTTCGTGCATCGGGATTCTCTCCTTAGGGCGGTCTGCGAGCGCAGATCCTAGTCGCAGAAATCGCCCATGAGGCGAGCAAAGGCTCGGATTTTCTTGACTTTTACGAGGGGAGCGTGGCCGCTAAAGCTCGTCAGCGAAGCGTGGCTTCAACCGCTTCATGACCCATAGACCGGCGGGTAAGGCGACAAATGCCATGCCGCCGAGCGCCAGGGCGCCGACGCCGCCGGTGGGCGATCCGCCGAGGAAGGCAGCGCGATAGAGCCCGACGAGTGCGGTGAGCGGGTTGAGCTCGAGCCACTGGCGCAACTCGGGGGAGGGCAGGCTCAAGGGATAAACGATCGGGGTGATGTAGAACCAGGCGGTGAGGACCATGCCGAGCACTTGGGATACGTCACGGAAGAAGGTGTTGGCCGTTGCGGCCAGCAGGCCGAGGCCCGTCGTCAACGCGATCTGCACCGGCAGCGCCACCAAGAGCCACGGCAAGCCCGCGGGCGCCAGCTCCCCCATCGCCAGGAGCACCACAAGGAAGAGCCCCGAGGCGATGAGCTGGTGGATCACAGCACCGATCACCACCGTCAAGACCAGGATCTCGGCCGGGAAATGGATCTTCTTGACCAGGTTTGCGTTGTCGGTGATCGCGGTGGTCGAGCGGCTGATGCCTTCGTGAATCGCCAGCCACGGAAGGAGTCCGCAAAAAAGGAAAATGGCGAAGTTGTCAGTCCGCTCGCCGATGAGCGGAATGCGCATCACCGTCGCAAAGACAAAGTAGAACAGCACCAGCTGAAACGCCGGCTGCACCAAGGACCACAGGAAGCCCAGGGCCGAACCGGCATAGCGGCCGTCAAAGTCGCGACGGACGAATTCGCGGAGTAGAAAGAGGTATCGCCACATGGAGTCAGGCCTTGTCAGGACTAGGTCGTCAAGCTATAGCAGCTTGACAGTCATGCCAGTATCCCATAAGGTTCCTACCTGCTGAGAGCGACGCTTTCCGAGCGCGTCTCCACTTCGACCTTCCACCCACACGACTGCTCCGACAGGACTTCCGCCTTTCTATAATGGCTCACGTCCCGCACGAGCGTCGCTACCGTGGCTAGCGTCATGTCGAGGCAGCACTTCCGGACGCCACTCAAAGGCAGAACTTGAATCCTAGTGTCTTTTCGTATCCGAGGTCTCCACAAGACGCTCTAGATCGATGAGGCCCGGAAGCAGCGGATCCGTTGCCCGCCGGGGCCGGCGGCGCATCGTATCACCGGCTCCCGCACCCACACCGGACCTGCTTCGACATCAAACCCAGCCCGCGCCGGAGGTCGAGATGGCTTTCGTCCACAAGATCCGCCAAGTCCAGCTGATCGGTCCGAAGATCCGCAAAATGCGCAAAGAGCGCAAGCTCACCCAGACTGATCTGGCCGCCCGTATCGGCATCCAGCAGTCCGACCTCTCCCGCATGGAAAAAGGCGAGTATCGAGTCAGTCTCGACACGCTCTTCAGGATTCTCGCGGAGTTCAACGTCAGCATCAGCGAGTTCTTCGACGACGTCAATAAAGAGTCCTTGACGCCCAAGGATGTCCAGATCGTCCGTGATCTCAAGCACCTTCCCTCCGATGCCCGTCGAGAAGTCGAAGCCTTCATCGCCTTCAAGCGCAGCCAGTCCAAGGAACAAGACGAGGACGACGAGCTCGTCGAGGCCTCGACCCAGTAGCTTCGCGCAATGCGCAAATTCATGCGGCCCTTACCGCATGGATCGTCCGCCCCGCGCGTCTTGGGGCCGCAGAGAAAACCCCGGCGAAATGCCGGGGTTTTTCTGTGGCCTGCAGAATGCCTGTCGGTCTTGGGGTGCTGCTATACGGCCTGAGACCTCGCCCTAAGACTAGGCGGAGGCTCCACTAAGGGCCGATTTCTGGCTTGACGTCTTCGGCGCTCGCCAGCTGCACGTCGGGAACTCCGAGGGGGCCGAGCTGACCCCGCAATTCATCTCGCCGCTGCTCGAAGAGAAGCCTCTTGGACGACGGAATCGGCGGCGCCGGCTTGTTCTCCAAGCGCATCGGGTCCAGGTAGCGCCCGTTACGCTTGACCCGGTAGTCCAGGTGGGGGCCGGTCGAGAGTCCCGTCGATCCGACATAGCCGATGACCTGCCCCTGGGTCACCCGGGTGCCCGAGCGCACGCCCTGGCCATATTTGGACAGGTGGAGGTAGAGCGTCTCGTAGCCGTTGGCGTGCCTTAGCTTCACCATCTTGCCCGCCCCACCCGAACGCCCGGCGAAGGTCACGGTGCCGGAGGCCGTCGCGCGAATGGGCGTACCCCGTGGTGCGCCGAAATCCACGCCGTAGTGCGGGCGATATTTCTTCAGCACCGGATGGAAACGGCTGTGGCTAAACCGCGAGGTCACGCGCATGAAGGGCAGCGGCGAGCGCAAGAATTGCTTCTGGAGAGGTCGCCCTTCCGCGTCGTAATAGCCGAGCACGCCGTCGAGCTCGAAGAGGTAGGCCTCGTAGCGAACCCCTCGATTCTCATAGACCAAGGCCTGGACGGCGCCGACCTCGGAGACATGCCCGTCGATGGAGACCTCGTCGAAGACCGCCGCGAAAAAATCACCCTGACGGAGGTCCCGATTGAAATCGAGATCCCACTGGAGCACCTGTGACATCGCGAGCGCCAGCTGCTGCGGCCCGCCGGCGCGCTCGATATCGGCGATCAAGAAGCTCTCGAGCCGACCACTCAACTGCCGCCGCTCTGTCCGGCGGGTGAATTCGTGCAGCTCGGCACGCCAGTCATCCGCCGCGCGCTCGAGGGTGACCCAACCCCGCCGGTCCAGCCGGAGGCGCAGTCGGTCGATACCGCCGGCGAGCGGATCCCGGTAAACGAGGCCGACTTCGCCCGACCGCACCTTGCGCAGGTCGATCACCTCGCCGAGCGCCGACGAGGCCGCGTAGGCCTCTTGCGCTTCAAACCCGAGGTCGGCAAAGAGACCACCGATCGTTTGGCCCCTTCGAAGGGTAAATGCCTCCGGCACTTGGGCTCCGAGGGCCAGATCCATAGATGCGGGCACGACATTCGCCGGGTAAGGCGCCGTGCGGGAGACCGTCAGAATCGGGGCCTCCGGTTCCAGCGCATCCTGAGCGACGAAGGTCAGCAGGCCGACGGTCGCCAGCAGCGCCAAGACCATGACGGTGCGGCGATAGCGCCGCAGAAACGCAGGGGGCTCTTTAGACATGCGAGCGGATCGTAACACAAGCAACCTCAGTCACTTCCGCCTCGCCACCACGCAAAAGTGGCCGGTCATCCCGGCCACTTTATCCAAGGCACCCACGGCGCGCAGGCGCCGAAAGCAGCGCTACCTGTCAAGGACCGCCAGCTGCGTCTTGGCGCGCTTGATCGCCAGCAGACGCTTATCGGAGAGTTCCTCGGATTCCGCCGACTTCAGTGACTGCTCGAGCTCCGCCCGATCCAGCTCCGCCGGTCGGCGAGCCTGCTCGGTCAAGACGGTCAGTTTGTTCTCCGCCATCTGCGCGAAGCCGCGGTCCACGTAGAACACTTCGACCTCTTGGCCCATCTCAACGCGAAGCACGCCGATGCCGAGCTGGCAGAGGAGCGGCGCGCGGCCGGCGAGGAAGCCGATCTCACCGTCGTGGGCTGGGATCGAGACGAAGGTCGCAGCCTCCGTCTCGAGGACCGCCCGCTCCGGCGTTACGATCGAGCATTGAAAGGTGTCTTCAGCCATGCCGTTTCCTCAGTGTGTTGTGGTCGACCGCGCCGGGCGCGATCAAGCAGCGGCCTGCTTCTTTGCGTTCTCTTCGGCTTCCTCGATCGTGCCGACGTACATGAAGGCCGATTCCGGCAGGTGATCCCACTTGCCTTCGCAAACTTCCTTGAAGGAGCGGATCGTATCCTCGCGCGAGACGTAGTTGCCGGCGAAGCCGGTGAACTGCTCCGCGACGTAGAAGGGCTGCGACAGGAAGCGCTCGATGCGACGGGCCCGATCCACGATCTGCTTGTCTTCTTCGGCCAGCTCTTCAACACCGAGAATGGCGATGATGTCCTGGAGATCTTTGTAGCGCTGCAGAATCTGCTGCACCTGGCGGGCCACCTGGTAGTGCTCTTCACCGATGTATTCCGGGGCCAGAATGCGGCTCGAAGACGCCAGCGGATCCACGGCGGGATAGATGCCTTTCTCAGCGATCGAACGCTCGAGATTCACCGTCGAATCCAAGTGGGTGAAAGCCGTGGCCGGCGCCGGATCGGTGTAGTCATCGGCGGGCACGTAGATCGCCTGGATCGACGTCACAGCGCCCGCGCTGGTGGACGTGACGCGCTCCTGGAGCTCGCCCATTTCCGTCGCCAGGGTCGGCTGGTAGCCCACCGCCGACGGCATACGGCCGAGCAGCGCGGACACCTCGGAACCGGCCTGGGAGAAGCGGAAGATATTGTCGACGAAGAGCAGCGTGTCGGCGCCGGTCTGATCGCGGAAGTGCTCGGCCATGGTCAGGGCCGACAGCGCCACGCGAAGGCGGGCACCCGGCGGCTCGTTCATCTGGCCGAAGACCATCACCGTCTGGTCGATGACGCTCTTGCCGGTGTCGCCGATCTTGGCTTCCTGCATTTCGAGCCAAAGGTCGTTCCCTTCGCGGGTGCGTTCACCCACGCCGGCGAAGCAGGAGTATCCCGAGTGGAAGCGCGCCAAGCGGGCGATCAGCTCCTGGATGATGACCGTCTTGCCCACACCGGCGCCGCCGAAGAGGCCGGCTTTACCGCCGCGCACCAGCGGGCAAAGCAGATCGACCACCTTGATGCCGGTCTCGAAGATTTCGGTCTTCGGCGACAGCTTCTCGAGCTTCGGCGCCTCGCGGTGGATCGGGCGATGCTCATCCACCTCGACCGGACCGCGGCTATCGATGGGCTCACCGACCAGGTTGAAAACGCGGCCGAGCACGGCCTCACCGACCGGCACCGATACCGGGGAGCCGGTGTCGTAGATGTCTTTGCCGCGCTGCAGGCCGTCGGTGGAGCCGAGCGACACCGCGCGCACGCGACCGCCCCCGAGGTGCTGGGCGACTTCGCACCACAGCTTCTCGGTGACTTCCTTGCCCATCACTTCGGTGGTGACTTCCACCTGCAGGGCGTTGTAGATGGCCGGCAGCTTGTCCTCGTCGAATTGCGCATCGAGGGTCGAGCCGATGACCTGAGTAATTTTGCCAACATTTTTGTCTGACATCGTGATCCTCGCTTCTTACCTGATCTTTGTGAGATCCAAAAAATCAACCCTCGAGGGCGTTGACGCCGCCGATGATGTCGAGCAGTTCCATAGTGATGTGGGTCTGGCGGGCGCGGTTGTACTTCCGGCTGAGGGACTTGATCATGTCGCCCGCCGCGTCGGTCGCCGCTTTCATCGCCACCATGCGGGCGACGTGCTCGGAGACCACCGCCTCCATGAAGCACTGGAAGAGACGCATGCGCACGCTGGCGGGCAGCAGGGCGCCGAGCAACTCCTCCGGCTCCGGGGAAAATTCATATTCGAGGCCGCCGCGGGCCGCGCCGTCCTCGTCGCCGTCCGAAGACGGCGGTTCGAGGGGCAGGAGCTGGACGACCTGCGGATATTGACGGCCGGCTGACTCAAAAGCCATATAGGCCACGTAGACGGCGCCGATCTCACCCTTCACGAATTGCTCGATCAGGCCGTTGGTGATCGGCTCCACCTCTTCGAAACGGGGGTCGTCGGAGAGGTCGATGATCGAGCGCTCGACGTCACGGCCGAGGAACTTGAAGAAATTCGTGCCCTTCTTGCCGATCATGTGGACGTCGACTTTGTCTTCGCCCTCTTCGTCGATCCGGGCGATCGCGTTGCGCAGCACGTTGGTGTTGTAGCCGCCGCAGAGACCGCGGTTCGACGTGATCACGACCATCGCCGCCCGGTCGCTTTCCGGGGTCTGCATCAGCGGGTGGTCCACATCGCCGGCGGCGCGGGAAAGATCCGCCACGAGCTCGCCGAGCTTGTCGCTATATGGCTTGGTATTGAGCGCCCGTTGAAACGTCGCCTGGAAACGGGCGGTGGCGATCAGCTGCATGGTGCGCGTGATCTTGCGGATGTTCTTGACCGCTTTACGCCGCTTGACGAGAACTCTACGGTTTGCCATTCGGTTCGTTCCTCTGTGATCGGTCTAGCCGGATCGGTCTACCGCCGCGCCCGCCCCGGGAGGAGCGGACGCGACTTCGAGGCTTCAGCCTTCGGAACCCCAGTGGGTCAGGTAGTTCTTCACCACGTCGGTCATCTTCTCGGCGAGGTCGTCGGAGAGCTTGCCGGTGCGGTCCGCTTCTTCGACCAGCTCAGGGAACTCGTCCTGGAAGTGCTTGATCAGCGCAGCTTCGAATTCGAGGACCCGATCCACCGGCACCTCGTCGAGCAAGCCGCGGGTACCGGCGAAGATGCCGATGAGCTGGTGGGTATAGGGGTACGGCGTGTACTGCGGCTGCTTGAGCAGCTCCACCATGCGACGGCCGCGGTCGAGGCGGCGCTGGGTGGCCGCGTCGAGGTCGGTGCCGAGCTGCGCAAAGGCTTCCAGCTCGCGGAAGGCCGCGAGGTCGAGGCGAAGCGAGCCCGAGATCTTCTTCATGCCTTTGCGCTGGGCGTTACCGCCCACGCGCGACACGGAGATGCCGACGTCAACGGCCGGACGCGTACCGGCGAAGAAGAGGTCGGGGATCAAGTAGATCTGACCGTCGGTGATGGAGATAACATTGGTCGGGATATAGGCCGAGACTTCGCCTTCGAGCGTTTCGATGATGGGCAGCGCCGTCATCGAACCGCCGGTATCCGGGAAGCGGTGGATCCGGTACTTGTCTTTATCCGCCAGCGACTCGAGCCACGCCTCGGCCCGCTCGTGACCTTCGTCGCGGTGGTAGAGGCCGTCCTCATCATCCGGACGGTGGTCCGCATCGGCTTTGAGGCCATCGGGATGATTCTTGACCAGGCTCCGGTCGGTCGAATCCTCGGCCGTATCCTTCGGCACGACACCGTACTCCACGCGCAGCTTGACGGCGCGCTCGAGCAGGCGGGAGTGCAGGTAGAAAACGTCACCCGGGTAAGCCTCGCGGCCCGGCGGGCGGCGAAGCAGCAGCGACAGCTGACGGTAAGCCGCGGCCTGCTTGGACAGATCGTCGTAGACGACCAGGGTCGCCTTGCCTTGGCTGTACATGAAGTACTCGGCCATGGCGGCGCCGGAATAAGGCGCAATGTACTGCAGCGGCGCCGGCGTCGACGACGACGCGGACACAACAATGGTGTAATCCAGGGCGCCGTACTCGCGGAGCTTCTCCACCACACTGGCCACCGTCGACTCTTTCTGGCCGATGGCGACGTAGACGCAGATCACGCCCGTGTCTTTCTGGTTCAGGATGGCATCGATGGCGATCGCCGTCTTACCGGTCTTACGATCACCGATGATCAGCTCACGCTGGCCGCGGCCGATCGGAATCATCGAGTCGATGGCCTTGATACCGGTCATCATCGGCTCGGTCACCGGCTGACGGGCGGCGATGCCCGGGGCTTTGAACTCGAGGGGCCGGATATCCGGGGTCTCGATCACGCCCTTGCCGTCGAGGGGACGGGCCAGCGGATCGACCACGCGGCCGACCATCGCGTCGCCCACCGGCACGGAGAGCAGCTTGCCGGTCCGTCGAACTTCGTCGCCTTCCCGGATCTCCAGGTAGTCGCCCAAAATCACGACACCCGCCGAGCCTTCTTCCAGGTTCAGGACCTGGCCGAACTGCTCACGCTGCGGAAATTCTACGAGCTCGCCGGCCATGGCATTGGCGATGCCATAGACGCGCGCGATGCCGTCGCCAACCTCGAGCACCTTGCCCACCTCGGCGACGTCGATCTCGCTCCGGTATTGCTTGATCTCTTCGGCGATCACCGAAGAGATTTCATCGACCTTGAACTTCATCGACTAATTCCTTCTCAAAGACTCCTGGTGCGTGCCAGGCGGGTCGTGATCAATCCTCGATCAGCGCGTCTTCGCGGTCGCCGAGGATCTCCCGCTCGGCGAGGGCGAGCAAGAGTTTGCGATATCGGTGGACTTCGTTCTTCACGCTCGCGTCGATCTTGCGATCGCCGATCTGCAGCACGATGCCGCCGATCAGGGACTCGTCGACGCTTTCGTGCAGCTTCGGCTCGAGGCCGGAATAGCCCGCCACTGCAGCGTGGACTTTCTGACGCAGGCCGTCGCTGAGCGGCACCGCCGTGCGCACGTGCACATCGACGTGACCGCGCAGGTCGCGGTGGTCTTGCCGGTAGGTCTCCGCGACCGCCGGCAGCAGAGCCATCCGCCCTTTACGATTGATGACCTGGAGCGCGTCAACGACGAGGTCGGAGAGACGGCCGCGGAACATCTTCTCGAGAGAAGCTCCGCGCTCGTTCTCATCGACCGTCGGGCTCGAAATAAAACGGGAGAACCCGGCGTCGTCCTTGGCGTAGTCCGCGAGCCACATCAGCTCTTCAAGCACTTCTTCCGCCTGGCCGGCGTTATCCGCCAGGCTCAAAAGCGCGCGGCCATACACCCTGGCGACGGCGAGCTCTTTATCGTTGAATCTCGGCATCTTCAGTTCGGCTTGCTGTGCGACGAGAGTTCTTCGATCGCGTCGCTGATCAGCTTCTCGTGGTCGGACGTTTGCAGCTCCCGGCCCACGATGCGTCCGGCGATTTCAGTCGCCAGCCGCCCGGAGTGCTCGTAGAGCTCCGCCACGGCGGTTTCGCGAGCGATGGAGATTTCTCGCTTCGCCCGTTCGACCATTTTTTCGGCCTCGCCCCGAGCTTCCTGCTCGAGTCGAATGCGGGTCGCTTCGGCGTCGCGGCGGCCTTCCTCAACGAGGGCAGTCGCTTCAGCGCGGGCCTCGGCAAGCTTCTCTTCGTACTCGGCGAGGCGCGCTTCGGCCGCCTCACGATCCGCTTTCGCCTGCTCCAGGGAATCGCGGATGAAATCTTCGCGCTTGGCGACCATGCTCTGGAGCGGCCCCCAGACGAATTTGCCGAGCACGACGATCGTCAGGCCGAAGGTCAGTAGCGTCCACAGCACGTTGCCGAGGTCGCCGCCGAAAATGCTCGACTCGCCACCACCGCCGCCGGCAGCCAGCACGGGGGAAGCGAAGCCGATGAGCGCCAGTGTCACCAGCGCCGTGAGCGCACGGGAAACGGGCGCTCGTTGTTTAACGGTCTCTGGCATCGTCAGATCCTCGAAATCGTCAATCGTGAACGTCGGCCGCCGCGGCGATTTCCGCGGAGACCAAGCGATGCGAGCCCGGCGCGCCCGCAGGGCGAGGCGCCGGGTTCGCCGCGAGGATCACAGGGAGGCCAGCAAGCCGACGATGACGGCGAAGAGCAGACCCGCCTCGATCATGGCGGCGGTGATCAGCATCGCGGTCGAGATCTGACCGGCCATCTCAGGCTGGCGAGCCATGGACTCGGTGGCGCTGCTTCCGATACGACCGATACCCATGCCGCCGCCGATCACGGCGAGGCCGGCGCCGATCGGGCCGCCGAGCTTGCCGAGGGCGCCGGCCGTCTCACCGCCGTCCTGCGCGAAGACAGCCGGGGCGACCATCAGGGCCAGACCCGCGATCACCATCATGAGCGACACCTTAGCGAGCTTCTTGTTCATAGTCCTCTAAGTCCTTTCGTGGCCTCGGGCCGGGTCCACCGGCCGTTTGACTCGGGTTACGCGCCCCGCTGCGGATGCAGCGACGGCGCGGTCAGCTTCCTCTACGGGAATGGTTTGGGGGTTTCGATTTCAACTTCGGGCCGCAGCCCTCAGTAAGTCTTCAAAAGGAAGTTGTGTTGCGATTCGTCTCTTTAGTGCGCTTCATCGTGGTGCAGGTTCACCGACATGCCGATAAAGAGCGTCGTCAGGTAGGTGAAGATGAACGCTTGCAAGAAGGCGACGAAGATCTCGAGCATCGTGACGGCGACGGCGCCGACGACAATCGGGATGGCGATGCCGAGGCCGATCGCCGGGCCGAGGGCTTGCCCGGCCTTCAGGATCAGCATGAGCAGCACGGCGAGCAGGACGTGGCCGGCGACCATATTGGCGAAGAGACGCACGGCGAGGGCGAAAATCTTCGCAAAAAGCCCCATCACCTCGACCGGGATCATCAGCGGCGCCATGAGCGCCGGCCCGGGGGAGAAGTGGGCCAGGTAGTCGCGGCCGCCGTAGCGCAGGCCGTTGAACACCATTAGGAACATGGTCATGATCGCGAGGGTTGAGGTCACCCAGATGTTGCCCGTCGGCGTGCCGCCGATCGGCAGGTCCAGGACAATGGGCGAGACGGCGGCGAGGGGGATCAGCCCTAGCAGGTTCATAGTGAGCACGAAGAAAAACGCGCTCCAGATGTATTTGATGAACTTGTCGGTGTGCGGACCGAGGTGCTGCTCGGCGACTTCCTTGCGCCAGTATTCGCAGATCATTTCCACAAAATTGGCGAAGCCACCTGGAATAAGCGCCCCGAGGCCACTTTCACCGCGACGCTTACGCGCCAAAGCGGGGAAGATCAAACACAGGAGCAGCGCACCTAAGACCATGATGACGATCTGGTCGCTCACCACCGTCAGCAGCCCCTTGGGGGTCAAGAAGCCAGCATCGAGGGGGATCTGCTTGATCGGATGCGGAACGACGTGACTGAGGGGGTTGTCACCGGCAGCCTGAAAATTCATCTCTTATCGACCTCAGGATATTCAGGAGTGGGCCGGCTCATGGCGCCGGACGCTCTCTAGAACCATGGTGCGAGCGAAAAGCGTGTCTGCGACCAGGAGGGCCGCGTGGGCGATGACGAGCCACAACAAGAAGGGCTTCACCGCGACGAGTCCAGAAAGTGCGACCGAGGCGCCGAGGGCCAGGACCAGCATCAGACGAAGGGCCATGGCGCCGAGCTGGGCGCCCACCGTATTCTGCGGCGGCTGGAGGCGCGCGAAGTAGACCGGTAACGTCCCGGCTCCGGAGGCGGCCATGGCGACCACAATAGCGACCCCCATGGCGACCAGCGCCGAGTCCCCCGCCAAGGCACGCGTCGGCAAAAAGCCGAGGGCCGTCAACCCTAAAGCGGTCGCCCCTGCGAGCAGGAAGAATCGCAGGTAGGCGTCGCGGGCAGGGGCGGCGGACGTGTCCGTGGACATTTCGGGGGAGGTCTTCATGATGTCGTCTCGTCTTGGGATCGAGAGCGAGCTGCAGGGGGAGAATCTATGTCGACAAACCCGGTCGGCGTGGGAAGCCGTTTCGTCTGGGGAGTCCCGGGCTTGTTGGGTGGCCGACTCGCGGCGGAAAGCGTAGTTGATGTGGGAGGCGGCTGGAGCTCGCGGAGGGCAGAGCGGAGGAAGTTGTAGAAGCCACCTATGGTGCCGATGGCAAGGCTAATCAGGAGTGCCCGCGGGGCCGTGTCATAAGTGCGGTCAATCCAAAGGCCGAAGAGGGTAAAGCCAACGAGGGTGGCGGCGAGTTCGGCGCCGAGGCTGACCCCCCGGAGCTTCTTGGCTCGTCGATCACGTGGTGGTTTCGTCACGGGATGGCGCCTAAGAAGTCGGGGTCATTGTGCGGGCGTCGTTATTCTGCACAAAGTCATCTGGCCGCACAACCCTTTCGGGCGGACTTTGTTCGTGATGCGAACAAAGTCTTAGGATGTTCGATGACATCGAGCACAGCGACGGATAGAGTAGACGTCCTTCTTAGAAGGTCTTCGCGATGAGCACCTCTTCTGATTCACAACCGACGGGCCAATCCACGCCCGATGCGGTCAAAGACGCCGCCCTCGAGTCGGGTGCGATGTCTGAGTCCGAGGAGCGCGCCGTCAAAGCGGAAGAGCACCGGGACTTCGAAACGGCCGCCATCCCGTTCCTCGACTCGCTCTACAACATGGCCTACCGGCTGACGCGCAACGCCGAAGACGCCCAGGACTTGGTTCAAGAGACGTACCTGAAGGCCTATAAGTATTACGACAAGTTCGAGAAGGGGACCAACCTCAAGGCGTGGCTCTTCCGGATTATGAAGAACACCTTCATCAACGGCTACCGGAAACGCCAGAACCAGCCGCAGCAGAGCGCCTTCTCCGATATCGAAGATTCCTTCGAGTCGATGGTCAACGACGACGCTCGCCCGCGAGAGAAGGATCCGGAGCAGCGGGCCCTTGACCAAGTCATGGACGAAGACGTCCAAGTCGCCCTCGACGCCCTCCGGGAGGACTACCGCATGGTGATCCTGCTCGTCGACCTGGAAGGATTCTCTTATAAGGAAGCGGCCGACATTCTCGAGGTGCCCGTGGGCACGGTGATGAGCCGTCTCTACCGCGGTCGCCGGAAGCTCGAAAAGACCCTGCTCGACTACGCCCGCAACTACGGCTACCTACGTGACGACAAGTCCCCCCGCAGGATGCGTTCGAAGGACGACGGCGAATGACTTCGGGAATACCGTCTCGCGTCGACGGGTTTGGAATGCCGGAGTCCGGGCTTGCCGGAACAAGCCTCCGTCCGGGACCCGAAGACCCGGGCCGGACTCGCCGCACACGAAGAAGCCCCCTGGATCCCCGACGATTGCCACAACGAGGGTCGGCCACGCCGTGAAGTGCCGCAAGGTCAAAGAAGAACATGTGCTCGTCTTCACGAAAGACGAAGCGGGACGCGAGCTCACCGTGGCGATTCAACGCCACGTGTCGGTCTGTCCGGATTGCGCTGAGGTCGGCGAACACACCCGCCGCATCGTCACCATCGTGCGTCGGCAGTGCATCCGCGAGACGGCCCCAGAGACGTTGCGGGAGCGGATTGTCGCCCGCCTGCGCAACGAAAACTAAGGCGTCACCCGCCTCGCCCGTCAAGGAACGAGACGCGCCAGGAGCTCCGCGGTGGTGCGCTGGGAAGCGGGGCCCGTCGGGGCCGCGGCGCCCAAGTAAGCATCGAGCATGGTGCGGGCGCTGGTGAACCGCACCTCCGGATCCATGGCTAAAGCGTGCTTGAAGAACACCTCGAAACGACGCTGGACCGCCGCTCCGTAGCGCGCCGGCAGGTCGGGTCTGGTGCTCTCTAAAGGCCCCTTCGGAAAAGCCGTCTTCCCCGACAGGACCTCAAAGAGCACCGCGGCGGCCGCGAAAAGGTCCGACCGGGGCGTGGCGGGGCGGCCGTCCAAGACCTCAGGCGCCATAAAAGGCGGCGTCCCGCGCGACATGCCCGGACCGGTTTGGTAGAGCCGAAACTCGGCCCTCGCGATACCAAAGTCCCCGAGCTTGATGTCGCCCCGTCGACTCGTCAAGACATTGGCGGGTTTCACGTCTCGATGGACTAATCCCATCGACTCTCCGCGGTCGTCGTGCAGACTGTGGACGTGGTCAAGGGCGCTCAAGAGAGCCTCGCCGATCGCCAAAGCCGCCTCGAGCGGCATCAACTCGGGACGCTCGGCGGCGGCCCGCGACCAGTGCTTGAGGGACGGTCCGTCGAGCCACTCCATCGATAGGTAGTAATTCTCTTCGTGCTGCTCGATGTCGTAGACCTGCACGATATGCGGATGGTGCAGACGCGCCGCGAGACGAGCCTCGTCGAGGAACATAGCGATCAGGTCTTCTTGCTCAGCGAGGTGGGGCAGGATCCGCTTCATCGCGACACGCCGGCCGAATCCTCCGGGCCCCTGCTTCTCGGCCAAGAAGACCTCCGCCATGCCGCCGGTGCCCAAGCGCTCCCGCAGCACGTAACTGCCGATCCGCTGGGCCCGCTGCCAGTTGCGGTCCATGGCGATCGCTAGCTGCGCACCCACGGCCTCGAGGAAGAGGCGGTCCCGCTCTACGAAGGCGGTCCCGTTCTCTTTCCGGCCGACGGCGATGAATCCTTCGAGGCGCTCCTCTGTCGAGATCGGCGCCGCCAGCGCCAGACCGAGCTGCCAAAGCTCTTCCTGCGCCGGCGCCTCGAAAGGCACGTCGATCAGGGACTCGACCCCGCCGACGCCGACGCTCCGGAGCGCCCCAGCGAGGGCACCGTCCAGCTCCACTGAGGGTCGAAGCGGCGGTTCTTCAAGGGATGCGGATAGCCTGGAAAAAGCGACGCCGCCGGGCGTCCGCGCCCACAACTCGATACGCGAGGCCCCGAGAATCGAGAGGGTCTCGATGGCGGCGCGGAAGGCCTGCGGCAGCTCACGGACCCGCACCTGCGACGACAGCTGGTGGATCAGCCGGACTTCCACACCCTCGTCCCGCTCGTGGCGCAAAAAAAGACGATCGACGCGGAGCCGCAAGCGGCGGTGGAGCGGCTGAAAAACCAAGAAACAGGCTCCGGTAATGGCAGCCGTCACCAGCGGCGAATCGAATTCGCGACCCAGAAGAGCCGGGATGCCGATGACGGCGCCGGCGAAAAACGCCGCAAGGATCACGCTCGTTCCGCCATAGCCCACCAGAGCCGCCGTGAAACGGTCGATGTCGAGGGCGTTATGGCGCACGATCGAATAGGCCACTATGCCCGCGAAGAGAACCACCACAGTCGAATTGAACATCCACGCGATGCTCGAGCTGAGGACCGGCACCACATCGAAGAGAACGGACGCCGCCAGCGCCACCATCCCCACCAGCAGCGCCCGGCCCTGCGCCAAAGCGACGGTTTCGCGCCGAATCCGCGCCTGACGAATCTGAAGCCCGACGAAGCTCACCGAGAGCACCGCCCCGAGCACAGCCACGTGGGGCGCGAGTCGCAGGAGCTCGCCGACCCCGGCCGCCCAGTCCGAGCGATAAAGAAGACCCGCTAGGCACGCTACGGCGAATGGTGCATAGAAAAGCGGTATCCAGCGGGCGACGGCGAGGCGCTGCGGATAGGCCGCATAGAGATGCAGCGACGTGCCCACCGTGAGAAAAAGGCAGAGCTTCTCAAAGAGCAGTGCTTCGCGGGGGAAAGGGAAGAGCGCCAAATAGACCAGGAGATATCCCGCGAGGGAGGCGCAGAGCGCCAAGAACAAACGAGCCGCGTGGTGCCGCGGCCGAAGAGCCAGGGCGATCAGCGCGATCACCAGGAGCGAGAACCCGATCGCCAGGCGCGACCAGCCCACGACCTGCTCGAGGGCCGTGAATCCTTCGAGGTGAGCTTCGGCGATAACGCGCTCCGGCGAACCAGGACGCCGGACCTCGATAGCCGCCTTAGATCCAGGCTCGAGATCCAGAATGGCTCGGCGCAGGACCGCGGGGCGACCTTCAACCGTTTCCGACCCGACGGCGGCGATGACATCGCCGGTTCGCAAGCCGGGCCAGACGTCACGATCGACGAAGTGCAATGCCCCAGTCCATGAGCCGAAGGAAAAATGGGGATCCACGCCCGACAGCAGTTGGTGAGTGCCCCGGGCGGCCCCGCCCACCAACGCGAACGTGAGGAGCAGGAGCGCGACGAAGAGCGGCGCCGCGCCGGAGGCAAGGAGCTGCCGCCGGACCGACGTCGAGGTCAGCTCGGCGGTCGTCGGCCGGTTCGTCGACGTGCTGCTTTGGGGCACCGGCGGTGGAATCGGCCGCGGCGGCTCGAGAATGCCGTCGATCTCCGCCGCTTCTGCCGCCAAAGCCTCTTCAAGCTCCCGTCGCAGCTCGTTGTCATCACCGCACTCGCGGTCCAGCAGATCTGACTGATCCGCGGGCTCGAGCTCGAGCAGCTTGTCGAGCAGGGTGTGGAAGCGCCGTGCGCGTTCAAGATCCATGGCCTCTACCGTGACCGACGTCGGACCGAACGCCGGTGGGACCGCTAACTTTATGAGCACTAAGCGGGGAACGCCGCGGTCGGGTGACCGCGGCGTGATCTTAACAAGCGCTCAGTTTCTACGAGATCAGTCCGAACGGCCAAGGGCCTTGGTGAGCTCGGCGGCCAGGAGAACCGGTTCACCGCCGCCGAGGCCGCCCTCGCTGAGGAAAGCGACCACCACGAAGCGGGGTCGCCGCTCGCCGTCGGCGGCGAGCCCGGCGAACCAGCCATCGTAACCGCCGTCAGCGCGGGCCCAGGTGCCGGTCTTGCCGAGGATCTGCCACTTTTCACCGCGCAGCGCCTCGGCGCCCCGCCGGCCCGTGCCTTCGGCGACCGCGGCGGCCATCGAGCGGCGGAGACGGTCCGCGGTCTCGGACGACATCAGCCGCTCCGATCGGCCGGCGTCCTGGCCGGGGCGCCGCATGGGCAGTCGTTCACCCCCATGGCCGATAGCCTGCACGAACGACGCGACATGGAACGGCGTCGTCGCCACTCGACCGAGCGTCGCCGCCAGCGCTGGGCGCCGCGATTCCCATTCGGCCCCCGGATCGTGCCGTGGGGAGGGCAAGAAAGAAGGCAGCCACGGCGCTCCTCCGTCCCGCGGCATGAAACCGAAGTTCGCTAAGCCTTCCGCTATCGCTTCAACGCCATCTTCCTCCTCGAGCTTCACCGCCATGGCCCCGGCCGCCGTGGAGCACGAGTGGATCAACATTTCGTGGGGAGCCATCAGCTCCCCGCGGTCCTTGATCGCCCCGACGGTGGCGCCGCCTTCGCTCGTCCATCGCTTGGGACAAGGCACTTTTTGATCACCGAGCCCGGCTTCCCACCAAAGCGTCGCCAGGCTGAGCTTGGCGACGGAAGCCGGCGGCACCAGCGGGACCGGCGTCGCGCCGCGGGACGCGTAGGCCAGGAGCTCCCCCGTGTCGACGCTCTGCACCAAGACGGCGCCGTCGCGGCCTGACTTCTCCAAGAGACCTTCTGCCGCCGCTTGGATCGACTGGCACTGTCCGTGGTCGCCGCACTCGAGCAGCCAGCTGCCGTCGCCGCCGCCCAGCCACCGGTCGACCTCCGAAGAAAGACCGGCGGCGCTTAACGCCAGCCCCGCCAAGAGCGCGGCGCCGGTGACCAAGCGCCATCGGGGCGTGGCCCGCGGCCCGCGGAGCAAGGAGCGGAGCCGCACTTCCAGGCCGCCGGGCCGCGCCATCGCCAGTCCCGGGGAAAACCGACCCGCTTGGCGGGCGATATCGAGGAGAATTCGGCCGTAATGGGTCTCATCGAGGCCGCCGGCTCTCCCCGCGTTAACAGCGGTCGCATCGGCCGCCTGCTCCATTTCTTGGGCCAGCGCCCGACGGGCCAGCCAGACCCCGGGGTGGAAGAAGAAAGTCGTCGCCAAAAACCGGGAGCCGACATCGAGCCAAGGGTCGCCGTGGCGCTGGTGGGCCAGCTCGTGAAGCAGGCAGGCCCGAAGGCGTGCCGTCGGCCAGGACGCTGCGGCGGCGGGTAAGACCACCCGCGGCTTCAAGACCCCGCACAGCACGGGGACGCGCACAGAACCCAGGCGAACATCGGGTCTCTGGACTCCGAGGATCCGCGCCACCTCGACGGCTTCCTCCCGAACACGCTCCGGGGCTTGATTGGAGAAACGTCCCGTGACGACGGTGCTGAGGCGGGATAGAGCTTCCCGCGAAGCCAGGGTCACCAGCCCGATCAGCCAAAGCCCAGTGAGAGCCGGTAGCCAAAGATCCTTCGCCGTCGCTGGCGCCGATGACAGAGATTCGCCGCTGACGGCCTGCGACGACGTCGCCGCCGGTGCGACTAGGGCCGCGGCTTCGTCCCAGACGCGACCCGGCGTCGCCGGCCCGGTGGGCAGGCTCCAGGTCGGCGCGAGGAGATGGAGCAGAGGCACCGCCGGCAGCGCAAGGAGCACAACCGCCCATAGCCGCCGGCGGTCCCGGGGCGAGGGGATGGCGAAGGAAAAAAGCCACGCGGCGAGAAAGAGCGGCGTCCAGCGCCACGCGATGGATACGACCTCCAGGAAAAGCGGAGACCACGCGGCGACGCCGCTCACGATTCACCTCGATCGCGCGCTTCCTCGAGCAACCCGCGGAGGCGTTCATATTCCTCGTCGTTGAGTCGCACGTCTCCGTCGTCTAGAAGCGCCAGCGCCGCCTGCGGTCGCGAACCTTCAAAGAAAGTTTCGAGAACGTGGGCGAGCATCGAGCGGCGGGCTTTCTTCTTTGGCACCGTCGGCCGATAGAGATAGCGCTGGCCGTCGCGGGAATGACTGGCCAAACCGCGCTCCACGAGCAAGGCGAGCGCCGAGCGGACGGCCGAGTAACTCGGCGGATCCGCCATCGCGGCGCGCACGTCAGCGGCGCTGGGGTCCTCGAGTCGGTAAAGAATGTCCATGATCTGACGCTCACGGCGGCTCAACTGCTCTAACGATTCAGGGGTGAACGGCGCGGCGTCGGCGTCGGCATGCGGTGTTCGGGGCATCGGGGCTCCGTTCTTAACGTAATCGGCGGGATGGACGAAGTCGAGCAGCTGCTGAAGTGCTGAAAAATCCGCATGTGCTGATTTTTCAGCACCTCGCTCTGCCTGTCAAGGCCCAGTCCGCGAATTCCCGGGTTTCTCCCGATTTATGCCGTCGCCGATTCGACAGACAAGAGGAATCGGTGAGAGAATATCCCCATGCCACGGCCAGCGTTGTCGCCTGAAGAGAAAGACGCCCGACGTCGACTCAAGAGAGTGACCCCCCAGAACGCGGCGAAGGTGACGAGCAAAGACATTTACTGGACCGTCCCGTTCTTGGAGCTCTACCTCGAACGGTGTGACAGTCTCGCCTTCGACGCTCCCCGGGAAGGTCTCGACCTCGCGCTCCATGCACCCCAGCTCGCGCGCCGGGTCCCCGTGGATCGAGGGGCCGGCACCTATAGATCGTTCGAAGTCCGCTACTCCTTCGAAGTCCGCTCGATCGTCGTCTTGGCGAGCCTGTACCGCCTTGTCGGCCACTACCTCGAAGCGGAACGCCACTACGAAGCCGCGTTTGCGCTCACCCGGACTCAAACCGTCAGCCAAGACGCCCAGGCTGAGCTGATCCGCCGCCATGGCTACTTCCTCCTCAGTCAGCGGGACCCGCTAGCGATTCCGGCCCTGGAGGACGCCGTTCAGGCTTTTCGCGGTTGCGACGACCGCAACGGCCTCGCCGATGCCCTGGTGAGTCTCGGCATCTGCCGCTGCGAGCTGCAATCGGATATCCCCGACGGGCTTCGCCATTTCGCTGAAGCGCTCACCGTGCTCGACGCCGGCACCGTCCGCGGGCAGGAAACGGCCATGGCGGCGCTGGCGAACCTCAGCCACGCCCTGAGCCTCGGCGCGACCCTCGCCCACCAAGACGAAGTCCGCGCTCTGGTCAAACAGGCCCGGGCTGCCCTCAGCACGCAACCGCGCTCGCTGCTGAAGGCCAAGCTGCTGTGGATGGAGGGTCTGCTCTACAGGAATCTCCACTTCGCTCGCCACGCCGCTCGGCTCCTCGGCCGAGCCCGCAGCATGTTCGAATCCATGGGTCTTCCGGAGCTCTTCGCCCTGGTGTCTTTGGACCTCGCCGCCGTCCTCATCGACGATGACGAAATGGAAGCCTTCGAAGCGGTCCGGCTCGAGACCGACCGAAAGCTGCGAGAGGCCACCAGCGATCCCAAGCTCCTTGAAGCCCTGGGACGCTGGCGGAGCGAACGCAGACCGTCGCGGACGTTTGTGGACAGAATCAAAAGGGATCTGGCGGCCCACGGGCCAAAGATCAAGAGCCTCTAGACGTCAAGCGGCGGCGGCCGAATAGCGCCGCTGCCTCGAGACCTCCGGGGCAGGGGCTACCCGTGCGGCTCAACCCAAGGCCCGATTCCCGGTTGCGAGTCCTCCTCCTCGCCGGGAAATTCTTCATTCGCGGCCGGTGACGGCGCCTCCGGACCCTCGGGCCCGCGGATCGTCGCTTCGATATCTGTCCAGATCGACGTCACCCATGAGACGACGATTTCGATCGGGTTCGGCACGTCAATGGCGTCGTCCGCGGCGACAGTGGGCACCCAAAGCAGTGCCACCAGTACAAGGGGTAGCCATACACGCATCTTCATCGTGTCACCTCCAAGTCGCGGCACAGGATCTCTGTGCCTGGTGGTTCATGCTCTGCTTCTCAGTAATGAGGCACAGAATGTGCGAATAGGGTGACACGATTTTCAAAGAATCTTCGACTTGTCGGTCGGAGATTCTTAATAGACGGACAACATTGACCAGACCCTCCAGCAAGAAAATCCGGGTGGCACGGCGCGTTTAGACCCAATCCAGTGCAGATTGGCGCCACGCCGCTTTCATCCGCGCAGGCAGTACCGCCCCGCCGCCAGGGCCGAGCAGAAACTCAGCGATCGCCTCCGAGGCCGCCGCGGCGAGGTCGGACCCCTCGGCGCTCAGCGGGCTCTAGGGAGCTTGGTCTCTCGCGGGCTGCTCGGACGGTGAACTGCCCGGTCCCATGGGCTCTACCGGGTCTGGGTCTCGCCGGAAGGCGCAGACGTGACGAGGAAGAGCGCTGCGAAACCCGGCAAGAAAGCGAAGCTCCAGCACACGAAATTCCACGCGTAGTTGGGGCCACCGGGCTGGGCCTCGGTCCAAATGCCAGAAATAGCCCAAAATGCCAGCCCCGAGCCCACCGCCGCCGCCACGGCGCGGGTCACGGTGGCGAGACCACTTTCATCGACATTTCGGGCCCGACCGTTGAGCCACGCCAGCACCCACCACATCGCGACCCACGTCACGAGCAGGGAGCCCAGGTAGCCGAGGACCCCGAAGAGCGGGTAGAACGACGCCGCAATCACGGCCCCCGCCACCGGCAGCCCCCAGATGAGCTGGCGGATGCGAGCCGGATCCCCGCCGGCGCGCTGGGCCCTCCAGGCGAGGAAAAGTGCGATGACGAGGAAGATCACGACCCCATGCAGGATCCCGGGCACCACCGCGCCGTCGGGAATGTAGTGGGTCCACAGCCAGTCGCCGAACGTGGACACGGCGCCGAGCCCGACCGCCCCGACGAGTGCATCGATGATCTCTTGTCGCTGGATATGTGCCATCGTCCTCACCTTACGGGTTTAGGGGTGCCTCGGTTCTGCGGCCGCCGCGCTTTCTGAGTCGTCGCCGACGTCGCTGCCGGAAGGCGCCTCACCGAGGGCGATGAGCTCATCGAGGGTGCGGACGTAAAGACGCCCTGCGGCGAGCGCCGGCGTGGTCAAGATTCCGGAGCCCATGTCGTGGACGGCGAGCTCACGGTACTTCGAACCCGCCTCGATGACGTAGAGCAGACCTTCCTCGCTCGGGACGTAAATCACGCCGTCTCCGGCCACCGGGGAGCCGGTGATCGTGCCGCGCTGGCTGAAACGCGCCCGGAAAATCGTGTCTCCGGTCTTCGCGTCATAAGCCACCAAGCGGCCATTGGGGTGGGGCATATAGAGCTGTCCGCGGTAGAGGATCGGTGACGGCATATAGCCGCCGCCGCGGCTGTGGCTCCAAGCGACGGCCGGACTTGAAGACGCGTCAGGCCCCAGCGAAAGATCGCCGCGATGTCCGGCGCGGACGGCGTAGATCGGACGGATCGGCGGGTAGCCCGAGGTCAAGTAGACGACGCCGTCGCCCACCACCGGCGTGGCCACCACGATCTCAGAATTCGGGCCGAGCTGCCACAGGTCAGCGCCCGTGCGCGGGTCGTAGGCTCGATTCACCGTACCGGCGACCACCAGCTCCACGTGATCGCCCGACTCCATCACCGACGGCGTCGACCACGTGGGGATCTCGTCGCGCTCCCGGCGCCACCGCTGCTCTCCGGATTCTGCGTCCCACGCCGCCAGGTAGGAGCCGCCGTGGATATCGACTTGCAGGATCACCAGGTCGCGCCACCGGATCGGCGAGCTGGCGAACCCCCATTCGAAGACACCGTCGGCGGTCCCTGAGGAGAGATCCCCGAGGTCATGCCGCCACAAGACTTCGCCGGTTTCGGCGTCGAGGGCCGCCAGGCCCGCGGTGGGGAAGACCGCAAAGACCCGCCGGCCGTCCGCCGCCACCGTGGAGTTGGCGTGGCTCGACTTGCGATGGCGCTGCGCCCCGGGCTTGGCCACCCCCAGGCTGCGGCTCCACAGGAGCTCCCCGTGGTTGGCGTCGTAGGCGAGGACCCGCCAATCCAGCTCACCGGCGTCCTCGGCGGAGGAGGGATCGCCCCCGAGCCCGGTATTGATGCCCTGTTCGCCATCGGCGACGGCCGTGGGCAGGTAGACCCGGCCGCCCGAAGTCACCGGACGTGTAAGACCAAGTACGGGCACCGTGACCCGGAAGCTCACCCCCGCGCCGGATTCGAGATCCCACGAGACCGGCGCCCCGTGCCCGTCGCTGACGCCGCTGCCCCCGGGGCCACGGAAAGACGGCCAGGCGCGGTCCGGCCCGCGCTCGGCCGCGGCCCGGGGCGACCCGGCGGCCGCGTCGGGGCTTGAGCTTTGGACCGTGAAGCCGGCGTCATCTAGACGCCGCAGCGAGCTCGGCGGAAATCCGCGGGCGACCCACGTGAAGCCGTCCACCACGCCGGCGCGCAGCAGAAAGAAGACCGCCGTCTCGGCGTCGGCGCCGGTGCGGAAATGACGCTCGTCGACCGGGCGCAGCGCGCTCTCTTTGCCGTCGATGATCACCACGAGCTGGCCGTCGCGCCGCTTGACTTCCCGGGGCGGGGCCTCGCTCCCCTCGACGCCGAAGATGCCCACGTAGCGATCGAGATCCCTGTCGGTGAGCTTGACGGTGGGCACCTCGTCGACGGTCGTCAGCGCCTCCAGGCCCTTGACGGTCTCGGCGAGCCCCATCGGTCGCACCGCCGCCAACGCGTCGTCTTTCTCAAAGGTGTAGATCGGGCGCGCCGTGAACATGGCCGCGGCGATATCCGGTCGACCTGAGAAAAGACCCTGGTAAAAGGTCAAGGAGTCGAAGGAGGCGCCGGACTCCAGCAGCAGGAGCGCCACGTCGACGTGTTGGCCCTGGATGGCCTTGCCGAGCGCCGAGGAGCCCCAAAAAGACTCGACGACATTCTCATCAGCGCCGGCCTCGAGCAGGGCCCGCACGACCTCGAGGTGGCCGCCGCCGGCCGCCATCAGCAAAGCCGTGGCGCCGTAGCGCCGAGCGCTATCCACCGGCACACCCGCGTCCAGCGCCGCATTCACGCCGGCCAGGTCACCGCCCTGCGCCGCGTTCCACAACACGTCCGGCGGCTTGACGGACGATCCGGCGTCCTCGCCGAGCATCGGGGTCGAGACCGCCAGCAGCGCGGCGACGACAAGCAGATGCTTCCCTAGGCGCGGCAGAGTCACAGCGAATCCCCCGCGAGCAGCCCCAAGACTGCAGCGTGCAGGATGCCGTTGGTGCCGACGGCGTGCCCGGCGTTGACGGTCTCTTCGCCTTCGAAGCTCGTGAAGCGGCCGCCCGCCTCCTCGATGATCGGCTGCACGGCCGCTACGTCCCACGGCGCCACGATCGGATCGACCATGACGTCGGCCCGGCCCGTCGCCACCAGCGCGTAGCCGTAAGCGTCGCCCCAGGTCCGGCGAAGCCCCGCCGCCCGATAAAGACGCCGGGCCGCTTCGCCCCGGCTCCCCGGCTGCTCTTCGACGCCCGGGAAGTCACTCGTCACCACCATCGCCGCATCGAGCTTGGGCGTGGTCGAAACCCGCGCCCGTCGCCCGTTCCAGCGACAGCCGCCGCCGCGCCACGCGCTGACGGTCTCGCCGAGCCCCGGCAGATGGATGACGCCGACCACGGCCCGCCCATCCACCGCCAGCGCCACCAGGACGGCGTAGAGCGGAACGCCGTGGATGAAGCTCTTGGTGCCGTCGATCGGGTCGAGGATCCAGGTCCGTCCGCTGGTCCCCGCTTCGTCTCCGTACTCCTCGCCGACGAGGCCGTCCGCCGGGAAGCGTTTCTTTATCGCTTCCCTCAGGCTCTGCTCGGCACCGCGGTCGGCGCGGGTCACAGGGGTGCCGTCGCCTTTGCGATCGACCGCCACCGGCGTTTGGAAATCGGCCAGCGTGCGCTGACCGGCGATGAAGGCCGCATCCACGGCGAAAGCCTCGGCTTCCGCCAGCTCTTCTCGGGTGGGAGTGCTCATGCCGAGAGGATATAGCGAAGCTCTCGGCTACGACGCGGCACGTTCTCGGAGCGGAGGACCACCCAAAGGCTGACGAAGGCGCCGATTCTCTGTTATTAAGAGATTTCTCCTTTTAACAGAATCCGGAGATCTCCATGACAACCCCACATTCCAAACGCCCGAGCCGCCGACGCTGCCAAGACTTCGCCGCCTGGACCCTCAGCCTCTCGATTCTGATGATGGCCACGGCGGCGCCCGTTTTCGCCAAAGACGGATCGTCCTCCGATGGAGGGATCTCACCGCTCGCGCCCCTCGCCACCGCGGTCGTGTCTTTAATCGAGGGCCTCCGCGATGCGCTCGGGGCCCTCACTGTCGCCGACCCTGAGCCCGGCGACGGTGAGGGCGAGGACGGTTCACTGCCGTCGATGGGGTACGAGATCGAACCCAACGGCTAGTGGCTCGAAGGGTCTCGCCCGCGGCGGCCCGGTTCCGTCAAGGGCAACCGTTCAGGCCCTCACCCACCTCCAGCGTGTCGAAGACTTCGAAATGGCCCTCGAGATTCACGTTCTCAGTCGGCGAGGCGTTGACGATCACCCCATAGACGGTCTGGGTGTTGAAGTTTAGGGTCCAGATCAGGCCGAAATTTGTCTTCTTGGGATCTTCCTTCCAGGACAGCTGCACGACGCCATCCGCCAGCTCGGTCCGCACATAGGCCTCTCGGTCGGACGTGATGGCCTCCGGATTCGATGTGTTGTTCCAAGCCATCAGGCTCTCGGAGCAGAAAAGCGTGGTGAAAGACGCGCCGGCGAATGGGCCTTTCGTCCACCGATGCCTGATCTGCTTGCCGACCAGGTCGGTCCCCGAGAAGTTGAACTTGCCGTTGGAGTTCTTGCGCTCGGCCTTCGGGAGGATCTTCTCGATGACGTCCCAATGCTCAACGATCTTTCCGTCCTCCAGACGGAAGAGGTCGTAGAAGGACGTGGGCTCGTCTCCAAGCGAGCCTTCCGAGACGCTCAAGACGAAATTGCCTTCGCCCAGGACCTTGTGCAGCCGCCGGTAGACCATGGCAGGAGCCTCTGGATCCTGGAAGGCCTTGCCCAGGGCTTCGAGCCCGTCGCCGACATTCGAATTGTGCTGCACATAGGTCACCGGACTGATGTAGTCCGCGATCTTCTGCATTCCTCCGCCGAGGAAGACCTCGTTGATCAGCGCCTCAACGACCTGCTTGTTGGCCTCGGTTTGACTCCGGTCACCGACGGCGGTGGGTCCATCTAGCTGGGTCCGGCCGCTGGGGTTGGGCGGTGCAATCTCGGCCAAGTTGTCCCAGTGCTCAACGATCAGGCCGTCTTCGAAGCGGAAAATGTCGAAGCCGACTTTGGGGCCGAAAAAGTCGTACCGGGTGTGGGTGAAGACAAAGTCACCATCTTCGAAAGCTCTGACCACTTCGGCCTTGAAGCCGCCCGGAGGGGCGCTCTTCATGACCTCACCGAATCCGGCGAGGCCATCGGCGACGGCGAGATTGTGCTGGATGTAGCGCTCTGGGCTGATGTACGAAATCGG
>JBCDKB010000014.1:0-38373 GCA_038747035.1 Acidobacteriota bacterium | reverse complement strand
GTTCGGCGATGCCTCGGGCCTCGGCGCTGGCCGTCTCCAGGGCGGCGCCGTCCCGGAGCCGCCCGAAGACCGTCAAGTTGCGGAATGCGCCGCGGTTCTCGTGCATCGCCTGGGCGCCGGCGGCCCGGAACGGGCACGCTGACGTCGGCATGTAGACGTCATGGTCGTTTGGAAATTGCGGAATGGGCGGCAGGATGCCGACGACGGTATGGGGTCGGTTGTTCATTTCGAAGACCCGTCCGACCACGTCGCCCCTGGCGCCGAAGCGGCTTCTCCAGAAGCCGTGGCTCAAGACCAGGACGGCTTCGGCGCCGTGCTCCTCGTCGTCTTCGTTGAAGAAGCGACCGAGGCGAGGTTCGACGCCGAGCACGCCGAAGAAGTCATGGGAGACGACGCCGGTCGAGACGCGGATCGGATCCTGCTGCCCGAGCAGGGTGAAATTCATGCTGTGGTACTCGACCAGGTCGAGGCTGCGGCTCGCGTCGCGGTAGTCGAAGAACTCGGCGATCGACATGGGGACCTGCGGCGCGTCGTCGGCCCGCTGTTGCAGCACGACGAGCTCCTCACCTCGCTCGTAGGGCAGCGGCTCGAGCAAGACGCCGTGGATGACGCTGAAGATCGCCGTATTGGCGCCGATGCCGAGGGCCAGGGTCAGGATGACGGCGGCGGCGTAGCCCGGATAGAGGCGCAGCTGGCGAAGCGCGAGCCGAAGAGGAAGCATGCAGGTGAACTCCTGGTGGTTGCGGATCTTAGTGCCGTCCTCTACGGGGGGCTGCGCCCCAAGTTTGTCGATAGGATTCGAGGTGCAGCCAGCTGCAGAATTTCGCCAGCCAATCGCCGAGCCGTGCAGGTTTGCGTCGCCGGCGCCTGGTTCGCTGGCCCGGGGATGGGCCGGCGGCAGACGGCGGACGCGTCCGCCTTGATCCGGTCCGTCGGGTGCTATACAATCCGCGATCCCGCCAGCGGTGCGTCTACACGCCGCAAAATTCTCAAGCCTCAACTGCCCCAGAGCGAGCCGCGCAGCCGGCTCCCGGGCTCACCTTCAGATAACCACGACCAGGAGTTAGGGCCGTGCCCAGGAAATGCGCCATTACCGGCAAGAAGCCGCTGTCCGGCAAGAATATCTCCCACGCCCATAACGTCACCAACAAGTGGCAGCGGCCGAATCTGCAGAAAAAGCGGATCTACGTGACCGAGCTCAGCCGCTGGGTGCGCGTCAAACTTTCCACCCGCGCCCTTCGCACCGTCAATAAGAAGGGTCTGCTGCCTTACCTGCGCGACGAAGGGCTGCGGCTCGAAGACGTCACGTGCTGAGGGGATTCGATCCATGAAAGCCGACATCCACCCCGAATACCACCCGGTCCTGTTCATCGATACCAGCTCGGGCGACGAATTCACTTCGCGCTCGACCGTGAAGACCGGTGAGACCCGCGACATCGACGGCGTTGAGCACCAGGTGGTCCGCCTCGAAATCACGTCGCGCTCGCACCCCTTCTTCACCGGCCAGCAGCGCTTCGTCGATACCGCCGGCCGCATCGAGAAGTTCCAGCGCAAGTACAAGCGCGGCGCCAAAAAGAGCTGAGGCTCGAGGTCCGGGACGGCCACGTGCCGAAGACCGCAAGACCCGCAGAAGGCCGGCCGATTTCAGGCCGGCCTTTTTCGTCGTCCGGGACCGCGGCGCCGCTGCGGACCACGGGCCTGGTGGCGGGCTACCCCGGGTCCGGCGGCCCGGATCGCGCCTTGACGGCGCCCCTCGATCTCGAGTTGAGGCGCGGGCAGCTGATCTGCCTGCTGGGCCCGAACGGCGCCGGCAAGTCGACCCTGCTGCGCACGCTGGCGGGCGTCCAGGCGGCCCTTGACGGCGACGTGGAGCTCGAGGGCCAGCCCCTCGACGGCTGGCCGCCGCGCCAGCGGGCGCGCCGCCTGGCGGTGGTGCTCACCGACGGCGACGCCCCCCTCGGCATGCCCGGTCTCGAAATGGTGCGCTTGGGTCGCCAGCCGCACTCGCCGTGGACGGGGCGGCTCCGCCGGCAAGACCACGAGGCCGTCGAGCGCGCCCTCGAAGCCGTCGACGGCGTCGAGCTGGCGCCGAGGCCCCTCGGTCAGCTTTCCGACGGCGAGCGCCAGAAGCTGCTGTTGGCGCGGGCCCTGGCGCAGGAGGCGGACCTCCTGCTGCTGGACGAGATCACCGCCTTCCTCGACGTGCCGAGGCGCCTCGAGATCTTTAGGATCTTGCGGCGCCTCGCCCACGCCGCCGGTAAATCTGTACTGCTGACGACCCACGACGTCGACCTCGCGTTGCGCAGTGCTGACCGCATCTGGCTGATGTCGCAGGACGGCTTGCTCACCGGAGCCCCGGAAAGCCTGGTGCTCAACGGTGCCCTCGGCCGGGCCTTCGCCGGCCGCGGCGTCGAGTTCGACCGCGACACCGGCCGCTTCCACCTACCCACGCGTCGGCGCGGTACGGTGCAGCTCCACGGCGATGGTCGGGTGGCGAGGTGGACCGCCCACGGTCTCGAACGACTCGGTTTTCAAGTGGTCCACGCCCGCAGCGAATCGCCCGGGGAGGGCGCCATCCAGGTTGTGGTCGACGATTCGAGCTTCGTGTTGACCGGGGCCGGCGGCGAAGCCCATCGCTGCCAAGATCTCGACAGCTTGCTCGACGCCGCCACCGCCCTCCGCGACGCCGCGCGATAACATCCCGTTCCATGGAATATCCGCGGACCGAGACCCACCTGACCGAGCTCCGGCGGCAGCCCGAAGACCGTCGAGTGAGCTTGACCTGGAGTGACGGCGCCACCGCCACCGCCACCTACGACCTGCTCCAGGGTTATTGCCCGTGCGCCCATTGCCGAGGCCACGGCGGCGGCGAGATTACCTTCAAGAAACCGGCGCGCCCCATCACCGCCCTCGAAGCGCTGCCGGTCGGCAATTACGCCGTGTCGCTGCTCTTCGCCGGCGGCTGCACCGCCGGAATTTTCCACTTTGATTTTCTCCGCGAGATCGCCCGACGTGAAGGGCTGCTCGAGTCCCCGTGAGGCCCCCGATGACGTTTCGTTTCCTGCTCGTTGCCTTGCTCTGCTTCGGCGCCTTCGGGGCGCCTTCCATAAACGCCCAACAGGCCGACGGTGACGCCGAATCCGCGGCTGCGTCTGAAGCCGCCGCCGACGCTTCGGACGCTCCGCCTGAGGACGCCAAACCTCCGGCGCTTGAAGATCCGACGGCACTCGCCGCCGAAGCGCTCGCCGCCGCCACCGACCTCGAAAGCTTCGTGGACGCCATGCCGGCGACCGTTCGCCTCGCGGATTGGCACGAGCGCTTTTCTTCGGAGACCCATGTGGCGGGCACGGCCGGCGATCGCCGCTTGATCGACAAGATGGCGAGCTACCTCGAGTCCTTCGACCTCGACGTGGAGGTCCATCGCTTCAGTCCGCTGCTGGCCTTTCCGGTGAGCGCCCGTCTCGACATCGTGGCCTCGCCGACGGAGCTCGGGGAGGACCTCTCGATCTTCGGGCCGGCGGCGGCTCCGCCGGTCTCGCTGGAAATCAAAGAGCGGGTGATCGAAGACAATCCCTACAGCAAGAACCCTGACCTGATGATCGGCTGGAACGCCTACGCCGCGAGCGGCACGGTGACCGCCGGCGTGGTCTACGCCAACTACGGCACCCGCCAGGACTTCGAGCGCCTCCGCGAGCTGGGCATCAGCGTCAAGGACAAAATCGTGATCGCCCGCTACGGCGGTAATTTCAGGGGCTTCAAGGAAAAATTCGCCGCTGACGCCGGCGCCATCGGCCTGGTGATCTACACCGACCCGCAGGATGCGGGCTACGGCCGCGGACCCGCCTACCACGACGGCGGCTGGGCCAACTCCAGCTATATCCAGCGCGGCTCCCTGCTCACGCTGGACTACCCCGGTGATCCCCTGACGCCGTTCACCGACGCGGCCTCCGGCGCCGAGCGCCTGGATCCAGAAACGGTGGCGCTGCCGCGTATCCCCGTGCAGCCAATTGGCTGGGGCGCCGCGTTCGACATCCTCCGGCGCATGGAAGGCGAGGCGGTGGAGGCCGGTTGGCAAGGCGGCCTGCCGCTGACCTACCGGTACGGCGGCGGCAAGCTGCGTCTGCGGCTCGAGGTCGAGCAGAAGCGCCAGCAGGTGGAGACGGCCAACGTCGTGGCCTTCTTGCCCGGCGCCACCTCGCCGGATGAGTGGGTGATCATCGGCTCCCACCACGACGCCTGGAGCTACGGCTCCGGTGATCCGAACTCCGGCACCATTCTCGTTTTCGAAGCGGCTCGGGCTTTCGCCGCCGCGGCGGCTCGGGGTTTCCGGCCGGCGCGGACGCTCGTCTTCGCCAATTGGGGCGCTGAGGAATACGGCATCATCGGCTCGACGGAATGGGTCGAGGGACGGCACGACGAGCTGCTTGAAAAGGCGGTCGCTTACATCAACCTCGACGGCGCCGCGATGGGCACAAAATTCCGCGCCTCCTCGTCCCCGACGCTCAAGAGCCTCGTCGAAGAGGTCACGCGCGAGGTGGCGCAAGTCGACGCCGAAGTCGACGGCACGACCATCCACACCGCGTGGACCGACGGCGCCGACGAGCCGCGTTTCGGCAACCTCGGCGGCGGGTCTGACCACGTGGGTTTCTACTGCCACGTCGGCGTGCCGTCGGTGAGCGTCGCGGCGGGCGGCAGTCCGGGGGTGTCCTACCACTCGAATTACGAAGATCTGCACTGGTATCGATCAGTAGTCGGCGACGACTACGAAGGGGCCCGGATGCTGGCGCGATACGTCGTCAAGCTGGTGTCGCGCCTCGCGGGTGACGCCGTGCTGCCGCTCGATCCGGCGCGCTACGGTCGCGACTTTCAGGTGCACAGCGCGGCCCTGCGGGAGCGGGCAAGCTCCCGGGCCCCGGCGCTGCTCGACGGCGGCGGCGCCCTCCTCGACGAGCTGGACGGGCGCGCCGCGGCCTACGTCGCGCGCGCCGCCGACCTGGACGCGGCCGTGCGCGGAGCGGCCGATGGCGGGGAGTTGTCGGCCGCCGACCTGCGGTCCGTCAATAGCCTCTATCGTCAGTTGGAGCGCCGCTGGCTCTTCGCCGAAGGCCTGCCGGAGCGCCCATGGTACCGAAACCTCTTCGCGGCGACCGACCCGGACTCCGGCTACGGCGCCTGGATGCTTCCGGGCCTGCGGTGGGCCGTGGAAAATCGCTCCCTCGAAGCTATGACAATCGCCATTGAGGCCTACGCCCAGGTGCTGTCGCGACTCGACGCGGACCTCGACGCCCTCGAAGCGCTGCTGCCGTCGGCGGAGGGCGACTCCGCGGATGGCGAAGCCGCAGACGGCGAATCCCTTGAGGCCGAGCCCGCAGACGGCGAACCGGCGGAGGCCGGGCCGGAAGCCACCGCGGAGGGCACCTCTTCCTCACCCACCGACGGCGCGGAGGTCGACGATTCGGAGTCCTGATTTCTGCCGAGCGCCGGTGCGCTCGGCCGTCGCATTTGGCCTGTGGCTAGCGGCCTCGGTCGCCGGGGCCCACCCCTTCGACGCCGACTTTTACTCGTCGAGGGCCCTGGTGAAGGCCGGGCCCGACGGCGTGTCGGTGGTCGTCGCCGTCGAAGTGCCGACGCAGCGGATCTTGGGGCAATTCCTCGAGCTCTACGGCGACCCGAACCAGATCGACGAGTCGAGCGATGCGCTCTTTAGGCAGCGTCAATTTGACCGACTGTCGAGGGAGCTGCGCCTGCGGGTCGGCGGTCGACGGGCGGCGGGGGAGTGGCGACCGGTGCCTGGCGAGGCGAACGGCCGCGGCACGGATACCTTCTTCCTCTACCTGATGGAATTCGTGCCCAAAGACCCGGCGACCCTTCGTGCGGAGCGGCTCGACCTCAGGATCGATATGGAGGTCTTCCCACGGGAATTCATCTACCTCTCCGCCGAAGTCGGCGCCGAGGCGCCGTGGGCGGTCATATCGAATTCCGCGGAGCCGATACTCGCCGCCACCGACGACGAGCTTTTCGACCCGGAGACCGGGCGCTGGAGCGTCGATCCGCGCCTTCGGCGGCTGAAGCTGGTGCTCGAAAGGAGCGAGGCGCCGTGACGTTTCGGCGCTGTCGATCCTGGGCCCCGGCCGCGGTCCTGGTCGCCACCCTCGCCGGCTGCGGCGGTCCGCCGCCGTCGCTGGACCGCGCCGCCGTCGCCGACCTCTTCAAGGGCCTCCACGAGCCGGTTTATCGGGTTTATGAGCTGGGTCTTGACCGGGACGCGATCCACGACCACCTCGCCTCCAGCTTCTCCGGGCGGCTGCTGACCGATCAATACGTGGAGCACTACACGACCTTGGTGCGCATGGGGCGTGAGCAGACGGCGATCCGCGTGGTCCGGGTGGACTACGAGGAGATCGAGGTGGCCGAGCCCGAACCCGGCGTCGTGCAGGTGGTGGCGGATTGGTCAGTGGGCGGCGTGGTCTCGCACCAGGAGCATAAGCACCTGCGGACCAATCGTTACCGGGCGCTCTACGAGCTCGCCGAGACCGCCGACGGCTGGCGGATCGTCACCGCCCGGCTCCGTGACCTCCGCCGCGTCAAGACCGGCCTCGGCCTCTCGGACGATTTACCCGAGTCGGCGGGGGGCATGATGAGTCCCCTCGAGCTGCTGCGCGCCGGCGTCGGGGAGGACCTTCCCGACGGGGATGGCGACGGCGCGGAAGCACCTGCGGAGTAAACGTCGGACGGCGACTAGTCCCGCCTTCGCCCGGCCGGGCTACGGCGACCAGCTCGTGCGGGGCAGGGTGCGCACGCCGGTGCGGAGCTCCTCCAGGAGGTCGCGGGCCGCGGCCTCCTCGGCCGGCGTCGGGTCCGCTTCCATCGCCGCGTAAACGTGCTGATAGGCGGCGGTCGGCAGGCGGTACGCGGCGAGCAGTAGGCGCGCCGCCCCGAGGTGGGCGGCGACGCGCTCGCGGGCGTTCGGATGGTCGGCGAGGGCGCGCTGGTAAGCGGCGAGGGCGGTGCGGGCCCTGCCGGCGCCCACCAAGGCATCACCCAGCGCCACCTTGTCCGCAGCCGTCAGGGCCCGGCGCGATACGGACTTGGGCAGGTCGAAGAGGTAGGCGGCGGCGTCGTCGAGTCGACCGGTCCACAGGGCGTCGCGGAATCGGCTGTGGAGGCTCGGTCCGGCGGCGGCGCTCTCCCGCTCCGGCGGCTGGAGGGGGCGCTCGGCGGCGATTTGGCGGGCGAGCCACCAGCCGGCGAGGAAGCCGCCGATGTGGGCGCCGTAGGACACGCCGCCGGACCCCATCGTCAGCAGGAGCGGCAGCACGTTGTTCAGGATCAGGTACGCGCCGAGGACGAATCGGGCTTGAATTTCTCCGAGGCTGAAGAAGAACGGCGGCAGGAAGAAGAAGTAAATCCGCACGCGGTTGTGGGGAAAGAGGACGAAGTAGAGGCCGAGCACACCCGAAATCGCCCCGGAGGCGCCCACCGCCGGAATCGAAGAGCCCCAGCGCAGGATCGCGTCGCCGCCGGTGGCCAAGACCCCGGTCAGCAGATAGGCCAAGAGAAAGCCCACCCGTCCGAGACGGTGCTCGACGTTGTCGCCGAAGATCCACAGGAAGAGCATGTTGCCGAGCAGGTGCAGCAGCCCGCCGTGGAGGAACATGGCGGTGAAGACGGTGATCCACGCCGAGGGCCCGGCGGCTAGGTCTTTTGGCTTGGCGCCCCATTCGAAACGCACGACGTCGCCGCGGCTCATCGCCGTCGGCGCTGCGCCCCGCTCGTCGACCAGCGCTTCGAGATAGGCCTGGACTTCCGGAGTGCGCGGATCCGCGGGCTCGAAGGCGAGCGGCAGCAGGGCCAGATAGACGGCGACGTTAAGGGCGATCAAGGTCCACGTGACCCACGGCGTGCCCTTGGGATTTGGTGAATCGCCGACCGGCAAGAACATGCGCAAAGTCTACCGGTGTCGCCATCCCTTGTGGGCCCGGATACGCCCTCTATCCCGCCGTGCGCTGTTACACTAGGCCATTATTTTTTGGCAAAAAAGCGGGTGCCGCGGTCGACCTTGTCGGATCTCCAGCACCCCCCGACGGGAATCCGGACTTCGATCCGGATCCGTAGGTCGCAACAAGGAACGGGTCGGTTGGACACACACCCCGGCACGGTCGTCGCACTGTACGCATGGCGCGACCGGCCCCGACCCGGCATTCATCTGGACCGTCGTGCTCGCGGCGCCGGCTTGGCGCGGTAGCCCCACGGAGGAGCTTTACACCCCATGCGACAAATCGTCATTCTCGGCAACGGCGTCGCCGGCATCACGGCGGCCCGACATCTGCGGAAGCGATGCGATGACGAGATCCTGGTGATCTCGGGCGAATCCGATCATTTCTTTTCGCGCACCGCCCTCATGTACATCTACATGGGGCATATGGCGTACGAGAACACCAAGCCCTACGAGGATCATTTTTGGAAAGAAAATCGGATCCGGCTCCTGCGCACGTGGATCCAGGCGATCGATACGGCGCAGCGGCAGCTCCTCGACGCCGACGGTCGTCAGATCCCCTACGACGTCCTGATCCTTGCGACCGGTTCGAAGCCCAACAAATTCGGCTGGCCCGGTCAGGACTTGGACGGCGTACAGGGGCTTTACAGCCTCCAGGACCTCGAGAATATGGAGCGCTACACGCGAGGCATCGAGCGTGGCGTGGTCGTCGGCGGCGGACTGATCGGCATCGAGATGTCCGAGATGATGCACTCCCGCGATATCCCGGTGTCGTTTCTGGTGCGGGAGAAGTCGTGGATGGAGCGCGTCTTTCCGGCCGAAGAGTCCGAAATGATCAACCAGGAAATCCGGGACAACGGCATCGACCTGCGGCTGGGGACCGAGCTCGACCGCATCGAAGGTGATGAGCACGGCCGGGCGAAGGCGGCCGTGACCAAAGACGGGTCCACGATCCCGTGTCAGTTCCTGGGCCTCACCGTCGGCGTTTCGCCGAATATCGAATTCGTGCGCTCCTCTGGGGTCGAATGCGACCGCGGCATCCTGGTCGACGACTCCCTCGAGACTTCGGTGCCGGGTGTGTACGCCATCGGAGACTGCGCGCAAATCCGTGATCCGCTGCCCGGGCGGCGTCCCGTCGAGCCGCTCTGGTACACCGGCCGGATGATGGGCGAGACCGTGGCGCGGGTGCTCACGGGGGAAGATCTGAGCTACGACCCGGGAACCTGGTTCAATTCGGCCAAATTCTTCGACCTCGAATGGCAGGTCTACGGCAAGGTGCCGAGCCAGCCTGACGAAGGCGAAGGCACCTTGGTCTGGAAGGACCCGGGGGGCAAGAAGCTGATTCGCTTGAACTACCTCGACGAGGGAGAACGGCCGGTAATCGGCTACCAAGTGATGGGTATCCGCTATCGGCACGACGTGTGCCAGGAGTGGCTCGACGCCCGCAAACCCCTGCGCTACGTACTCGAGAACCTCGGCGTGGTCAATTTCGACCCCGAGTTTTACCGTCAGCACGAGGCCGACCTCGTCGAGGTCTACAACCGGCAGTTCCCTGGGGAGTCCTTGAAGCTCAAACGCAAGCGCGGTCTCCGCAATCTCTTCCGACTGCGGCGCTCAGAGCGAGCGGCGTGAGGGCGCGACGATGAGTGAACACCACGGTTTTTCTCCTCTCCTCTTCGTCCGCCGGGCCGGCCTCGGCGTTTTCCTGGTCGGCTTCGGCCTCTTCGTGCTCGTGCCCCTGCTCTCGGACTTCCGGCTCACCGACGACATCCTGTCCGAGATGGCGGCCAATAACGAAATCTACCAGCACCACCAAGAGATCGTGATCGGCGAGCTCCAGGCGCTCAAAGACAAGACCTATCCGCACCAATTTGCCTTCCTCACCGACGTCAAGCGTGAGCTCACCGAGTCGAATGAGCGGCTCGACTCGGGGTCGCAGATCTGGGAGTACGACTTCGGTCAGTACCAGTATCGACTCGTCCGCGCGGCGAGCCTCGGGCCGGTCTCGTCAAATCCTACGCTGTGGTTCTTCTTGACCGTGGGTCTGTCGATGCTCGGCGGCTTGCTCTACGCGCTGCCCAGGATCTGGCTCGAGCCCGGCGGCATCAAGAACAACGGCGTTTTCCAATCGAGCGTCAAGAGCCGGGGTTGGCTCGGCATCGGCGTCGGCGTCTTCTTGATTGGCTTCTATATCGCGCTCTACTTCTACCCGGCGGTGATCGCCGACTGGATCCGGCTCGGCGATCCGATCTCCGAGCTCATGCGCGGCACGCTGTCGGACCAGTGGTTCTTCTACGGCATGCTCTACACCGCGGCCGTTTTGACCATGGGCGTGCGCATGGCGGTGAACTACCGCCATAGCCGCTACCAGCTCGTGCGCACGGCTTCGGTCTCGTTCTTTCAGCTCGGCTTCGCTTTCCTGATCCCGGCCCTGATGGTCCTGATCAACAAGCCGGAGCTCGGCTACGACCTGAAGAACTCCTGGCCGCTCGACTACTCGGCGTTTTTCGACTACCGCATCGACGGCTACGAAAAACATGGCGTCTTCGGCATGGTGATGCTCTTTTGGACCATCGCCCTCTCGACGCTCGTGGTCCCTGCCCTCGCTTTCTTCTTCGGCAAGCGCTGGTATTGCTCCTGGGTCTGCGGCTGCGGCGGCCTCGCCGAGACCCTCGGTGATCCGTACCGCCACCTTTCCGACAAGAGTCGGACGGCCTGGCGCGTCGAGCGCTATGTGATCCACGGCGTCCTGGTCTTCGCCGTGGTGATGACCGGCATCGTGGTGTGGGATCTCTTCACCGAGTCGGCGGTTTCCGTCGCCGGTTTCCAGGCCTGGCAGGTGCGCAGCTGGTACGGCTTCGCCATCGGCTCGATCTTCGCCGGCGTCGTCGGCACGGGCTTCTACCCGCTGATGGGCAACCGGGTCTGGTGCCGCTTCGGCTGTCCGCTGGCGGCGATCCTCGGCCTGGTGCAGAAGTTCAAGTCGCGCTTCCGCATCACCACCAACGGCGGCCAGTGCATTTCGTGCGGCAACTGTTCGACCTATTGCGAGCAGGGTATCGACGTCCGTTGGTATGCGCAGCGCGGCCAGAACATCATCCGCTCGTCTTGCGTCGGCTGCGGCATTTGCTCGCAGGTGTGCCCGCGCGGCGTGCTGCGCCTTGAGAATGGTCCGACGGAGGACCGTTATAACGAAGTGTCCCTGGTCCAGATCGGCAAGGGGCGGATCGATATTGCGTGATCGGGCGGCCCTCGGGTCTCGTAAAGAGGGCGAAAAAGTCAGCGCCGACGCGGCTAGACGGCGGATTCAAAGGAGCTAAGATGCGCGCCATGAGCGACCTTGAGCCCCAGTCATCCGCCCCGTCGGGCGACCTCCCCGCGTGGCGCCAGTACCTCTCGATCGCCGGCAGCGTGATGCTCGGCGGCGTCTTCCTGGTGGCCGCCTGGGCCAAGTCCATCGACCCCGAGTCTTTCGCCGACTTGATCCGCGGTGAAGGGCTCGAGATCCTGCTGCCCGCGTCGGCCATCGCCCTCTTTGTGCTTTTCCTCGAGTGGGCGCTGGGTTTTGCGCTGCTGCTCGCCGTGCGCTGGCGGTGGCTTCTGGCGACCACCAGTGGTCTCGTGCTTTTCTTTGTTTTCTTGACCGGACGAAAGTACTGGCGATGGTCCCAGGGACTCGAGGTGGAGTCGAGCTGCGGCTGCTTCGGAAATCTTGTCCAGCGCACTCCGGGGGAGGCCTTCTGGCAGGACCTGCTCCTGATGGGGCCGGCCTTGCTGCTCGCGTGGCTCGGCGCCAGCGCGGTGCTGCCCCGCTGGCGGGCGGTCGCGGCCCTGGTCGTCGGTCTGGTGATGACCGTCTTCGCGTGGCGGGCGCCGGAGCTGCCGATCGACCACATCGCCACCCGACTGCATGTGGATATGAATATCCTCGAACACTGCATCGCCGGCGCCGAAGACTCGCAAGTGTGCATGGATGCTATCCTTCCGGAGTTGCGGGACGGTGATCACGTGGTCATCATCGCGCCGCTCGACAACACGACATTTCTCGAAGCTGTGCCGACGCTGAATGAGCGCGCCCTCGACGCGATGTCCGGTGAAACGCCGTCGCTCTGGGTCTTGACCCCGCCCGACGACGAAGCGATTTTTACGTTCCGATTCTCCCAAGGCCCGATCTTCGAGCTGAGGGAGGCGCCGGAACCGCTAACGCGCCCCCTTTACCGGCGACTGCCGCGCTCCTTCACGGTCACCGACGGCCGCGTCACCGCGGCGTGGAACGGACTACCGCCGGATGAGGCCTACGGGCCGTAGAACGCCGTATGAAGCGCCCGCCGCCGCAGAACGCCGGGAATCGCTGTGGCCCGCCGTCAATCGGCGCCGCCGAAGATGATTTATTCGAAGAAGCCTGAAATCCAACGCCAACCCACGACACTGTAGTCATCGATTGCGGAGCCCGAAGGTCGGAGCTTTCCGCCGGTGACCGAGTCGACGGTCACGGGAGAACGATATGCCTTTCACCACCCAGCGCCCGACCCTGGCGGGCCGAGCCAAGCACTTCGCCGGACTCGCCGCCGCGGCGCTGCTCGCCTCGCCCGTGGCGGCGCAGGCACCGGCCGACGCCGTCTTCAAGGACTTCCAGCCTTCGGGCGAATTCGAGATCAAACTCGACGGCCAGGTCCTCGAGTCCGCGGAGCTCTTCCACGCCGAGCGCGCGGCGTCCTACTTGATCCTGGCGCCGGAGCTCTCGTCGCCGCTCTTGATCAACGCCCGCACCCGCACGGTGGAGCAAGTGAGCTTCATGAAGGTCGCCAAGCGGCCGGCGGGGACCATCGATTTGCTCGCCGACGCCGGCTTCCAGACCGTCGGGCCTTTTACGATCGGTTCGCAGCACCTGTCCTTCAACTTCAAAGGGCAGAAAATCGACCTGGTGCAGAAGCCGCCCCTCACCGGAATCCACCCGCCTTCCAAGCTGATCAGCCACAACCCGGCCTACGGCTTCAAGGCCAAACAATACGAGCCGAATGCGGGCCACCTGTCGACTTTGAAGGCGGTCAAGAAGGACGTGACGGTCCGGGTCTATTTCGGCAACTGGTGCCCGGTGTGTTCGCGCCTGGTGCCGAAGGTCATCAAGGTGGAAGAGGCCCTTGCGGGCGCGTCGAAAGTGACCTTCGAGTACTACGGCCTGCCGCGGACTCCGAGCGATGACCCGGTGGCGGTCGAGAATAAAGTCAGCGGCGTTCCGACCGCGATCATCACCATCGACGGCAAAGAGAAAGGGCGCCTGAACGGCCGCGATCTCTATTCGCCCGAAGCCTCACTCGGTAAATTGCTCGCAGGGAGCTGACCATGGGACCAGGCACTCGATTTCACCACTGGCTGCTCGCTGGCCTCGTTGCGACCGCAGCGTGGGCGCCGGGTGCCTTGGCCCAAGACTGGGACGACGAGGAAGCGGCCCTCGACGATGGCAAGGGCCACGTCGTGGGTTTTGAAGTGAAGACCCACTACCGCGACAGCGAAGACGCCCGCTTCCCGAGCCCGTTTCCGTTCGGCCCGCGGATTTCGCCGTCGGGCGTGGAGCGGGGCTTCCTCGAGACCGCGGACGCCGGCGAGCACTTCGAGCTTTCCGCGGCTACGGTCTTCTACCGAGGCGAGTGGGGGGAGAACTGGGGCGCAAAGGCGAAAATCGACCTCTACGATCTCCATAACCGCAATCCGACCTCGGAAGACAACGAGTGGGACGTGGACGAGCTCTGGCTGCGCTACGGTCCGGAAATCGAGCCCGGTGAAACCCACGAGGGGTATTCCGCTTACGTGAAGCTCGGTAAGTTTCCGAAATTTGAGCGCCAGGACGATCGCCACCTCGAAAGCTACGGCCTGATGAGCACGTCCTTCAACCGTGCGGAGGACGTCGGTATCGAGGCCGGTTTCGACCTCGGCCGTTACTTTTATCTCAAGGCGTCGGTCACCCAAGGGAACCCGGTCTTTTACCGGGACCCCAACGCATTGGCCGGTGACCAAGGCACGTCCCTGCCCGACCGCTACTCGGCGTACCCCAATTCGGAGTTCGGGACTGGATTCCCGATCCTCTATGACGCCGACGTCGAGCTCGACGACCTCAACTTCGACAACCCGGAAGGCGGTATCGGGCTCGGCGTCCGCTTCGGCGGAGAGACCTGGAACCTCGATGTGCTCGCCTTCCGCTACGAGCGGGACTTGGCCGATACGGTCGAGCTCGAAGGCACGGTCTACGGCGGCGATCTGGATATCTTGCTAGGACCGGAGAATCGGTTTCCCCTCAGGCCCCTCACCTCGAGAGAGAAAGAGGAATTCGGCCTGACGGTCTGGTTCTACATGGGCAGCCTCTCGGTTTTTGCGCAATATGTCGACCAGGACCTCGGCGGCCTCGAGCGTGACGGCTACGAGGTGGAGGTCGCCTACGAATTCGAGATGCCGTATATCGGCGCCCTCTGGGGCCGCCAAGTGCTGTCTTATATCGCCCCGGCGCTCCGCTACTCGGAAATCGATCCGCAATTCGGCGCGGATCCGCTTTTTCCAACGCCGAGCGTGTTCTGGGACTGGGACAAAATCGACGTCGGCGTGCGCCTCGGGCTCGTGCAAGGCATCGCGGATATGACGATCGAATACAGCGACAACACCTTCGTCCGCGCCGGCCGCGACGAGAGCGCCGACGAGTTCCTCGCCACGTTCCGCTTCATGTGGGACTGGCAGCTGGGCGTCTTGCGCTAGCCGATCCCGCCGCTGAGAGACTTGAGCTGGTGCCCAACTCTTCGAAGGCTAGGGCGAATCGGCGAGCTTTCGATCGAGGATCTCGGCAATCGATTCGCCGATGACCCGGTGCCCTTCCCGATTCGGGTGCCAGACGTCGTTGGCGTAGGCCCGCGGCGGTCCGCCGGCGTTGCGGAAGGCGGTGAGGGCGTCGGTCATGCCGATACCGTTGGCGACGGCGAAGTCGTCGAGGGCTCGGTGGATGCCCTCGTGGGGGTAGCCGGCGAAGCTATTGACCTCCACCGGAAAAATCGGGATCACGGCGAGCAAGAATCCGGCGTCACTCCGCCCCAGAATGTCGCGCATCCGCAGCAGCTCGCCGAACACCTCTTCCCGGTTTTTCTCAAATTTGTAGGCGTGGAAGTCGAGGCCCCGGAGGCGTCGGATCAGGTGTTCGAGCTTCACCAAGAAGAAGCTCTTGGGTTTGCGGAAGTATCGGACCTTGTCGCCGGCGCTGGTGGCGAAGTCGAAGTCGTTCAGGCAAAGGGCATACACCACCCAATCCGGTGAGAAGTCCATCACCCGGGTGCGCAGAAGCTCGCCGACTTGTGGCGCGCTATAGCCGTCGATGCCGAAATTGAGCGCCTCGATCGACTGTCCGGATCGGGCCGAGCGGAATGCCTCTTCGAAGCGGCGGACGAAGATATGGGATTCCTCTTCGCCGTAACCGAGGGTGACGGAATCGCCGATGAAGGCGATGCGCAGCGTTCCGTCGGCTTTCTCGAGACGACGGTCGAGGTCGTCGCGGAAGCCGAAATCATTGGTGGTGATGCGCTTGTGGGTGGCGTTGGGGCGGTATTCCCACATCAGCGCTTTGTTGTCGGAGGGGACGGTGACGGTCCCGAGCCACGCAGTGCCCTTGAAGCTCTTGCGCCACTGCTGGTAGCGCACGTTCTGGATCACCTCGAAGGCGCCGATCAGCAGGACGCCCGAGAGCGTCAGGCTGCCGACGAGCAAGGAGAGCTTCTTGAGGGGCTCGGCCACCGGGAATCCGATCAGCCGGCGGCGGCGGCGCTGCGCCGACGGGCGGCCGCGGCCGCGGCGCAGCGGCGCACAATATCGCCGGCCGGTTCGATGCGGTCAACGCCGGCGACACTCTTGCCCGCCTGGAGAAAGTCCTTGGAGGAGTAGCTGCTCTTGACCGACTTCTTGAGGGACCACAAGGAACGCACCGAATAGATCATGCGCATCCAGTGCTTGGTCTTGCGGCCGCGCAGCATCCAGCGGGCGAGCGGATTGGCCTTGTAGCCGATGCGGTCGAGGTGCGGCGTACGGATCACCGCCACCGGCACGCCGGTCAGCCGCTCGGTCAGAACGATGTCGTCTTCTTCGGCGTCGACCACGGCTTTTTTGTAGTCGTCGTGGGAGTTGCACTCCGCCGTGGCGATGAAGCGGGTTCCCATCTGGACGCCGGCGTAGCCGAGCTGCATCATGTCGGCGAAGGCCCCTTCGTCACCGACGCCGCCGGCGCCGACCACCGGCACGCCGAGGTCTCCGAGATCGTCGAGCAGCCGGGCGGCGCTATGGTCGCCGGCGTGGCCGCCGGCCCTTTCGTTCACCGCGATCAGGCCGCGCACGCCGGCGTCCACGGCCTTCTGGCTCCACTTGCGGTTCACCACGTCGTGGTAAACGACGCCGCCGACCGCCTCGGCTTTGTCCACCACCCAGCGGGGATTGCCGAGGGAGGTGACAAAGAAGCGCACGCCTTCCTCGATCGCCAGATCCACGTAGCGCTTCATGCGGTCTTCGTAGACTTTTGAGGATTTTTCAACGATGACGTTGAGGCCCACCGGCTTTGACGTCAAGCTCTTGATGAGCTGCATGCCTTCTTGGAAATCGTGGCGGTGGACGTAGACCAGCGATAAGGGTTGAATAATGCCGATGCCCCCGGCTTCGGACACCGCAGCCACGAGCTCCGGGTTGCTGCACGGATACATGGCGCCGCAGATCAGCGGCACCTGGATGCCCGCATCGCGGGTGAGGGGGGTATCGAAGTGGGGCAATTCAGTGGTCGACGGCGCTGTGGTCATAGATCGAATTCTCGAAGCAAGTCGGCGGAGGCGTTTCTGGGGCGTATCGGTGTGCTGCTGCCCATATGCGGATGGGAGGATTATTGTATCTCCGGCCCAGAAATCCTGTATTTCCAATGAAAAAGACAAGGAGAATGGCCTCTTCGAAGGGGACGGGGTGGGTGGCTACGCGAAGGCGGGGACCTGGGATTGTCGCCGGACTGCGCAGATCCAAGGGGGGCCGGCGGTCGTACCTTGGGGCGTGATGCCAAGCCATAGCCGACCGAGCCGCGCCCCAACGCGCGGCGGACCCTCCGGTGGGCGGTTCCGGGGCCTTCTCCCCGCCTTGGGAATCGTCCTCATGACCGCGGCCCCCGCCGCCGCCGAAGACGGACCGTCCCCTTTGATGTGGAGCGGCTTCGGATTGGCCCGCGGCGCCTCGGTGGACGGCGCGCCGTCGTGGCGCGACGGTGGATTCGGCGTCTTCGAAAGCGGCGCCGAGGACGACGAGTCTTCGGGGCTCGGCCAGGCCCATTTAACGCTCTACTGGCAACCGTCCGAGCGCTGGGGCGCCTACCTGCACGCGGTGGCCCGCGCGGAGCCCGAATCCTTGGAAGGCGAAGAAGTTGGGGTGGTTGAAGCGTACGCCGAGCTCAACCTCGACGTCGGCGATGCGGACCTCTGGCACCTGCGCCTCGGACATTTCCTGCTGCCGACCTCCAAAGAAAACGTCGATGTCGGCTGGTCATCGCCCTATACCCTCAGCTTCTCGGCCCTCAACACGTGGGTCGGCGAAGAGGTGCGACCCACCGGGCTGCTTTCCGCCTACCACCTGGCGGTGGGCGCCACTGATGAGATCCGCTTCGGCGCCGGTGCCTTCTACAACAACGACGCCTCCGGAACGCTGCTCGCTTGGCGCGGCTGGTCCGTCGGTGATCGCCTGAGCGTTTACGGCGAATATGCGCCCTTGCCGCCGCTCCGCGGCTTCATGGAGGGCGGGGCCTTCGACGTGCAAGACGAGCGCGGCACCAACCCCTTCGGCAGCGACCTCGACGGCCGCGTCGGCTGGAACGGCTTTGTGAGCTACCGCCGTCCGGACGTCGGCTCGATCCAATACACCCACTACGACAACCGCGGCGATCGCGAATTCCACGTCAATGAATATGCGTGGCGCACCCGCTTTGACCTGCTCGGCGCCGACTTCCACGTCGGTCCGTGGAGCTTCGCCGCGGAGTGGATGTACGGCTCCACGGGTATGGGGCCCGCCGACGGACCCCACGTCAAGCTGGACTACGAAGCGACCTACGTGCTCGCGTCCTACGGCGGAGAAGGCTTCCGCGTGTCGGCGCGCTACGATGACTTCAAGACCGTGGAACTCGATGAATCCGTGGGCTACGACCCGAATGACGGCGCCGGCTCGGCGTGGACGATCGCGGCGTTCTACGAGCCCGAGCGCTGGCCCCTGCGGCTAGGCGCGGAGTGGCTCGACGTCGACGCCGAGCGGACGTCCTCAGGCTTGGTCACCGGTGATCGGCTGGTCGGCGGCCAGAGCGTGACCGTCGAGCTGCGGTACTTCTTCGGACGCTGAGTCTTCGGACGGGAGTCTCGGTGTAGTCCCCGGTTTAGGGGTTGCGTCGTTTTTGAATTTATATTTGACTGATTGGTACAGATGGTCTAGAGTAGATTTTGTCAGCCGGGACAAGGTTGGCGAAGGAACTGACCATGCCGCGAGAAACCCAATTCGACATCGACGAGACGCTGCAGAGGGCCGGCGAGGCTTTTTGGGCGGAAGGCTACGAGGCGACGTCGATGAGTGCGCTGTTGAAGTCGATGGGTATCCAGAAGGGCAGCTTCTACAACACCTACGGCAGCAAGCACGAGGTCTACCTCCGAGCCCTCGAGCAATATTCGACGAGTCGTCTCCAGGAGCTTCGCGAGTTCGTCGGCGGCAAATCGTCGCTCGAGGCAATTCGCGAACACTTCGAGATGATCTACGAAGAATGTGTGGGACCTTCCGGATTCCGCGGATGCTTGATCTTCAATTGCGCCCTTGAACGGGCCCACACCGATCGGGAGGCGCAGGCGATCGTTAAGCGCGCCGTGGCTCGACACGAAGCGCTGCTGGCGGGCTGGATCCGCGAAGGACAGGCGAACGGCGAGATTCCGGCGAGCCTCGATGCGGCTTCGAAAGCGAAGGGATTGATGGCTTTTGTCGTCGGCATGCGGGTTTACTCTCGCTCCGGCGCCGATCCGCAGGCGGTCCGGACCCTGCTCGAACAAGCCATGTGTCTCCTCGACGGCGCTTAGCGACGCTCCTTCCCTTGCGGAGTCTTGGCCCGCTGGGCGGAGCTCCGAACCGACAAGACAACCGTGGCGGCCCCGGCCGTCGATTTTTTAAACCTAATTTTGACTGATTGGTACAGATTGAGATCTTGATCCCAACCCGTATCGACCCCCAGCGCAGACAAACCCACGGGCGCCGGCGGACCATCCCCGGCGCTCTATAGAAAGGACGCTCCGAATGACGACCTCCAACTTGACCGACAAAGTGGCAGTGATCACCGGCGGAAACTCGGGTATCGGCCGCGCCGCGGCTTTGGCCCTCGCCGAGCGCGGCGCCGCTGTTGTGTTGGGCGCCCGGCGGGAAGACCGCGGGGAAGCCGTGGCCGAAGAGATCCGAGCGCTCGGCGGACGGGCCCTCTTCATCAAGACCGACGTCACCCAGAAGGACCAGGTCGAAGCCCTCGTCGCCGCCGCCGTCGGAGAATTCGGCGGTGTGGATATCGCCTTTAATAACGCGGGCATCGAGGGGGCTTCGCTGGCGCCGCTCGGCGAGGAGAGCGAAGACAATATGCGGAAGGTGATGGAAGTGAATTACGTCGGCCTCTGGCACTCGATGCGGGCGGAAATCCCCGAGCTCGCCAAGCGCGGCGGCGGCGTGATCATCAACACCACGTCCGTCGCCGGCCTCCGGGGCTTCCCGGCCTTCTCGTCCTATGTGGCGTCGAAATTCGCCGTCGAGGGCCTCTCCCGCTCCGTCGCCTACGAGGTGGCGGGTCTCGGCATCCGCGTCAACACCGTGGCGCCGGGCCCGATTGAGACGGAGCTGCTCGACCGCGCCACCGGCGGTGACGCTTCCGGCTTCACCCAGATGGTGCCGCTGCAGCGCGCCGGCACGGCTGAAGAAGTTGGCCAGGTGGTGGCCTTCCTGGCGTCCCAAGAGGCCAGCTACATCAACGGCCAAGCGCTGCGCATCGACGGCGGCATGATGGCCTGAATCTCGCCGGCTCGCCGGGATTCCTTAGGAAGGCTAGCGCTCGTCGGGCTCGTTCTTGAGGCGGTCGAGAAGCGCCCTGACGTCCACCGGTTTGCTCAGGTGGGCGTCGAAGCCCGACTCGAGGGCCTTGGATTTCGACGCGGGATCGGCGAAGCCGGAGAGGGCCAGGAGCCTCAGCTCGTCGCCGCTTCGGCGCAGCGTACGCGCCACTTCGTAGCCGTCCATGCCCGGGAGTCCGATGTCGCAAAGCACGACGTCGGGCGCTTGGCTGCGGTACCTCTCAAGGGCCTGGGCGGCGTCGAACGCGACCTCAACGGCATGGCCTTCGAGGCGTAGGAGCTCGCCGAGGCTTTCCGCGGAGGCTCGGTGATCGTCCACCAGCAGAATTCGCAACGGTTGTGGGCCGGCGGCGTGGGTCAAGGTGACGGGCTCCTGCGGTGCGTCAATGGCGGGGAGCTCGACGATGAATAGGCTGCCCTCTCCCGGCCCGTCGCTTTCAGCCCAGATCCGGCCCCCCTGGGATTCCACCAGCCCGGCGACAATGGCCAGTCCCAAGCCGAGGCCGCCGGTCATCCGCTGTCGCGCTTCGGCGGCCTGCGTAAAGGGCTCGAAAATAGTCTTGAGCTCATGCTCCTTAAGCCCGCACCCGGTGTCGGCCACGGTCACCCGGGCCCGTCGCCCGAGGCCCCGGACGTGGATGCTCTCCATCTTCAGCCGAATCTCGCCGCCGGCGTCGGTGAATTTACAGGCGTTGGAGAAGAGATTTCCGAGTATCTGGGTCAGTCGGGTCGGGTCCGCGCGGATCCATAGCGCCCTGTCCGGCCGGTCGACTCGGAGGCGGAGGCCGGCGCGCGCCACCTCCTCACGCCACGACTCGAGCAGACCGTCGACTTCCACCGGCAGGTCTAGGGGCACGGCGCGGATGTCGAGTTGGCCCCGCTGGATCTGGGACGCGTCGAGCAGGTCGTCAACCAGACGTCGGAGGTGATCCGTTTGCCCGACGGCGAGGGACTCCATGCGTTCGCGGATCCTCGGGTCCGAGCTGCGCCGGAGGACGTCGAGGCTGCTGCGGAGGGCGTTGAGGAGATTTCGTAATTCGTGGCCGAGCATGGCCAGGAAACGATCTTTCGCGTGATCGGCGTCCTCAAGATCTTGATTCGCCTGGGCCAGCGCTTGCTGCATCGAGAGCAGCTCCTGATTCTGCTGGAGGATCTCGGTGAAGGCATCACCCTCCGGTGCCCGTGCGAGCTCCTCGATCAGCTCGCGAATCTGGGACGCGTGCAGTCGGCCGGGTATCGTTTGCCCGAGGTCGACCCGGGTCGAGCCGGGCTCGGAGGTCACGGAAAAGCGCTCGACGAGCCGTTTCGCCCCCCGCAGCCCGAGTCCGAGTCCGGATTTGGAGCGGTCGGTGCCGCCGAGGATATTTTGCAGGTCTGAGATGCCGGGGCCGCGGTCGTGAATTCGCACCCACAGCGTCGGCGTCGTCGGGGTCCCGTCGTCGCCGTGTGTCTCCAGCAGGATCTCGACACGACCCGATTCGCCGTACTGAAAGGCGTTGCGGGCGATTTCGGAGACCGCCGTGACGAGGCGGTTTTGCGCACCGCCGGCGAGGCCGAGCTCCGCCGCCACCTGGCGGACGCGTTGGCGTGCGAGCACCACGTCATGCTCTGCTTGAAGGGAAACCTGAAGAAGGGGTCTGAGTGCCACTATCGATCTACCTCGGGGCGCCGGAATGACGCTGTTGTGTTCCGATGGCGCCCGGGAGCTCCAAAGCTCGAAAAGTCTAACGCTCTCTGCGCGCAGGGGCGGGGAGGCGGCCGGGTTGGGCCACCTAGGCCTCGTGAAACTATGCACGGTGCATGCCAGTGGTCTGGAAGAAAGCCTCCAGCGCCTGTGGAGGCCCCGGGGACGGGCCAGGGCGGTGAATCGCGCCGGCGTCCTTGCAAGACTTACAAGGTTGACGGAAGATCGGAGGGCCCGAAAACCCATCGATTCGAAAATAAGTGCTGGTCCTGAGAGGGATCCCCATGGCCTCAGCTCGAAAGCTCGCCTGGCTCGGCGCCGTCGGTCTCGCCCTAGCCCCCCTGCGGCGTGTCGCCATCCACGACGTGCGTTCGCCCTTGAACGCACTCCGGCTCAACCTCACCCTGGTCCGGCGGACACTAGAGCGGGGTGGCGCCCAGCGATGGCTCGAGGTGGCCGAGGAAGAAGTCGTGCGGACGGAGGCCTGCTTCGCCGCCGCCGCAACGCTGCTCGGGGCGGGGGGCGCCGACGGCGAGGCGGTCGACGATTTGACGTCGTCCTACGCCGCGGCGTCGTCGCTGCTGAGCTCGCTCGCGGAGAAGCGCGGCGTCGACTGGCGGCCCGATGTGGAGGCCCCCCGCGGTCGCTGGTCGGCGGAGTCTGCGACGGCGCTTTTGGCGACGGCGGCGGTGGCCATCGAGGCCTGCGCTTCGAAAGGTGTTGTGGTCTTCGAGTGCTGCGGAGCGGCCGAACGCGCTCGGGTGAGGATTCGTCGCCCCGGGCCGGAGAACGGCGATGGAGCCGAGCGATTGGCGGCCAGTCTTGAGCCGCTCTGGCGTTGCGATGATCGCCTCGGCTCGGTTTCGATCGAAGCTCCCGATGACGGTGTGGCCGGTCGTTGGATCACCGTCGACGTCGGCGGCCTAGCGCCCTTGGTGGCTCCGGAGGCCCAGCTTTGAGCCACTCTCAAGCCGGCCCGCAGGGTGAGGACGACGGGCGACCGAAGGCCCTGGTCGTCGAGGACGACGAATCGACGCTCCAGGCGCTCGCCGCCCTCGTCGAGTGCGAGGGATTCGCCACGCGAATCGCCCGCGATTTGGCGACGGCCCGGCGGGCCATCGAGCAGTGGGAGCCGGATTTAGTGCTGGCGGACCTTTATCTGCCGGACGGTCAAGGCACGGAGCTCCTCGACGGCGTCCGCGAGAATCCTTCCCTCGAAATCATCATGGTGACCGGCGACGCGTCGGTGGCGACCGCCGTCGAAGCGCTGCGCCTCGGCGCCTACGACTACCTCATCAAGCCCATTGATGAGGCTCGACTCCTGTCGCTCTTGGCTAGTTTTGGCCGGACCCAGGACCTCAAGACAGAGATCCTCGATCTGCGCGGAGCGCTCCGGCAGCTCGGCCGATTTGGCTCGATGGTCGGCGAGTCGACCGCGATGCAAAAGCTCTACGACCTGCTCGAAAAAGTCGCTCCGACCGACGCCACCGTCTTGGTGGTCGGAGAGAGCGGAACCGGCAAGGAGCTCGCGGCGGAAACGGTCCACCACCTCAGTCGCCGTCGCCAAGAGCCGTTTATCGCCGTCAACTGTGGCGCCGTCGCCGCGACTTTGATTGAGAGCGAGCTCTTTGGCCACGAGCGCGGCGCCTTTACCGGTGCTGAACGCCTGCACCGCGGCTACTTCGAACAGGCGCACGGCGGCACACTTTTTCTCGATGAGGTCACCGAGATGGCTCCCGAGCTCCAGGTGAAGCTGCTCCGGGTCCTCGAGACGAGCCGGGTGACCCGGGTCGGCAGCACGGAGCCGATCGATATCGATGTCCGCATCGTCGGCGCGACCAACCGGGATCCGGAGCAGGCGGTCGCCGACGGGGAGTTGCGCCAGGATCTCTACTACCGGCTCAATGTCTTCCCGATCCACGTCCCGCCGCTGCGGGCGCGGAGCGGCGACGTGACGCTGCTCGCGAAGCATTTCTTGGATCAGCACGCCGAAGAGAGCGGACGGAAGGTCGCGTTCACGGGCGCCGCCCTCGAGGCCCTGGATGCGCACCCGTGGCCGGGCAACGTCCGGGAGCTCCGCAATGCCGTGCAGCGGGCCTTCATCGTGGCCGAAGGACAGGTCGACGTCGATTGTTTGCCGGCCGAGGTCCAGAGTGGACGAGCCCCCCGCTTCAGCAACGGTCTTGAGCTGCGTCCGGGCATGTCGGTGGCCGAAGCTGAAAGGAAGCTCATCGAAATCACGCTGGAGTCGCTGGACGGCGATAAGAAGGAGGCGGCGGACCTCCTCGGCATCAGTTTGAAGACGCTCTACAACCGGCTCAACGCTTACGCGGAATAGACGGGGACCCGGCGGCGCAGCCCCCGGCGGGCCGCGCGTTGAACCCGCGCCGTGTCCCCGCGTGGGCGCCGTTAGCCGTCGACGCTCATCAGGTCGATGACCTTGTCGACGCCGGAGAGTTGCCGGACGGTGGTGAGGGCGATCGTGCGGTGTTCAGCCGATTCGAGGTTCCCCCGTAGGCTGACGGTTCCGTCACTCGCTTCGACTTCGAGTTCGAAAGCGTTTCGGCCCACCTCAGCGATCAGGGCGCCTTTGACACGGCTTTCAAGCAGCGCGTCTTTCACTTCAAGTTCGGCCTCGGCGACGCGGCGTCCAACAGCGCCCTCCGCCGGCTGGGCCGTGACGGTCACCCTGTTCTCGACCTTCTGAACGCCGTCGACGGACAGCGCCACTTCCTTGGCGAGCTCACCGTTGGCTTTGGTCTCGGCTTCTCCCGTGAGGGTGATGTCCGCGCCGCTGGCTTCGACGTCGACGTCGAGCATGTCCCAGCCGATCTTATCCAGCAGCGCGGCTTTGACTTTGAGCTCCATCGTGGCGTTGCCGATCCTCGTGGAGAAGTCCTGGGATTCGTCTGCCGCGATCGGAAGGGTCAGGACGGCGAGGAGGGGGACTGCAAGTCGCCAGGTCGGGAGTTTCTGAGGAAGTTTCATGGTGCCTCCGAAGTTCTTGGATCAATAAGCGGGGGACCCCGCCGCCGGTATCGAGTCCATCTTGGCGAGGGTGCGCTTGTTTTTTACGAGGGTGGCTTCGTTCGGTGATGCTTCAAACGGCGAGACCCGAACGCTGATGCTCGGAACATTTAGCAGACTCCGTGCCAGGTGTCGTTCGTGGCCGGAGCAGGCCCGCAGGATGCCGTCGACGTCGGGTTTTGAGCCGGGGTGAGGTCTCCTGAGAGGAATCGATACGTTTAACCTGCACGGCTTTTGACGCTTTATATGGGGCGCGTCCGGTGCGTTTGGAGACTGCGCTGTGCGGGCCGCGTATGGGTCCGTTTTGGCGCCTGGGAGGGGCCATGGGCCCGGCCATCGCACGGAATGACCTTGGTTTCTCTGTAAAAGCTACACAGACGAACCCCTTTTTGCAGAGTCGCTCGCGTGTGGCGCCAAGGAGTGCAGGGGGAAAGAGCGAAAGATAGCGCAAGATAAAGGCTTTTGCGCTCTGTGGGCGCCCTTGGCATTTCTCTTGCTGAAGACATAACCACTCGGTAAAACCCGCAGAAAAGACAATCGGTCAAGCCCACTCTCTGGGTCCGGCCCGAAAGGACATAGACCATGCGCAACGCCCCGACAGTTCACCCATCTCCGGTCACGTCCCAGACCTTGTCCCTCGGATCTTCACTCGCGGCGGACCGGAGCTCCGGCGACCTGGCCAACCAGGTACAGCCGACGGTCGAGTCCGATGCCGTGACCCACGCTTCGCCTGCAGGAGTCCCAGCCATGTCAACGTCCCGCCCTTTGATCAAGACCCTCGCCACGTGGACCGGTCTGTGCCTGCTGGCGCTCAGCCCTGCCGCCGCCCAGTTTGAGGAGCGCCGTCTAGCGGATGACACCCGGGTGAACGATGAGCTCGCCTCGACCCAGGGTCGACCCGAAGTGAGCGCCTTCGACGGCGGATGGGTCGCCGTATGGGAGAGTCGCGAAGGCGTCGCCGATCTGGAGATCCGCGCCCAGATCAAGACTGGGCTGTGGGTTTCCGACGACATCCTGGTGAACGACTCGAGTCTGGGCACCCAAAGCGGGCCGGCCGTGGGCACCGACGCGCAGGGTAATTTTGTCGTGGTCTGGTCGTCCAATGAGCCCGCGGAATTCGGCGGTGACGGCTCCGGCTGGGGTATCGCCGCCCGTCTCTTCCAGGCCGACGGCACCCCGCGCGGTGCTTCGTTCCAAGTCAACGACTTCACGGCGGGTCACCAGATGCACCCCCGGGTGGCCATGGCCGCCGACGGCAGCTTCATCGTGACCTGGCGCAGCAACGGCTCCTTCGGCACCGACGATTCCGGCTCTAGCGTCCAGGCTCGCCTCTTTGACGCCAACGCGACGCCGATCGGCCTCGAATTCCAGGTGAACGACTACACGACCTTTAACCAGGCCTACCCCGATGTCGCCATCTCGCCGGACGGCTCGTTCAATATCGCCTGGCAGAGTCTGCTCCAGGACGGCTCGATCGACGGTATCTACGTGCGGCGCTTCTCGGCGGACGGTGTGGCCCTGAGTGGAGATCGCCAGGCGAACGTCCAGACCCTCGGCGCCCAGAGCTTCCCGGCTTTGGCGACCACCGCCAATGGCCAGACGCTGGTGGTGTGGCAGAGCGAGGACCAGGATCACGGCCTTGAGATCCGCGGACGCCTGTTCAACGCCTCGACCTTCCCCGTCGGATCGGAGATGGAGCTCAATACCGTGGAAGCCGGACAGCAGACCGAGCCGGACGTCTCCTCGGTGGAGGGCGGGTTCCTGGTCGCCTGGCAAAGCACCCGGTCGATGGGGGACGACGACCAGGGCTACAGTATTCAGGTGCGAGCCGTGGACGAGCGGGGCCGGGCCTCCGCCCCTGAAATGCAGCTGAATCTCTCCACCGAGACCAATCAAAAGTACGTCGCGATCGCTGGCTACGGCCGGACCGTAGCGGCGGTGTGGGAAAGCCAGCACTTGCCGGGCACCGACGAAGATGTCTTCGTCTTCGAAGACCGTCGGGCTTATGTCAACTCCCTAACCAAGCGCTGACCTCGGGACCGGGCCGGTGTGCCGCCGACCCGGATCGAACCCGGACTGCAATCCGCGAGAAACCCCGCGGCCGCAGCTCGAAGAGCCGCGGCCGTCGCCGGTTGGACGGCGCGGCGCTTCCCGCGCCCGCCGTCTTTTCGTTCGGCTACTGCTGGATCAGCCCGTCCCAGGCCGAGGTGTCGCTGGACTCGAATCCGTCCGCGAAGATCAGGCCGGTGTTGATCGGGTCGACCAGCGCGAGGGCGTCGAGGTCCGCCGGCGCAAAGCTCGCCGCAAGGTTCTCGCCCTCGTCAAAGAGGCCCCAGTTGCCGTCGTAGATCAAGAGGTCTTCGTCTCCGATGTCGATGCCGTCGACGGTGCCGCCGACGTCGAATGACATCACCAGGTCACCGCCGTCGATAATGGCGAGCGCATCGATATCCAGGGCCGGCGGCACGCCGGAGCTCTGACCTTTGAAGAAGATTTCAAAGCCTCCGTCGAAGACGATGACGTCGTCGTCGCGGTAAACCTCGCCGCCGATCTCGGCGTCGACGTCGATGGAGAAGAAGAGGGTGCCGCCGCCGTCGACGGTGATGGCGTCGAGGCGCACGCCGCGGGGGATGCCGCTGTCGCGGCCCTTGAAGAAAAGCTCGTAGTTCCCGCCGTCGAAGGTCGCGACGTCCGCCGGACGGACGATGATGCCGCCGACTTCGACCGCGGTGTCGACGCTAAAGAAAGCGAGGCCGTCGACCGAATCGAAGGCGATCACGTCCACCGAGGCCGGTAGGCCGGTGAGTTCCTGGATAGTGACGCCGCCGGCGTCGCGGGCGACGTCTTGGTCGTTGACCAACGTGCCTTGATTCGCCGTGATCGTGATGTCGGGGGAGAAGAGAACGTCCTGGCTGAAGCTCGGGGCGGCAGCCGCGAGTCCGGCGAGCAGGAGGCCGAGGGTCGGGGCGAGGACGCGCGCCCGTCGAGCCCCTCGGCGGCGGGGGATCACGGGCATACCGTGTTGGCGCCGCAGAAGTTCGTGCCGATCTGAACGCCGTTCGAGACCGATCCCGAGTTGTTGCCGGTCATGACGTTGCCGACATAGGCCGAGTTGGTCGCCAGGGAGAGGCCGAAGAGGTCGTTATTGCGCGCCGCGTTGCCCTGGAGCAGGGCGCCGGCGCCGGCGCGGATACCGTGCTCGGTATTCTCGGAAGTCGAGTTATTGACGATCGTCGCGCCGCTGCCGGTGACGATGCCTTCGCCGAAGTTGCTATTGCTGACGTTGCCGTAGACGTAGCTATTGTTGCCGGCGAAGATGCCGCCGAGGTTGCCGGGGGAGGCGCCGTTGAAGTTGGAGATATTCTCAATGACATTGCTGCCGGTGCTGGCGCTGATTCCTTGGTTATCGTTGTCACGGGCCAGGCAATTCTTCACCAAGCTGGTGCCGCCGAGCTGGATGCCGCGGTCGCCGTTCCTGATCACCCGGACATTAATGACGCGGCCGCGGAAACCGGCGAGGCGCACGCCGGCGCTGCCCATCTCCCGGACCGTGCCGTTGCGCACTTCGATATCGGAGGTCGACACCGAGGCGGCGAAGATGCCGTTGCCCGTGCCCGTACCGGGGCCCACGATGGTGAAGCCATTCATATCGATGGTGACGTAGGACGCCGTCACTTCGATGACGTCAACCGCGGTGCTGGTGGTGCTCAGATTGCCGGTCAGGATGTAGCTGCCTTCGACGGAGATGGTCACCGGTAGACCGGGCGCATCACCCGGCGTGATGTTGCCGACGGCGGCGGCCGCCATATTGATTTCGGTCACGCCGTCGCTCGCCACTGCGGTGGAAGCACCAACGGTCGCGAGCAGCGCGATCGCCAGGGCGGCGAGGATCCAAGGCTTCAGAGTCATCTTCTTCATGGTGTCCGTCCTCATGTCGGTCATTGGGCGCTACGCACCGGAGTCAGCAGTTCGCCCGGGTTCATGGTGAGGACGACATCGGACCTCGGAACCGAACGCGACGGGAGAAATTTTTTTGAAAATCTTTCTTCGAGGGGGCCGAACGGTGTCGGGTCGGCGCGGTTTTCGTCGTGAAGTGCGCGAGAGAGCCACTTGCCCGACCCTTTGACGATCCTGAAGAGGAGTTCCCATGTCCCCATTGGTTTCCACATTTTCCCGGTCTTTCCCGTTCCGTCGCGCTGTGATGATCTGCGCCGCGGTCGCCGCCACCGTGGTCACGGTCCTCGCCCCAGGCGCCACCGCTGCGCGGGCCGCCGACGGGGATTTAGACCCGAGCTTTGAAGGCGACGGCCTGGCGTCGATCCAGGTCAGCTCGGCCTTCGACGATGTGAGTGAAGACATGCTGGTGCTGCTCGAAGGCAGCGTGCTGCTCGCCGGCTCGACGCAGGTCAACGCCACGGACCACGACTTCATGGTCGTCAAGCTCAAGGCGGACGGCACCTACGACACCGCCTTCGGCAACAACGGCGTCGCCGTGACCTTCTTCGACCTCGGCGGCGGCGACGCCGACCATGCGACGGCCCTCGCCCGCCAAAGCGACGGCAAGCTCGTGGTCGGCGGCTTCGCGGAGACCAGCCAAGCCCAAGGGGAAGACTTCGCCGTCGCCCGCTTCTTGGCGGACGGCACCCTCGACATCGGCTTCGGGAACTTCGGGAAAGTGAGCTACGCCGTGGACCTCGGCGGCGGCCACCGCGACATCCTGACCGACGTTCTGGTCCAGCCCGATGGCAAGATCGTGCTCGTCGGCTGGGCCTCGCGGGGGAACGGCGACCAGGACTTCGTGGCCGTGCGCCTCCTCGCCAGCGGCGCCGTCGATACGGGGTTTGGCAGCGGCGGCGAAGCGGTCGTTGCGTTCAACCGGGGCGGCTTCCTGCGCGACTCGGCGGAGGCCGCCGTACTCCAGCCCGACGGCAAAATCGTTCTGGTCGGATCGGCCGAGTTCAATGGCTTCGACTATGACTTCGCGGCGGCGCGTCTGACCGCCGGCGGTTCCCTGGATCCGGGCTTCGGCGCCGGTGGTCGGGTGACGGTGCACTTTGACCGGGGGGGTTCCAAACAAGACTTGGCCGAGGCCGCGACCCTCGACGGCGCCGGCCGTCTGGTCATGGTCGGGCGGTCAGAAGGCGTCAGCCACCTGGATATGGACTTCGCGATCGTTCGCCTACTGACCTCGGGGCTGCTCGATACTTCCTTCTCGGTGGACGGCAAGACCACCGTCGGCATCGACGTCGGCCACGGCTTTGACCAAGCCACCGGCGTGGCGATGGCGCCGTCGGACAAGATCGTGGTCGCGGGCCGGGCCCACGTGACGGGCGCCAACGTCGACTTCGCCGCCGTCCGCCTCCACCCAGGGGGCGCCGTCGACACCAGCTTCGGGCAGAACGGCCGGGCGCGTGTCGCCTTCGACCTCGGCGGCTCCCTGCGCGACGATCCGACGGCGATGGCGATCGGCATCGACGGCGGCATCTACCTATCGGGGCCGGCCCAGTCCGTGAGTCAGCGGGTGCTGGTGGCGGTGGCGAAGCTCCAGGGGGCCCCGTGGTTCGTGCTGCCGTGAAGAGATAATCTCGAGAGGTCGAGAGAAGACTGAAACCTAGCTAGCTAGGGTATCGTAGAAGGGGCCATGTCCTCCGGGCCACTTCGGCGCCCGCGGAGATTCCGACGGAAGTAGCAGCAATCCAGGCCATCCCAGCATGAAGACGAAAAAGAACGACATCCTGCAAGGGACCCTCACGCTTCTGGTGTTGCGCACGCTCGAACGGTGCGGGCCGAGCCACGGCTACGGCCTGTGTAGCGCCATCCAGTCGGGGTCAGATGATCTCCTCCGCGTCGAAGAAGGCTCCCTCTATCCCGCCCTCCACCGCATGACCACGCGCGGCTGGCTCAGCTCGAGCTGGGGGGTGAGTGAAAAAGGGCGCCGGGCCAAATTCTACGAGATCACCGAGCTCGGCCGGCGTCAGCTGGCCGAGGAACGGGAGAGTTGGGAGCGCCTGACCCGCGGCGTGTCCCTGGTGCTCCGCCCGTCGTGACGGTGAGCTAGGGCACCTTCCGCACCGGGCCGCCCAGGGAGCCCGGTCGGACCCGGGTGCCAGAAAGTGAGAGCCTCGATGCCATTCCAGGGCTTTTTCTCGCGCCTTTCGGGCGCACTGCGAGCTGAGCAGCACTACGCCGACCTCGACGAGGAGCTGCGATTCCACATCGATGAACGGACCGAGGAGCTGATGGCGGAGGGCATGCCGCGCGAGAAGGCACGCCGGGAAGCTTTGCGTCGATTTGGGCACTACGGCTCCCAGCGCGAGGCCGTCCGCGATGTCGACGTGTTCCGCTCGGTCGAAGCGTTCGCCTACGACCTACGCTACGGTGCCCGCCAGCTGCGCATGAACCCGGGCTTCGCGGTCGTCGCCATCTTGTCCCTCGCCCTGGGTATCGGCGCCAACTCGGCGATATTTCAGCTCATCCATGCCTTGCAGCTGCGGCCGCTGCCGGTGGAGGGGCACCGGCAGCTGGTGAGTTTGGAGCGGGGCTCGGAGGACTTCCTCGCCAGCGGCTTCTACGCCGGCCGGACGACGGCCTTCACCTTCGCCCAATTTGAAGAGCTGGAGCGCTCCCAGGAGGTCTTCTCCTCGATGCTCGGCTTCGCCACGTCGCGCTTCAACATCAGCCCGGGCGGCGAAGGAAAGTTCGCGGCGGGCCTTTTCGTCACCGAGAATTTCTTCCGCGACCTCGGCGTGGAGCCGATGATCGGCAGCGGTTTCGCTCCGCAGGCCGGCCCCCGGGACTGCTCCCAAGCCGGGGTGGTGGTGAGCCATCGCTTTTGGCAGCGGGAGCTCGGTGCGGACGCCCAAGTCCTCCAGCGCGAGCTGCTCGTCGAAGGGCTCAAGCTGCCGGTGGTGGGCGTGGCGCCTCCCGGCTTCTTCGGCCTCGAGACCGCCCGCCATTTCGACCTGGCGGTGCCCCTCTGTGTCGATACGCTGATGGCCGGCGACTTCGGAGGTCGCCTCGATAAGAAGGACGCCTGGTGGCTGGTGGTGATCGGCCGCCTCAAGCCCGGCTTCACCGTCGAGCAGGCGGCGTCCCACGTGCGGGACCTGTCGCCGGGCATTTTCCGGGCCACGGTGCCGACCACCTACCGCCCAGAAGAAGCGAAGGAGTACTCGGAGAATATGCTCACGGTCGAGTCGGCGTGGGCGGGCGTATCGTCAGTCCGCGAGGAGTACCAGAACCCGCTCTGGATCTTGCTCGCCAGCACGGGCCTGGTGCTGATTCTGGCCTGCGCTAATCTCGCTAATCTTCTGCTCGCGCGGGCGAGCGTCAGGGAACGTGAAATCTCCCTGCGACAGGCCGTCGGCGCGTCGCGGCTGCGGCTGGTGGCCCAGCTCATGACGGAGAGCCTGCTGCTGGCGCTCTCGGGCGCGGTGCTCGGCGGCTTCATCGCCCAGGTGCTGAGTCGAGGACTGGCCCTCTTCTTGGACCCCGCGGGCACGATGAATATCCGCCTGGGCGTGCATTGGCAGGTCGTGGGATTCACAACCCTGCTCGCCACCGGGACCTGCTTGCTCTTCGGTTTAATGCCGGCCCTGCGGGCGTCCCGGTCGTCCCCCGTCGACGCCATGCGCGGCGGCCGCGGCGTCGGATCCGCGAGCCACCGTCACGGCTTGCGCCGGGCGCTGGTGGTGCTGCAAATCGCCCTCTCCCTGGTCTTGCTGGTCGGCGCCCTGCTCTTCGGCCAGAGCCTGCGAAACCTGCTCGACTCCGGGACCGGCCTCGACACCGAAGGCGTGCTGCTGGCGCAGGTCCAGGCGCCGACGGTGCCGGCGGATCGCCGAAGCGAAGTCTTCCGCGACCTCGAGCAGCGATTCAACGGCTTGGCGGAAGTCTCGTCGGCGGGGGCCGTGATTTTCAGCCCGTTCGCCGGCACGGGCTGGAACCAGTCGACCTATTTTCGCGAGATCGAAAACTCCACGACGGCCTGGTTCAATCGCGTGGGCCCCGAGTATTTCTCGACCGTCAAGATGCCCTTGCTCTCCGGCCGCGCCTTCGGCCCGCAGGACAGCGTCACGGGTCCGCCGGTCGCGATCATCAATCAAAGACTTGCCCGGGAGCTCTTCGGCGACGTCAACCCCGTCGGCCAGCAGCTGCGCTATGAAGCCAACGCCGGCGAGGAAGATCCCAGCTACGAGGTGATCGGCGTGGTCGCCGATAGCAAGTACTACGGCCTGCGCGACGAGATCCGTCCTTTCGCCTACCTGCCGACTAGCCAGGAGGAGAAGTCGCAGATGCCTTTTATGGGCTATCTCCTGCGCCTGCGCGGGCCGGTGGCGTCGGTAAAGAGCGGCATCCAGGAGCAGATGGCGCTGGTCGACGGCGGCCTGCTGGTGGAATACCGAATGATGGATGCGATGGTTGAGCGGACCGTGCGCCTCGAGAAGCTCATGGCGAACCTGTCGGCCGGATTCGGCGTGCTGGCGGCGCTGCTCTCTGCCCTCGGCCTCTACGGCGTCATGTCGTATCTGGTGGCGTGCCGACGGCGGGAGATGGGCGTCCGTCTGGCCCTCGGCGGCGGACCGATGCACATCGTGGGCTTGGTGGCCTCCGAAGCGGGGCGGCTGGTGGCCGTCGGCTTGGTCCTCGGCGTCGCGGGCGCGCTCGCGCTGGCGCGATTCGCCGAGGTGCTGCTTTTCGGACTCGCCCCCAACGACCCGTGGACCTTGGTGGTCGGTAGTCTGCTGCTGACCCTGAGCGCCGCCGTCGCGATCTCGGTGCCGCTGCGGCGGGCGGCGCGCTGCGATCCGGCGGAGGTCCTGCGGAGCGAGTAGGCGGGCTAGTCCGAAACCGACTCGATAGCCGCCGGCTGGAAAAGACCGCGCTCGAGGCGTCCGCAGATCTCGGGCGCGGTCCCCTGCGCCGCGCGCCCGTCGCAGTACCGCAGGAGATCCAGGGTCCCCCTCCATCCGGCGTCTTCGAGCAGCGCCAGCGGCTCCTGTGCGGCGTCGTGGCGATCGAGATAGAGCAGCGAAAGCAGCCAGTACTGGATGGCCGCCAGCTGGAATGTCGACGGGGTCGCCGCGATCACCCGCTGGGCGCCGACAACAGTGTCTTCGAAGATCGGCCGGGCCTTCTCCAGGTCACCTCGGGCTTCGAGCAGCAGGGCGGCGCTGACCTTGGACATCAGAACGTAGACCTCGTAGCTCGGCGCCGCTCCGGGGTCGATCTGGGTGAGGCTCGCCTCGAACTCCGCCTGTCGTTGCTCGGCGTCGTCCAGACGTCCTGTCCTGACGGCCGAAAGAACCCGACCGAGTCTGGCCTCGATGCGGGCCGCTTCGGGCATACCTTCGCTCGCCCGCAAAGCCTTTTGCCAGGCCCCATCGGCTTCCCGATGGCGGCCGAGGCCGGTGAGCGCGTCGCCGAGCCGGCCGAAGAATGAGCTCGCGGCGGGGCCCTTGAGCCCCGCGGACGCTTCGAGCAGCTCGATCGCCGTCGACGCACTTTCAAAGGCGTCGCCGTAGAGGGCGAGATCGATTTCTGCCGTTGAGAGGTTGTTGAACGAGATCGCCGCCATCTGTCCCCGGGTGCCGAAATTCTCGAGCATTACGGTATGGGTTCGGCTGAGGTAGTCGTAGACCTTTCGGTACTGGCCCTGACGTTTCGCGACGAAGGCGAGGTTGCTCAGCGCCATCGCGACCCGGGGGTGGTTAGGGGGATAGATCCGCTCCGCCATGTCGAGTATCTCTTCGTGCAGCGGGAGCGCGGCGCCGTACTCTTCACGGGTCAACATCAGACTGCCGAGCGTATTGAGCGCCGTGTGGGCGGCGGTTTCTTCGCCGGCTTCCTGCGCCAAATCGAGGGCTTGCTGGGCGAGGACCTCCGCGCGGTCCAAATTTCGTCCCGGGCCGGAGCTGAGGGCGGACGCCTGAAGATTCAATGCGCGACTCAGCTGGTATGCGCTGCCCGACTCTTCGATGGCTGGCACCACGTCGTCCATCACCGCGGCCATTTCTTCATGACGACCCAAGGCAAAGAGCGCGGCCGCCACGCCGAGGGACGATTCGTTCGCGATCTCCTGGCCCAGCGGTTTGGCGTCTTCGGCCGCCCGCTGGGCGAGCTCGAGCGCTTTCTGCGGCTCGCCGAATTGCTGAAAGATAGAGGCGAGCTCGAGGGTCAGCATCAGGCGGGTCTCGAGGTCTCCGGTCTGGTCCTCGGTGACCTGCCGGGCGGCGATGTCGAGGATCTCCCGACCGCTCGGCGCCTGGCCGGGGGACCTTTGGGGCGAGAGCTCCGAGAAGAGGCGAACGAAGAACTCCGCGACTTTTCTCTTTCGGATCGACTGCTCCACCGCCTTCTCCGCCTCGAGGGTGGCCCGCGCCTCCGACGTCTCGAGCTCCGCCGCCTGCTGCCTGATCTGCACGTTCTGCGTCGCGGTGACGGCCAAGAATCCGAGCGTGAGGGAGGTAATGACTGCGGCGGCGGCGAGGGAGAAGCGATAGCGCTTGGCGAAGCGCGAGAAAAGGTACGGAAAGCTCGGGTCCCGCGCCAGCACCGGCAAACCTTCGAGGTGCCGGCCGAGGTCTTCGGCGAGGTGCTGCACGCTGACGTAGCGCTTTTCAGGCTCCGGCCGCAGGGCCTTGAGAACGATGGTGTCGAGGTCGCCGACGACGGCCTTGCGATGGGACGCGGCGTCCGTGGACCACAGGCCGCTGTCTGTCTCGGTGACCGCCGACTCTTCGATGGCGAGGCTCGGGCGCTTGGCCGCCTCGCGGTCCGTCCCTTTGATCAAGGCGTCGCGGGATCGCGACTTGCGATTGAACGGCAGACGGCCGGTGATGAGGCGATAGAGCAGAACCCCGAGCGAGAAGAGGTCCGACGAGGTGGTAATTCGCTGGCCTTTGATCTGCTCGGGGCTGGCGTAATTGGGGGTTAGAGGCCCCATGCCCGTGGCGGTAGCTTCGACCTCCAGTGGAAAGTGGTCCGGGTCGAGCAGCTTGGCGATGCCGAAATCCAGCAGCTTCGGCGTTCCGTCGGGCGTGACGAGGATGTTGGAAGGCTTCAGGTCGCGGTGCACGATCAGCGAGCGGTGGGCGTATTCCACCGCCGAGCACACCTGGCGGAAGAGTTCGAGGCGTCGCCGAATGGAAAGTCGATGCTCGTCGCAGTACCGGTCGATCGGTAGGCCGTCGAGGTACTCCATCACCAAGTAGGGATGCCCTTGGGGCGTCGTGCCGCCTTCGTACATCTTGGCGATATTGGGGTGATCCAGGGTCGCCAGGATCTGGCGCTCGCTGAGGAAACGATTGCGAATTTCCGGCACGTTGAGGCCGAGCCGGATGACCTTGATGGCCACCTCGCGCTCAAATTCCTGGTCGTCACGGGCGGCGCGATAGACCGTTCCCATGCCGCCCATGCCGAGCCACTCGAGCGTGCGGTAAGGACCGATGTGCTGGTACTCGAGCTCGCCGCCGTCGGCATCGGTTCCGGTGACGGCGCTCGGGATTTCGGCGGCCGTCGCCTCCCCCGAGGTGTCCGCGAGGTGGACCTCCACCTCGCGGACCAGATCCGGATCTCCGCTGCGCAGGAGGTCCAGGTAACGTTGACGTTCTTTGTCGCCAAGCTCGAGACAAACATCGAGGATCTCGGCGATGCGTCGGAGATGGTCTGGCTTGGACATGCCCAGATTTTAGCCTGGGAAATCTCTGTCCAGGTCGATAAAAGTGAGTAAAAGCCTCAATTCAGGGCTATTGTTTAAGGAAATCCATCACTTTCTGCCAATAATCGGCGGCGCCGTCCGGGCTTCCGAATCGCGCCCCGCGGCCGACGCCATTAAGAATCTGGAACTCCGCGCCGCCCAAGCCGTAGTCGGCCGCCAGCTCGGCGGCGTCGCTCGGCGGCGAGACGAGGTCGTTTTCCGATTGGATCACCAGCCCCGCGACGCGCGCGACGCTCGGGTCGTAGAACGGCAGCTCGAAGGCGACCGTAAAGCTCGCCGCCGGCAGGAAGCCGCTTTGGGTCGCGGCGAAATAGCTCGCCACCTCGGGCGGGGACTCGGCGAGGAAGAGCGATACGACCTCGGGCGGAATGAAGATGTAGCCGTCGGGATCGTTTTCGATCAGCTCGCGGAAGACCGGATCCGAGGCCGGTCCGCCGATTTGGATGCGATAAAGGTTGTCGGTGAGCACCACCGAGCGCACGCGGCGGGCGTCTTCGGCGAGCTGCGTCGCGAGGGAGGCGCCGTAGCCTTCGCCGATGATGTCCACCTTCGGCACCCAGCGGAAGAAGCGGATGTAGCGCAGGGCGGCGCGCAGGGCTTCGAGCTGGACGTCGAAGGTGGCGTCGTTGCCATTCGCCGGTGCGAAGCTGTCGGCGTAGCCCACCAGGTCGACGCTGAAGGCGAAGAATCCTTCCCGCGCCAGCATCTCACCGGCTCGATAGCCGTCGACCGGGATATTCCAGCCCGAGGCGTAGAACGAGGAGACGAGCATCGCCGAGCGCCTCGGGAAGGTGAGCCATGACCTCAAAGTGAAGAACTCGTGGACCCGCAGCGTCTGGCCGGGCGCGAAGGGGATGTCGTGGCTCAGGGTGTAGACGCGGTCGAGAATTTTCTCATCGCTGTGGGCGTCCCGGTCTGGGTCGCCGTCCGGGTCGCCGGCTCCGTCTCCGTCGAGCCAAGGATTGGCTTTCCCGCCGTCGCTATCGCCTCTGTCCTCGTCCCCGTCGAGCCAAGGATTCGCCTTCTCCCCGTCTCCATCGAGCCAGGGATTGGCTTTCTCGTCTCCGTCGACCCACGGGCTGGCTCCGGGGGAGTCGATCCAGGGCGAGGCTTTGGCGAGGGCGGAGACGTCGAGCCAAGGCGACGCCAAGAGATCGGCGGCGGGATCTTGGACGTCTTCGAAACCGGCGCCGTCGGCTTTGATATCGGTGGCTTCTCCGGCCTCGAGGGCCGGGGCTGTTAATAGGACCGCGCCCATGGCGAGGCTCGCAAAGAAGGATTGCATGGGTGACATAGAGACCTCCGTGATGAATGGGCCCCGCGTCGTCGCGGGCCCGGGTCATCCTTGAAGGCCTCGAGCCGCTGAGCTATCCCCCGAAAGGGGGAGGTCGTCGTGAAAACTAGCAACGTCACGGTAAGCACCCGAGTTCGCGCGCCCTCGCCACCGCCTGGGTCCGACGTTTGGCGTCGAGCTTGTGGAAGAGGTGTTTGAGGTGCGTCTTCACCGTGCTGACCGCGATCCCCAGGTCGGCGGCGATTTGCGCATTCGAACGACCCTCGGCGAGGCCGGCCAGCACCTGCGATTCTTTCCCCGTGAGTGACGGGCCGGTATCGACGGCGCGGCCATTCGGTTCCAGGGCCCGGCCCACCTCGACGATGTGGCGGGCGTGCTCGAGGACCGGCCCCGTCAGCCCGGTGAGGTCCGAGGGCCCGCGGACGTCCACGAGGAGGCCGAGGAGCTCACGGTGGGGCGACACCACAAACGCACGCACCTGGCCTTCGCCGTGGGCGCCGTGGACCGCGTCCACCAAGAACCGCC
>JBCDKB010000013.1:0-38636 GCA_038747035.1 Acidobacteriota bacterium | reverse complement strand
GGGTCGTCTCCCGCTGTGGGGACGGCGCGTGCGTATTCTCCGTAAACCTCGGCGTAGCGCCGGGGGCGCTCCTGCGCCGACGCGCTGCGAAGCCGGTCCGCCAGACGCTTCTCGAGGTTGTACCGCCGCCGGAGTTCCGCCGGCTCGATATCGTCTGGCAAGGGGCGCGGCATGACTCGTAGTATAAAGAGCAGGGGCGCGCTAAGCGCCCTCCCTGCCAGCCCCTTTCCCACCTGAGGCCCGCCCATGATCCACGCCGTCACCGAGCGCGTGGTCGCCGCAAAAAGCGTCCACACCTTGATCGCAGATCCCTACCTGCACGTGGGGGACGACCGTGTCTACAATCCACTCACCGACGTCCTGTTGGAAATCGGCCAGCCCGGCTATGCGGAGCTCCGCCGTATCCTGGACGGCCTGCCCCCCGCCGAGCTTGACGCGACCGCCCTCGAAGGCCTTGTGGACGCGGCGTGGGTGGTCGATAGCTCCGTAGAGCTGGACGCCCGCTTCCGCTTGAAGTTCGTGTCGCTCGAGGCGCACACCATCTGCAATCAGGCGTGCTATTTCTGCCCGGTGTCGATCAACCCCCGCAAGGCGCACTTCATGCCCACCGAGCAGTACGAGTCGATTCTCGGACAGCTCTCGGCGTACCGCCACACGATTGAGGGGGTGTTCATGATCAATTACAACGAACCGACGGTCGATAAGCGGTTCCTCGATCAGGTGCGCGCGATCAAGGGCGCGGGGCTCCCCCCGGCGCTGCTCACCAACGGCTCGGGCCTCACGCCCAAACGCATCGACGCCTTGGTTGAAATGGGCGGCGTCGGTTTCTTGTGCATCAACATGTCGACGATCAACCAGGCGCGCTACACCAAGGACCGCGGCACCGGTAACGTCGAGCAGATCCTGCGCAACCTCGACCACGCCAAAGATAAGGACGTGGCGCCGGAGATGAAGATTATCGTGCTCGGCACCGGCAACGACGTGCACCGGCAGGACTTTGAAGAAATCCAGGATCGCTTCGAAGGCAGCCGCTTCCGCGTCGAATCCTTTGAAGTCATGGATCGCGCGGGCTATCTCCAGATCGGTCTTCGGGCTAAGAATCGTGAGCAGCAGCTTTGCGGTTGTGACAACGTCGGCTCTCGGCCTCTCCAGCACCTGCACATCACCCCCCACGCCAAGGTGGTGCTCTGCTGCGAGGACTACGACGAGCACCACATTGTCGGCGACCTGAACAAACAGAGTCTCCACGAGGTCCTCACGGGCCCGGCGCTGCGGCTGATGAGGCGGTGGATTTACGGCATCGAGGAGGCGCCGGATAACTTCATCTGTCGCAACTGCGTGTTCGCGCTCAAGCGGCAGCGGGTGTGACCGGCGGTCCCTCCAAGGGTGCGGCGAACCGTTGACCACCGACGTTGAACCGCAGGCGGGCCCGGGACGCCCGCCGCGTTGCCTGCTCGTTTTGCCGCAGCGTCTCGGCGACGCCTTGGCGTTTCGCGGATTGATCGCTTCCGTCGCGTCCGCCGGGCGACAGCTGATCACCGTCGCCGGCGATGACGCCTCCAGCGTGCTCGATCCGATGCTTCTAGCGCTGCGCTTGGAGCACACCCCCGACCACCTCGAGGCTCCTTTGAGTCTCGAACGGCGAGAGCTCGGCGGCAAAAAACTGCGCCAGCTCGCCTGTGATGAGGCGCTCGTGCTGGACGGCTCGTGGTGGCTGGCGCGGGCGGCGGCCTGCGGCATTCCCCGTCGCGCCGGCGCCCGAGGACTCTATGGTCCGTTTGCGACGGAGCGCTTCCCCGCCGCCAGCGAGCACCCCACCGACACCGCCCCCCGCTGGGTCGAAGCCTTGGGCCTTCCATGGGTCGAAGCGTCGACGGTGCTGGTTTCCAAGGCCTGGCGGCGTCTGGGGAAGGAGCGCCTCCAGAACGCCAAGGTGGACCTCGACGCTCGGACCCTCGGCGTTTACCGCGGCACCGCCGGGGGGCGCAGCGGATCTTGGTCCGACAAAGCTTTCGAAGAGCTTTTGCGTCAAGTCCGCCGCCGCCACCCCAAGCTGCAGATCGTCATTTTGTCGACCCATGCCAAGCGCGACCTATGGAAGTCGGTCTTGCTCTACGAGAATACGGGCAAGATCCACCCCGTGATCGGACCCGACCTGAATCTCGACGGCTTGGGCGCCGTGATGTCCTACTTGGACCTCTTCGTCGCCGCCGACTCCTCGATGCTTCAGGTCGCCGCGGCGGTGGGGACGCCGACCCTCGGCCTCTTCGAACGCCGGGCGCTACGCCTGGCCCCGCGGGGACCTGCGGCGGACTCGATCCAGCGTTCGCCGCTCTCGCGGGTAAGCGTCGACGACGTGCTTGAGCGGGTCGAAATACTCCTGCAGCCGCCGTCGACAACCGCCTAAGGAACTCCACTCCCCCTGTCCGCCGGACCGCCAATGGACGAATTCCTGCACCTCAAGACTGCCCGTTTCCAGGCCCTTCCGGGCGAAGACGACGAGCTGATCAACGAAGGCATGTACGGCCGCGCGTTGGCCCAGCACTTGGAGCTGGAGCTTGCGAAGCGGGGTCTCCCGGTCGACTTCGCGTGCGCCGAAGACTGGGGCTGGTGGGTCCAGATCGGCGGCCAGCCCTATACGCTCGGCGTCCAGCTCTACGCCGGCGCATCGGATCCCGACATCCGCGAGTGGTGCGTCGCCCTCAGTCGAACCGGCACGAAGTTCTGGAGCTGGCGGAGGTTCGCGTTCGTGGACCCCGGCGCCCGGGTGGGCGCGCTACGCCGGGCGCTCTCGGAGCTTTTCCAAGACGATCCGGATGTCAAGGTCGTCGGCTGGGTCGAGGCATTCCCTTTCTGAGAACGGATCCATGCGTGAATACGACGATATCGGTTTGAAATACCTCGAGAGTCGATCGCCGACGATCGGAGTCGCCGACGTCTTGGGACTCGTCGAGACTTTCGGACGCAAGATTTCGGTCCTCGATCTCGGTTGCGGTACGGGCTGGCCGATCGCCGAAGCCCTATGGCCTGAGACCTCGAGGTACGTCGGGGTGGACTCCTCCCGTGTGCTGCTCGGGGAGTTCCGGCGTCGGCTGCCGGAGGCGGAGGCGATTCTCGGCAGCGTGCATGAGGTCGCCTTGGACGCCGCGGCGTTCGACCTGGTCTTCGCGTATGGCAGCCTTTTCCACCTGACGCCGTCGGCCCAGCGCGTCGCTGTCTTGAAGGCCTGTCGCGCCGTCGCCCCGGGGGGCACGTTGGCTTTTACCTCAGGCGTCGAAGCCGGGGCCTGTACCGGCACCGTCGCGGGGATCTCCGTGCCCCACTGGTCGATCGGCGAAAAGGCTTATGTCGAGCTCGCGGCGTCGTGCGGCCTGGTCTTCGAGGGCTCTCTGCTCGGTGAAGGCCAGAACCTATTCTTTCTCTTCAGCCGCGCGGCAGGCTGAAGTCCGCGCTACCGGGCCTCGAGTCGCCAGCTCTGGACCGAATAGGAGGATCGCGCCTGACCGTCCACGAGGGTCTGGACGCGGTGGGGCAGTGTCCAGCCGCCGGCGACATCCTGGTAGCCGGAGTAGCGCACCTCGGTCCTCTCCGCTTCGGAGTCCGGATCCAGAGTCTCGGTGTAGCGGATCGCAATCAAACGATGGGAGTCCGCCGCGATTTCCACCTCGGCCAGGTCTTGGCCGCGGTGCTGAATGGTGATGACCTTCGAGTGTCCGTCGGCGCGGTCCACCCCTTCGACGACGGCGCCTGGGCACAGGATCAGGAGCTCGAGCTGCCGGAGGCAGAAGTAGGTTTCGAGATCCGCGCGCATGGACTCGTCGAGTGCCATGCGGCCGTTGTGGCTCTCGATGAAAGCATCCTTGGAGGTCCAACTGCGCCGAATCACCTTACCGGCGATTTCACGCTCTTGGTAGAGGCGCTGATTCGGCTCGATCACCGTGCGATCTTTAATTTCCTCTTCATCGTCAACGTACCGGTAGACCGCATCGATCTCGACCCGCGCGGGGGTCATATCGCGGCCGCCCGCGAGGGCGATTCGGGCTTCTTCCAAAGCGTGGGAAGCCTCGATAGCGTGATCACTCGGCGCGATAAATGCGGCGACGAGAAGCCATACTGAAACAAGCTGCATAAGAAATAACTCCGTGGGACTGACCACGCGGTGGGGGGCGCACGGGATCCGACCGAACGGTCGGTATCTTCTCCCAAAGAAGCGCAAAGAGCCAGCGCCCGATTCTCTGGCTCGGGCCGAGGCTTCCAGAAATTACTATTTGACTGATTTTTCTGGACAAGACAACCCAGAAAGCAATGGCGATCCGTTTCAATTTCCCGGCGGTCGGCGACTCGAGGCGCCCCTGGGGCGGAACGTAGGCCGTTTCGGCGTCAAAAACCCTGCCAGCTCAGATGGCTTGAGCCACCGCCCTTGGATCCACCTGCCGCGGGTCCGCACGAATCGTTCGGATCCGAACACCCCTGTCCGTGGCGATACGGGGGGCGGGAGCTCCTCGGCGGATTCTGGGCCAATTCCGAGGCTTTGGGGCACCCATCGGCCCTGGCACCGGCTTTGCTGTGAGGTTCGATATGGATCGCCACCTCACAACCCGCCAACGCTGGAGCGCCCGGCTCACTCGCTGGGTTAAAGCCGCGCTCGCCGTGGCGGCTCTCGGATTCGTGACCATCTGGTCCGCCGGAGGACTCCGGCCGGGGGTTCGAATCGACGGCCTGCGTGTCGCGACCGTCGAACGCGGTGACCTCGTGGCTTCGTTCTCCGCCCTCGGCATTGTGGAGCCGGCGGCCGAGCGGGTCATGACGAGCCCTGTCGACGGCAGACTGCTGAAGATTCTGCGCCGACCCGGGAGCGTCGTCGAGCGCGGGGACGTCCTCCTGACGCTCGACACGAGCGCGACGCGCCTCGAGCTGTCGCAGGTGGCGGGGCGCCTCGGGCAGGCCCGCTCCCAGCGTCGTCAGAAGCGTCTGGAGATCGAGCAAGAAGCCGCCGATTTTGAAAGTCGCCTCGCCGTCGCCCGTTTGGAGCTGGAAGAAGCGAGTTTTGAGGTCGAGCAGTCGAAGACCCTCCACGGTGAGGGATTGATCAGCGTTTCGGCCCTGCGCACCGCGGAGACCCGGAAGCGCCGACTGGCGATCCAGATCCGAGGCCTGGAGACCTCCCGCGAGATGGCCTCGGCCGCCGCGGCGGCGGAGCTCGACGGCCTCGGCGCGACTATCGAGAGCCTGGAGAGCGAGCGGGATGAAATCGAACGCATCCTCGAGAGCGCCACCGGCCGCGCCGAGCGGGCGGGGGTCGTGACCTGGATTCTAGAGGACGAAGGTCGGTCCGTGCTGCGCGGCGAAGAGCTCGCGCGGCTGGCGGATGTGCGCAGCTTCCGGCTGGAGGCGACGGTCTCCGATGTCCACGCCCAGAGCCTGCGGGTAGGGCTCGCGACCCGGGCCGTGCTCGGCGACACGGAACTCCTGGGACGGGTCAGCCGCGTGCTGCCGGCCGTCGACGACGGCGTCTTGCGATTCGTTGTCGAGCTCGACGAGCCGGACTATTCGGGCCTCCGGCCGAGCCTGCGCCTCGACGTCCAGGTCATCACGGCGACCCACCGCGATGTCCTCCGGCTCGAGCGCGGGTCCCTGGCGGCGGCGGGACGTTCCCGGGATCTCTTCGTGGTCGACGCGTCCGGCGACCGCGCCGAGCGCCGTCGGGTCGGATTCGGTGCCGTCGGCGGCCGACACTTTGAAATCACCTCCGGGCTCGACGAAGGCGAGCGCGTCATCCTCAACGATCTTTCTCGATGGCGCGCCGCCGACTCCCTGCGGCTGCGCTGATCGAGCTCTGCGACCGAAAGGAGCTTGCCGTGATCCGTTTGGAACAAGTGAGCAAGGTATATCGAACCGACCGGGTGGAAACCCAGGCTTTGGACCGTATCGATCTGACCATCGGCGCGGGCGACATGGTGTCGATCATGGGCCCCTCGGGCTGCGGCAAGTCGACGCTGCTGTCGATTATGGGGCTACTCGATGCGCCGAGTGAGGGCCGGGTCGCCATCGACGGGCAGACCATCGAACGCTATGAGGACAAGCACCTGGCGGCGATGCGCAATCGCACCCTGGGCTTTGTTTTCCAGAGCTTCCACCTGATCCCGGATCTCAGCGTCGTCGACAACGTGGAGATTCCCCTGCTTTACCGGCGCATGCCGTCAAAGCAGCGTCGCCTGAAGGCCCAGGAAGCCCTCGAGCGCGTGGGCTTGGCCTCCCGTCTCCACCATTTCCCATCCCAGCTTTCCGGCGGCCAGCAGCAGCGGGTGGCCATCGCGCGGGCGGTGGTCGGGGAGCCCCGGGTCCTGCTCGCCGATGAACCGACGGGCAACCTCGACAGCCACATGGGGGAAGAGGTGATGTCCATCCTCGAAGAGCTCAACGCCCGTGGCACGACGGTGGTCATGGTCACCCACGACGCCCGCATGGCCGAGCGCACCGGACGCATCCTCCGTCTCTTCGACGGTCGGCAGATCCACTAGCGGCGAGGAGACGAGATGCTGCGTCACTACTTCTTGATCAGTGCGAAGGTCTTCGCGAGGAGACCCTTCTTCACCTTCGTCAGCCTCTTTGGCATCTGCCTCACCCTGGTCGTCTTGACCCTGGTGGCGGCGTTCCTGGACCACACCTTCGGCGCCGTAGCGCCGGAGGTGCACACGGATCGAATGCTCGGCGTCTTTGCCGTCGTGCTCGAGAGCGAAGACGGGCGTCACTACCAGGGTGAGGCGAGCTACCGTCTTTTGGACCGGGAGCTGCGGGAGCTCGACGGCGCGGAGCTCGTCAGCCTGGCGAGCGTCCCCCAATCGGCCGCCACTTTTGTCGACGGTCGAAAAGTCCCGCTCCGGGTGCGCCACGTCGACGGAGCCTTCTTTCAGCTGCTCGAGTTCCAGGTGCTCGAGGGACGAACGCTCACCGACGAGGATCACGTCAGGGCTGAACCCGTGGCGGTGATCAACCTCGAGACCCGCCGCCGGCTCTTCGGCGACGGGCCGGCGATTGATCAATCCTTTGACGTCGACAACCAGCGGCTTCGGGTCGTCGGGGTCGTGGCCAACGTCCCCAGCTTTCGTCCGATCTCGTCCTCCGACGTGTGGGCACCGGTCACGAGCGCCCCGGGGGAAGTGGATCGCCGGGGACTAACGGGGCGATTCCAAGCTTTCATTCTGGCCCGCACGCGACAAGACCTGGGGCCCGTGGCCGAGGACGTCGAAGCGCGTTTTGCGTCCGTCGATATCAGCGAAGCCGACGGCTACGATCGCTTGGAAGTGCGCGCGGAGACCCTCTTCGCGGCGGTCTGCCGACGTCTGATGGAGATCCTTGATGAAGATGAAGAAGGCGGACCGCCGCCGGCGGAGCGGGTGCGTCTGATCCTTGCGGTTGGCGCCCTGCTCTTTATGGCGCTGCCCGCCCTGAATCTGGTGAACTTGAACGTGAGCCGCATTCTCGAACGCGCCCCCGAGATCGGCGTGCGCAAGAGCTTCGGGGCCTCATCTCGCGCCCTGGCCCTGCAATTTCTCGTCGAGAACCTGATGCTGACCGTCGTCGGTGGATTGCTCGGCTTCGTCCTCGCGGCCCTCTGCCTGGAGGCGGTGTCGGGGAGCGCGGTGGTGTCGTATGCCGAGCTGAGCATGAATTTCAGGATTTTTGGTTGGGGCCTGGGCCTCGCCGTGGTTTTTGGCCTCGTTTCCGGCGTCTACCCGGCCTGGAAGATGTCCCGCCTCCATCCCAAGATGGCCCTTGAGGAGGGTGCGTCATGATTCGCCACGCCTTGAAATTGATGTGGAATCGGAAGCACCACAACCTGCTGATTCTCTGCGAGCTGATGGGGGCCTTCCTGGTGCTCATGATCCTGTGGATCGCGGGCATCGCGGCCCACGGCCGTTGGCAGCAACCCGTGGGTTTTGAAGCTGAGAACTTGTGGACCCTGACCGGCGCCGGGCCGGAAGACGCGGCGCCGCCCGCCGGCACCGGGCAGCGCCTGCTCGCCGCCGCTCGGGAGCACCCGCAGGTCGAAGGGGCTGGGTTGATGTACTTCCCGCTCTACACACAGTCGGGGATGCGCATTTCGAATACGGAGGACGGTCGCTTCCTGCTCGCTGAGCACATCCCGGCGTCGCCGGGCGTGGGCTCCGTCCTCGGCCTGGAGCTCGTCGAAGGCCGATTCTTCGACGAGCGGGACCGTTCCGGCGCGTCGCCGCCGGTGGTCATCAATCGCGCGCTGGCGGATCGCTACTTCGGCCGGGGGGCCCCCGTGCTCGACCAGACGTTGCGCTTCGGGGAGACCTCCCACCGCGTCCTCGGGGTGGTGGAGACCTTCAGGAAGGGTGGCGAGCTGGTGCTCGAGGAGCCGGTCTTCTTCTCGCCGCTTTGGCCAGACAGCGAGCTCCGTTTCGGCCTGGCGGCGCTCGCCCTGCGCATGCGTCCGGGGACCGATGAGGCGGCCCAAGAAGAGCTCGTGATGAGGCTGCGGGCGGAAATGCCGTCGTGGAATTTCGACATCACCCGCGTCGCCGACCAGCGGCAGCACCACCTGCAAGAAAGGGCCGCGCCGTTGGTCGCCGGCGCGGTGGTGGCGGTCTTCCTCTTGGCGATGGTCGGCCTCGGGCTCACCGGAGTGCTGTGGCAGAATATTTCTAAGCGAACCCAAGAAATCGGACTTCGACGTGCCCAGGGGGCCACCGCCGCCGACATTCGTTTCCAGATCGGCCTCGAGCTCTCGGTGCTGACCGCCGTCAGTATCGTGCTGGCGAGCGTGCTCGCAGCGCAGCTACCGATCCTGGGGATCGTCGAGGTCGAGACGTCAGTGGCACTCCGAGCTTTCGTCCTGTCCAGTGCGATCCTCATCCTGATCAGCGCCGTGTGTGGCCTTTACCCGGGCTGGCTGGCGGCTCGAATTCAGCCGGCCCAAGCGCTGCATCGCCAGTGAACAGGCGCAATCACCAGTGAGTGGAACGACCCCCAGCCCGAGTCGCACGATCCTCGTCGTGGACGATGACTCGTCGATCACCGCTTCGCTGGCCCTGCTGCTGCGCCAGCGGGGATTTGTTGCCCTTGCGGCCGGTGGGCCCGAAGAAGCCCTGGAGCGCCTTGGGGCCGGGGGCGTGGATCTGGTGCTACAGGATATGAACTTCTCCCGCGCCACCGGCGGCGACGAGGGCTTGGAGCTGCTGGGCTCGATTCGCGAGAGGTCGTCGGTGCCGGTGATTTTGATGACGGCGTGGGGCACGATCGACCTCGCCGTTCGCGGCATGAGGGCGGGGGCCCAGGACTTCATCACCAAGCCGTGGGGCAACGACGCGCTGGTGGGGATCCTCGAAACCGCCCTCGAGGTGAATGCCGCGACGTCGCCCCGTCGCGCCCCGCGGGCCCCGTCGCGGCGCGAGCGACGGGCCGAGCTCGACCGCCTCTTCGATTTCGACGGTTTGGTCGGCGAGGATCACGCGCTGCTCGACATCCTCGAGATGGTGTCCCGGATCGCACCGACGGACGCCTCGGTGTTGATCACGGGCGAAAGTGGGACCGGCAAAGAAGAGCTCGCCGAGGCCGTGCACCGCAATAGTCGCCGCGTTGACGGGCCCTTCGTGAAGGTGAATGTGGGCGGTATCTCGAGTTCGCTTTTTGAGAGCGAAATGTTCGGCCACCTCCGCGGCGCCTTCACCGACGCGCGCTCCGATCGCCAGGGACGGTTCGAGCTCGCCGACGGCGGCACCATCTTCCTCGACGAAATCGGCGAGCTCGAAGCGCAGTCCCAGGTCAAGCTGCTCCGCGTGCTCCAAGATCGCAGCTTCGAGGTCCTGGGCTCTTCCAAGACCCGGCGGGTCGATGTGCGGGTGATCTCTGCGACCAACCGTCGGCTCGCTGAGATGGTGGAGAGCGGCAGCTTCCGCGAAGACCTGCTCTATCGACTCAACTTGATCACGCTCGAGCTGCCGCCGCTGCGCGAACGTCGGGGCGATATCCCCCGACTCGCCCGACATTTCCTCGACCGGGCGGGCGCGCTCTACGGACGCCCCGGCCTCGAGCTCGATCCGTCGGCGCTCGAGTGGCTCGATGACCAGCGGTGGCCGGGAAACGTCCGGCAATTGAAGCAAGCCGTGGAGCGGGCGGTCTTGGTGGGCCGCGGCGAGACGCTCTCGGATGCGGATTTCGCGGATCCGACGCCGCCCAGCGCCTCCCGGGCGAGTCTGCCGGCACCCGGGGCCATGACCCTCGCGGACATGGAGAAAGCCATGATCGAGAAATGCATGGCCCGCTTCCGCGGCAATATCTCGCAAACGGCCCGGGCCCTCGGCGTGTCGCGGGCGGCGCTCTACCGACGGTTTGAGCGCTACCGGATCGACCCCGAGGCCTATGGCGAGGACTAAGTCCGCCGACGGGCGCCCATCGCCACCCGGACTGCGCCTCGAGCACCGCCTTCGGCTCTACCTGCTGGCGCTGCACTTCGCGCTGGCGTTGGCGCTGGTTGAGGCGCTTCGCGATCGGCCGCTCCTGCTTTTTGCGGCGGAGATCGGATTCGTGGTCTCGGCGGTTCTCGGTTGGCGATTGATCTCCGGTCTCTTCGTGCCGCTGCGGTTGATTGAAACGGGGACTGACCTCATCGACGAGGGGGACTTCACGTCGACCTTCGTGCCGGTGGGGCAGCCGGAAATGGATCGGCTCATTGAGGTCTACAATCGTATGATCGCGGCGCTCCGCGAGGAGCGTCTGCACGGTCGGGAGCAGGAGGATTTCCTGGGACGCCTGATCGAAGCCTCCCCCGCCGGCGTGGTGCTCTGCGATTTCGAGGGCGCCGTGATGCGCATCAACCCGGCGGCGGCCCGCCTGCTTGGGGAGGTCGACGCCGGCGCGGCGCTGGTCGAGTTGCCGCGTCCCTGGTCGGCGCTCGCTGATCTCGAGCTCGAGAATCCACGGGTCCTTTCCCTCCACGACGGTCGCCGGATCCGATGCCGCGCCGGCGAGTTGCGGGACCGCGGATTCCGGCGCCGCTTTTTGGTGCTCGAGGAGATGACCGAAGAGCTTCGACGGAGCGAAAAGGCGGCCTACGAGAAGCTCATCCGCATGGTCTCCCACGAGGTTAACAATTCGGTGGGGGCGGTGACGTCCCTGCTTGGCTCCCTCGGGCACTACCGCGGCCAGCTGACGGCGGACGACCAGGCCGACTACGGGGCTGCGCTCTCGATCGGCTCCGGGCGCCTTGATCGGCTCCGCGCCTTCATCGACGCCTTCGCGGAACTGGTGCGCCTGCCGGCGCCGGACCGCCGCCCCTTAGACCTCGACGCCCTCGTCGATGACCTGGTGACGTTGTATCGCCCGGGCCTTGCGGAGCGGTCGATTCAGCTGGAGCGACGGTTGGGAAACGGGATGCGCCCGCCCATCTCGGCGGACCGCCAGCAGCTCGAACAGGCGCTCATCAACGTCGTCGAGAACGCGGCGGACGCGATCGGCGACCGCGGCGCGATCCGGGTCTCCACCTCGACGGAAAACGGCGTGGCCGTCCTGACCATTGATGACGATGGGCCGGGGCTCGACGTCTCCGCCGCCGCCGAGCTGTTCACGCCGTTCTTCACCACGAAGCCGGAGGGGCAAGGCCTCGGTTTGACCCTGGTGAAAGAAGTCTTGACGCGCCACGGGTTCCCGTTTTCTCTCGAGAATCGGCCGGGGGGCAGGGGCTGCACTTTCCGCGTGCGTTTCGACGCGCCGTCCGACGGCGGATCGGGTGGTCGCGATTTACCTGCGGACTCGGTCGTCCCTGCGGACTAGGCGGAGGCGAGGCGCCAGATCATCCGCGGGACGGTCGGAAGCAGGCTCCCGGGGGAGCGGTGGCGGACGTGGACCGCGAGGAAACCCTCGAAGAGCTTGGGGTCGCGGTGCAAGGCGCGGAGGACCCGCCGCCGGAGTCGAGGACGGGCCTCGATCGCCAGCAGCAGGTGGGTGAGTGCCTCCGGCAGAAAGGCGACTCGGCGGGCTCGGCGGGGGTAGGTCGCAAGCGCCCCCTCGAGGTAGGCGTCGAGCAGGGCGGCGGACTGGTGGAGGGCCAGGGACAGGCCTTCGCCGGTGATGGCGTCGACGTAGCCCGCGGCGTCGCCGACCAGGGCCACGTGTCCGGCGAGCGGCGTGCGGACCCGCTGCCGAAGCGGCCCCGCCCCGCGGTCGCGGCTGGTGGACGGGGCGCCGCTGAGCCTCTCCGCGAGCGCGGGGAAAGCGTTGAGCAGGGTGTCGAAGTTCGCTTTCCTGCCACTCCAAAGGATGGCGACCCCGACCTCGTCGTCGGCGACGGGCGTCACGTAGGCCTCGGCGTCGTCGCTCCAGTAGACCTCGACCCGATCGCTCCACGGAGCGAGGGCGTAGTGGCGTCGGACGCCGAACCGGCGGCGGCCGGAGAAGGGTCTTGCGAGACCCGCCCACTCTCGCATCTTGGAGCGCAGTCCGTCGGCGCCGACGACGAGGCTTGCGCCCATCGGACCGCGGTCGGTCATCACCACGGGATGATCGGTACCCGCGGCGCGCAAGCCCTCGGCCCTCACTCCCCAGCGGCAGTCGACGCCGGCGGCTCGGGCGGCGTCCACCAGCGTCCGGTGCAGGCGGGTGCGGCGCACGCCGAGGCCGGGGGCGCCGGGGAAGCGCCCGTCGATGCTGAGGTCGCCCTCGAGGTAACGGATGCCGCGGAAGGGACGGTGCTCCGGAAGCTCGACCCCGAGGCGCCGGAGGTGGGCGGCGCCGTCGGGCATCAGTCCTTCGCCGCAGGCTTTGTCGAAGGGCGGCTGGCGACGGTCGATGACCGCCGTGCGCAGACCCCGCTGGGCGGCGTCGAGGGCGGTGACCAGCCCCGCCGGTCCGCCGCCGACCACCAGCAGGTCGAGTTCAGGCATCTGAATCCGCCGTGCGTCGCCGGGCGGCGCGAGCATGGGCGAGGGTCGAACGCGCCATGGCGCCGAGCAGGCCCAGAGCGTTCACCGCATCGGGGGCGGAAAGGTCCCCCGCCAGGTGACGACGCAAGGTTTCGGCGCGCCGGAGCTTGCCGGATGACGTCCGCGGTAGCGTGCCCGGCGCCAACAGATGCACCGCCGCCAGGCGTAGGCCGGAGGCGGCGAGTACGGCTTCTCGGCAGCGGGTGTCGAGCGTGCTGAGCTCCTCCGCCGTCGCCTCGCGGTGGCACTCGACAAAGAGCTGGACGCCTTCCGTCCCCTCATCATCGGCGACGTTCGACACCGCCGCCACGCAGCCCGTGCGCACGCCGGCGAGTTGCGACACCGGCTGCTCGATCTCCTCCGGCGCGTGGTTGCGGCCGCGGACGATCAAGAGGTCTTTGGCGCGTCCGGTCAAGAAGAGCTCACCGCGGTGCATGAAGCCGAGGTCGCCCGTATCGAGCCAGCCGGCGGCGTCTTTGGCGCGCGCCGTCGCGTCGGGCCGGTCGAGGTAGCCGTCCATGACCGAAGGCCCGCGCACGTGGACCCGCCCGATTTGACCTTCGTCGCAGTCGTCACCGTCGTCGTTGCGGATGCTGAGCTCGTTACCGGGCACCGGCCGACCGACGGAGATCATCTCCCGGCCGTGGCCCGGGGCCGCCGGCGCGGCGTGCCCGGCGCTCAGTCGGGCGGCGTCGAAGCACCTGGACGTGAACGGGGTGCGGAGGTCGGAGAAGGTGACGGCCAGGGTCGCTTCCGAGAGTCCGTAGACCGGCGTCAGGGCCTCTTCGCGGAAGCCCCAGCGCGCGAAGCGCTCCGTGAACGCGCGCAGCACGCTGGGCGACACCGATTCGGCGCCATTGAGGGCGACGCGCCAGGAAGAAAGGTCGACGTCGTCGAGGTCGGCGTCGCGGATCTTTTCGGTCGCCAGGCCGTAGGCGAAATTGGGGGCCACGGAGATGGTGGCGCCGAAGGTGGAGATGGCCTGGAGCCACAGGGCCGGCTTGGTGACGAAAACCTCCGGGCCGATCAGCGTGAGCACGCTCGGACGCTCGAGGGCCGGAAAGACGCAGCCGATCAGGCCCATGTCGTGGTAGAGCGGAAGCCAGCTGACCCCGGAGTGCTGGATCTCGTCGTCGTCGGGCCAGAAGCTGTTGAGGGTCAGGACGTGCGACGTGATGTGCCGGTGGCGCAGGGCCACCGGCTTGGGGGCGACGGTGGTGCCGGAAGAGAACTGCACCAAGGCAAGATCCTCAGCGTCGCCCAAGAACGTCGGCGCCTCGCCGCCCGCCGGCAGCTGGTCGAGGCGTCGACAGCCGAAGCGCGGACCGGCCTCGAGCGCCACCTGGCCGAGAAGGCGGACGATGCGGCGTTCGGCGAGCAGCAGCTGGGCACCTGCGGCCGAGAGCATGGCGGCGGTTCGGCGGTGATATTCATCCAGTCGCCCGAGGCGCACGGGCGGATAGAGCGGTACCGGTACCGCGCCGAGGCGCTGGGCGCCGAAGAACGCGAGAAAAAAATCGAGGCCGGTCGGGTAGATCAAAGCGACTCGGTCGCCGCGGCGGATGCCGAGGGCCTGGAGGGATGCCGCCACTCGGCCGGCGCCGCGGTGGATCTCAGCCCAAGGCACGAAGGTCGCGCTCCCTCGGCGGTCCAGGAATCGGAGTCCACTGTCGGGGGTGTCGGCGGCGCGCTGGAGCCAGCGGACGAGCGTCGGCTTCGGCCCACGGTCACCGGGTGGAGAGGTTCGAGTCTCAGGCATGACTGCTGGTGGTCGTGGCCGGAGGGGCGTGGAGCTTGGCGCGGATTCGCGAAACCAAGTCGCCGGCCGTGTGGATAGACGTTTCGTCATCCTCGTCGAGACAGATCCGAAAATGGTCTTCGACGGCGGTGGCGAGCGTCAGCAGACGGATGGAATCGAGCTCGAGATCTTCGACGAGACGCGTCTCGAGGGCCAGCTCGCCGGTGAATTCGAGCTCGGTGCGCGCGAGCTCCCGCACCGCGTCGAGCACGGCCTCAACGTCGGGGACGGCGTCGACTTCCGGCGCCGGCTTCTTCTTGATCACAGGCTCGTGGGTCACTGCTTCTCGTTTCTCGATGTTGCGCGCTACGACTTCGCGGAGGGAAGGAGGCGAGGTTTCGCGTCGAAAGCGTCGCGGTAGGCGCCGGCCCGTTCGAGGGCTTCTTCCTCGACGCGGATCCGGACCGTCAGCAGCCAGGCGTTGAGGGCGGAGAAAACGAGCGCCACCAGCCAGGCGCCGTGGACCAAAGGCAGCGCCGCGACCTCGACGATCACGGCCAGGTAATTGGGGTGGCGGAGAAAGCGGTAGGGGCCGCCGGTGACGGGTTTTTCATCGGGCACGACGAAGACGCGCGTCGTCCAGCGGTCGCCGAGGGTGGCGATGACCCAGTAGCGCAGCGCCATGGTCAGCGCCACCGCGACGACCATCGGCCACCCGAGCCAAGGCGTAAACGGTCGGTCGAGCACAACGGCTTCGAGCGGCGCGGCGATCAGCAAAGCGGTGTGGAGGGCGACCATCCACGGAAAGTGGCTGTCACCCACGGGGTAGCCGCCGCGGGCGACCAAACGCGCGGCGTGGCGCTTGGCGACCCGCATTTCGAAGAGGCGTTCAACGGCGACGGCCGCGACGAGAGCACAAAAAATCCAGTGCGACGTGGACACGGGCGGAGCCTAGCATTCCCGGCGCCGCGGCATGGCCGGGCGGCCGTCGGGTCACTCAGGGGTCGGCGCCAGCGCGTCGAGAACCAGCGGCTGGAGGTCCAGGGGATCGAGCCAGTCCCGCAGGCGATGGGACGGGCTCGGTCCGTGCCAGGCGGCGGCTAGGCGCCCGAACCAATCGGCTTTCTGATTGCCGCACGCCGCATAGCCGCCGTGGAGCACGCCGACCACGCGGCGATCTTCGTTGAAGAGCGGGGCGCCGGAGGAGCCGCCTTCCGTGGTGCCCTGTCGCCAGCCCGCGACCCGCAGGTGGTCTCCGCCGTCGAGCTCCTGGTCGGAGAGGTGGCGGGTCAAGCGCAGGGCGCCGTCGGCGAACGAAATACGCTTGCGGCCGGTATTCGGGTGGTGGATGGCCGTCGCTTCCCGCGGCGCTTCCTCCGCCCGGTCCCAGCCGGCGAAGACGACGCCGGCGGCGGACGGCGGCGGGTCGTCGAGCTCGATTAAGGTGATGTCCGCCGCCCGATGTCCCGAACGCCACCCTGCGCCGGTCTGAAAGGTGCGACTCGGGGCGTCGACTTCGGCCTCGCAGGTGTCTTTTTCGTGACGCCACATCGCGACCACCGAGGCCGCGTTCCGTGCGGTGATGCCGCAGTGCCGCGCCGTCACGAGGAACGGGGCGCCGTCTTGGGCGGTATTGTTGAGCAGAAATCCGGTGCAGTAGCGCACGCCTTCTATCGAGAGCAGGGCGACGGAGCTAGATTCCGTTTCCCACACCTCGTCGATGCAGGCCGGGTCCAAATGGCAGCCGCCGGCCTTGACGGCGTCGGGCTCCCCGAAGCCGGCGTAGCCGTGGTGGACCCGCGTCAGGCGGAGCTTGATGGCGTCGAGGCCGGCGAGCGGAGCGTCGAGCTCGAGCCGCAGGCGATCGCCGGCCATCGGCGGTGTCCAGAGCTGCCCGTGGTCGTCTTGGTCTTTGCGGCTGAACGTCGCCGAGACCTCGCCGGCGGTGCGTCCGTCGGGCGTGGCGGCGTGGACGGTCAAGGTGGCGCCCGGCGGGAGCGCGAAGTGTGAGAACGCCAAGCTCAAGGAGCGGGCGCCGGGCGAATGGACGTCGAGTCGCCAACGGGCGCGGTTGCGGGCCTCGGGACGCCATTCGCCGAATCGCCACGGGTCGGCTTCGACCTGGAGGGCGGCGGCGTAGTGGGAAACGCCGCCCGTTTTGACGCGATGCTCGTCGTCGAGGCGCTGCCGGTGCGGGTCGACCGGCGGCAGCGGCAGGACCGGCGAACCGTCGGCGGTCAGACCGTCCACCTGGGCGAGCGCGGGCGTCGACAGCCAGCTGGTGACCGCGACGGCAATCGCCGGAATCAAGGCGCGAAATCGGCGTCGGACGAACATTCGGGCAGGAAATGGAGAAGGTGTCCGGTGAATCCGGACATTGGCCGAAGAGGTTAACATGATCCCATCCCGATGGGGCCGCGGAGCGCCCCGATCCGACGTCAAGGTGGCGTCAAACCCCGGGCAGGGGTGGACCCGCACGACGCGGTTCGTCCGGTGCGAACCGCGTCGACGCCGGCTACATCTCTTCGAGCGCTTGGATCGCCAAGAGGTCGAAGGCGTGGCCGAGCATGGAGCGGAAGGCGGCGAGCAGGGCCAACCGAGACGAGCGCTGGGGCTCCTCCGCGTTCAGCACGTGTAGATCGCGGTAGAAGGCGCTCAGCGCCTGCGTCTGTTCCGTGAGGTAAGCCGTCAGTCGCGACGGGTCGAGGCTCTCGGCGGCGTCGGCGACTGCGGTGGGATAGAAAAGCAGACCGCGTACGAGCGACCAGGCGGCGTCTTCTTGGAGGTCGAGCTCGGCCGGGACCTCGAATTCTCCCGCCTTCTTGAGGATGCGCGAGATGCGGGCGTACGCATATTGCAGGTACGGTCCCGTTTTGCCTTCGAAGGCGACGGCTTTGTCGGGATCGAAATGGATGTCGGTCTCCCGGCCGACCACCAGCAGACTGAAGACGATCGCCGCCAGGCCGATGGCCTCGGCGCGCCGGGCGACCTCACCGTCGTCGAGCTCGTCGGAGCGGTCCCGGACTTCTTTGGCGGCGATCGAGGTCATTTCCACCATCAGGTCATCGGCGTCGACGACGTTGCCTTCCCTCGACTTCATCCGGCCGTCGGGCAGGTAAACCATGCCGTAGGACAGGTGCTCCATGCCCTCCGCCCACGGAAAGCCCAGCATACCGAGGGTCGCTTTGAGCTGACGCATATAGTAATTCTGCTCGGAGCCGATGCAGTAGTAGGAACGGTTGAGGCCGAATTCCTCGAATTTGATCGTCGCCAGGTTGATGTCCTGGGTGATGTAGAGGCCGGTCCCGTCGCCGCGGATGACGACTTTGTCCTGTAGCTTCTGACCTTCGAGCTTCGAGAGCGGCGCGACGATGGCGCCGTTGTCGGCGCGTTCGAAGGTGCCCGCCTCGAGGGCCTCCATGATCACTTCGCGGCCGCCCTGGTACACGTCGCTCTCGTAATAGTGCTTGTCGAAGACGATGCCCAGCCGGTCGTAGGTTTGGCCGAAGCCGTCGTAGACCCAGCCGTTCATTTTCCGCCAAAGCGCCCGGACCTCTTCGTCCTCGGCTTCCCACTTCTGCAAGATGTCCCGGGTCTCGGCCATCAGCTCCGACTCCGCGAGGAAGCGCTCTTGGACTTTCTTCTTCGCGAGCTCGTCGAGTTCTTTGAGCGCGTCGGGATCGATATCTTCTTTTTCGAGCCACTGTTCCCGCTCGCGCTTCAGGGCCTGGTCGAATTTGACGTAGTACTTGCCGACGAAGTGGTCGCCCTTGATGCCTGTCGATTCCGGGGTGTCGCCGTTGCCGAAACGGTCGTAGGCGAGCATCGACTTCGCGATATGGATCCCGCGGTCGTTGATGATGTCGGTGCGGTGCATCTGGGCACCTTGGGATTCGATGAGGTTGGCGACGGTCCGACCCACCAACGCGTTGCGCACGTGGCCGATGTGCAGCGGCTTGTTGGTGTTGGGCGAGACGTACTCCATCATCACGATGTCGCCCTCTTGCCGATGGGAATCGCCATAGGCGCCGTCGGCGACGGTGATGGCCTCAAGAACCTGCCGCGCAAGCGCCGTGCGCGCGAGGCGTAGGTTCAGGTAAGGTCCCGCGGCCTCGGCGCCGTCGAGGAGATCTGCAGCCCGCTCGTCTTCGAGGATGAGGGAGGCCATCTCGGTGGCGATCTGCGCCGGATTTCGTTTCCACGCCCTAGCCAACGGAAAGCACGGGAAGGACAGGTCGCCGCCGGTATGCTCAGGCGCCTGTTGGAAACCCACCTCGGCGGCCTCGAGGGCGCCTCGGGAATGCTCAGCGACGAGGGTGGCGAGGCGTTGATAGATCCCGGCGAGGGGCTCGCCGACCACTGAGCTTTCGGTCAAAGCCTTCACGGTCTCTCTCCGTCGAAGTGGAAACGTTGGCGGTCTGTGCACCGCGTCGGGTGTGGGGCGAGATCTTAAGGTCGTCCAAGCCCCCCGGAAGAGTTGGCGGCGGATGCTAGCACGGCCGCGATATAACCCTGCCGCCGAGGGCCCGTGCGGATATGGAACGCGGCTCGACGTAGAATTCCGGCACGCTTTGCTACTGGGCGAGTCCGTCCGCCGGCGAATGCCCGCCGCCCCCAAGTCGTAGAGCCCCCCTGGAGGTACGTGAAGATGTCCGCCAAGAAAAAGACACCCATCTGGCTGTGGTTCGGCTGCGGCTGCGTGACGCTGGTCCTGCTCGGCGTGGTCCTGCTCGGCGGCGCCGGTTTCCTGGGATTCAGCCAGCTGAAATCGATGGTTGAAGACATGGCCGATCCCCTGGCCCGCGATGAAGCGACGATGCGGCTGCTCGGGGCCGAGGCGCTGCCGGAGGGCTGGCACTCACACGTCTTCTTTCAGATTCCCTTCCTGATGAAGATCGCCATCCTCACCGACGGCCCGGTCGGCGAGTCGATTGAGGGCTCCTTTGAAGAAAAGGCGGAGGCCCTCGAAAACTTCCGCCTGCGCAGCGACGATCTGGGGCGAAACGTCTTCATCTACTTCGAGGTCCGGGGGCGCGGTGACGAGCCGATTGAAGACTTGATCGCCGGGCGGTCGAGCGGCGGCGGGGCGACCAAGACCCAGGTCGATCTCGACCTCGAAATCGAGCCCGACGTCGAGCTCGACGCCGGCACTTTCGAGGCGGGCAGCCAGCAGATCGAATGGCGGGCACAAACCGGCACCATGCAGGTGGTCGGCGGTGAGCTCCAAGGTATCTATGCGGCCCTCAGGCTGACCTGCCCCGACGGCACGCTCAAGGACGCGCTGTGGTTTCAAGGTCACGAGGTGGCGGAGGAGTACCCCGAAGGAGATCCTTCCGGCGGCGTGTCCACGTCGCTCGAGGCCGCGGCCGGTGCCCTCGACCCGTCCGCCGATGAGGTCGTGCCCTACGAAGACCGTGATCTCACGGGCACGCCGGCCGACGTCGAAGCGCTGAGGGGGCTCTTCGGGCACTTCAACGTTTGCCCCTAGCCAGTGGAGACGTTGAACCAAGGGACGTCTAGGACCTCCAGGCGGCCCGCGTGGCTGTGGTGGAGCAGCGGTAAGGACAGCGCCTGGGCCCTGCACACTTTGCGCCGAGGCGAGGCCTACGAGGTCACGGCGCTGGTCACCACCGTCGACCGCGGGAGTCACCGCGTCGCGGTGCACGGAGTGCCCGACGCGGTGGTCGCCGAGCACGCGGCGGCCCTCGGTCTGCCGCTGGTCAGGGTGGAGCTCCCCTATCCGTGTCCGAACGTCGACTATGAATCGGCGGTGCAGCGCCTCGTCCAGCAGGCCGGCGACGCCGGCGTCGGACATATGGCCTTCGGCGACCTCTTCTTGGAAGACATCCGTGACTACCGGCGGGGCCTCTTCGCCTCGACACCGGTGGACGCGATCTTCCCCGTCTGGGGCCGGGACACCGCCGCCCTGGCCCGGCGGATGGTCGACGCGGGACTCCGGGCCCGGATCGTTAGCCTCGACACCCGGGTGCTGGCCCCGTCCATGCTCGGCCGTGACTTCGATCATCGGTTTCTCGATGAGCTGCCGGCGTCGGTCGACCCGTGCGGCGAGAACGGTGAGTTCCATACGGTCGTGCTCCATGCTCCGGGATTCGACCGGGACCTGGACCTGAGGGCGGGCGGGACGGCTCGCCGCGGCGACTTCCTCACCCTGGAGTTCGAGCTCGCCGGTGACTCCGGGGTCTGAGGGCCCGGCGTGGCCGCCGTCGGCGCGTGAGCGCATTCACCCCCGCCGCGATCGGTCCCCGACGTTTCCGGTCCGCGGTCCGGCCTCGACGACCGAAGCGTGGCGCCGGCTGCGGGAGGTTTGGCCGCCGTCGGTGCGCAGCGCCGAGTTTTTGCCCGAGCCGTGGCGTTCGAGGTTTCTGCACTCCCGCGCCCGGCTTGAAGAGACCACCGGTGTCGAACCTTTTCCCGCGGATCCCGAAGTCGAAGGGGCCGCGCTACTGGGTCTACGCCTGCGGCTGCCGGCCGAGATCCGGTCCCCCAGGGACGAGTCCAGCCGACGTCTCGTGGACCTGTGGGTATGCAGCGGAGGTCTCCCTCTCGCCGTGGAAGCCGCCGGCTACGCGCTCGCCGGAGACGGGGCCTGCGGAGAGTCGCTCCGGAAATTCTGGGGCGATCGACGGGCCGGATTAAGCCGTTGGGGCCCCGGGGGCTTTGACCGCCTCCGGCACCATCTAGCCGTGGCGTCCGAGTCCGCCTACGGAGAGGCCTTGGGGGTCGCCGAGAATCTCTGGCGCCATTTCGGCCCCGAGCGGCGGGCATGGCTGTGCTATCTCTTTCCGGAGCGGCTGGCCTGGCTCGATGAGGCCCTGGACGCGTCGGATCGCCACCCGGCGCGCGACAGCCTGCTGCTATTTTCCGCGTCGACCCCCCAGCAGCTCAGCGTCCTGGTGGCCGAGGGATGGCGGCGGCGCTCGTGGGGAACCGGGGAGAAGGTCGACGTCTTGCCGACCTTGGCCCACGCGCTCGGTGAGGCGGCGGCCCCAATCTTCGCGGGATGGCTCGGGTTGGCCCTTGACGGGTTCCCGGAAACTCGGGGAGGGGTCGATCGAGAGATCGTCCAAGACCTGGCGAGCGTGCTTTCGAGGATCCCCCACTCCGACGTTGGCCCCGCCTTGTGGCGCGGAGCCCACGATGCGGGCGTCGCTGACGAACTTCGGCGCTGGCTGGATCTCTTTCCTGACATCGGCCTTCCGTCGCTGGCCTCGGCCGGGCTCCGGCGAATGGGGTCGTACGAGGTCGGCGTCGTCCGCGGCGTCGTCCGTCGCCACCCGGAGACCTTCGCGCGCCTCGATCCTGGGGTCCGCGCCCGCCTGGGCACGATGCTCGGCGACCGGCCGCCGGAGGCTCCGGAGAGTGAGATTCCGGAGCCGCTCCGGGCTTCGGATCCGGAAAGGCCGGAGTCGGCCGGGTCGGATCCAGAGATCGCCATCGACGTGGACGCCCTGCCGCCACTGCGTTTGTTGGGCGGCCCCGCGCTGCCGAAGCCAGCGATTCTTCGACTCTTAACCCTCGCCGCGGGCTTGTCGCGGCGTCTAGACGAGGTGCGGAGCGCTTGCGACGAGTCGTCGCTTGACCATTTCGCCGTCGCCGTGCTCGACGCCTGGGCCCGCGCCGCGACCCGCGACTCCGACCCCGAGACCGCCGACAGAACGATGCGTGTCATTGTGGAGCTCGGCGGATCCGGGGTCGCCCGCCGGCTCGAGGCGCTGATCCGCCGGTGGCCGCAGGCCGGGGCCCGCCACCTCGCCTTGCTCGGACTCGAAGGCCTCGGACGGATGAAAGCCCCCATGGCGCCGGTGTGGCTGCAGCGGCTGGCGCTCACGGCGGGACCTGGGCTGCGTCGGGCGGCGAAGGAGGCGCTGGCGCGGGCCGCCTCGTCGCGGGGGTGGAGCCCCGGTCAGTGGCAAGACCGCACGGTGCCCGACCTGGACGCCCAGCTGTCGGCGGACGACCTGGGGACGGTGATGTCGACGCAAGCGCTGCGCTTGGAGCGAGCGATGTGCGAAGGCCGGCGGTGGACCGTCGAGGAATTTGAAGAAGCGATCGCAGGCCATCGCCGTCTGGCGCCGTGGGTCGAGAGTCTGCTGTGGGCTTTCGTCGCCGAGGATGGCTCGACTCATTGCTTTCGGCGTCGCGCCGACGGCGCCTCAGTGGGTCTGGGCGGGGACCCGGTGGCTCAGCCCGACTCCACTGGGCCCGGCGTCGTCTCCATCCGCCTCGTCCATCCCGCGGACCTCGGAGCCGGAGCTCTGGCGGCGTGGCGGCGGGAATTTCAGGCGGACGATCCGCCGCCCTTCGAGCAGCTCGAGCGGTCGGTTTTTCGTCTGCGGTCGTCCGAAATAGGGGCCACCGAGTGGATGCGATTCTGCGATCGACGGATCGTCGTGGCTCGACTGCTGCGGGTCGAAGGCTCGGCCTGGCGGCGGCATGAGGTCCTCGACGGCGGCCTTCTACGATCCGTACGCAGGGACCTCGATGGCTTCGGGGACCGTACGGTGGTGCTGGAGCTGGCGTCGGGCGTGGCGATCGACGGAGTCGGTTCCCCGCAGCGGTCGGCCGTCGTACGGCGGGTGGTCTTGGTCTCCTCGGCGCCGCCACCAGCGCCGCTGGCGATCGGGGAATTGCCGGCCAGGATCCATAGCGAGATCGTCCGCGAGCTCGAGCTGGCGCTCGCGGACGAATTGGTACCATCCGCGGATGCCTGAATTCGCCCCGCAGACCGCCCCGCCTCTCCTATTTTGGACCCCCAACTACGCGCCGCTCGGCGAGGCGCTGGTGGCGGCGGGCGGGCTCGAAGCGGGAAAGCTCGAAACCAAAGTCTTTCCCGACGGCGAGCGCTACCGGCGCCTGGCGACGGCGGTCGCCGGCCGACGGGTGGTGCTGCTCGCGGGAACGATCGACGAGATCGATAGCTTGGCGCTCTACGACCTCGCCTGCACCGCCACCGAAGGCGGCGCCATCGCGCTATCGATGGTAATCCCGTATTACGGTTACTCGACCCAGGAGCGGGCGACCCAGGCCGGCGAGGTGGTGACGGCCAAGTCGAGGGCTCGTTTGCTGTCGAGCGTGCCGCTGGCCCACCACGGCAACGAGGCGCTGCTGCTCGAGCTGCACACCGCGGGGCTGATGCACTATTTCGAAGGCGCGATCACCGCCCACCATCTTTCGGCCCGGCGGCTGGTGCTCGACATCGCCCGCCGCCTCGCGGGCGACGCGCCGGTGGTGCTCGGCAGCGTCGATACGGGCCGGGCCAAGCAGGTGGAAGGCCTCGCCTCGGAGCTCGGCGCCGAAGTGGCCTTCGTCTTCAAGCGTCGCCTCGACGGCGAAACCACCCGGGTCGCCGCCGTCGCCGGCGCCGTCGCTGGCAAGACGGTCTTGATCTATGACGACATGATCCGTACCGGCGGTTCTTTGATCGGCGCCGCGAGGGCCTACCGAGAAGCCGGGGCCGAACGCCTTTACGCCATCGCCATCCACGGCGTCATGCCGGGCGAAGCCGGCGAGCGCTTGCGGGACAGCGGCCTTTTTGAGCGGGTTGTGGTCACCGACTCCCACCCCCATGCGCGCTCGGTGGAAGCTCGGCTTGCGGGCTTCCTCGACGTCGAGAGCATCGCGCCGCTGCTCCACCGAGCCGTGCTGCGTCGCGCGCAGTGAGCTCTTCCTAGTTGGAGATATTGCCGCCGCGGAGAAGTTAGAGACGTCGCCAGACCTATGACGTTTAAGGCGGCCAGGGCGTAAGCCCTGACATGAAAAAGTCAAGGTCTATAAGCGTTTCTGCTCTCGTCAAGAGTTTGGGTCGGGTGCTCGTCGGAGTCTGTTCGGGGTTAGTCCTGCTCTACGCTGGCCTCTTTATTTTTCTTCGACAGCCTTCAATCGGTGCCGTGGAGGCGGTGCCGTCAGCGTCGGTCAGCGCCGTGCGTCTGGAGAAACATGTCCGCTTTCTCACCGAGGATGTGGTGCCCCGCGATGCGGAGCATCCGGCGCAGCTCGAAGTCGTCGCCCAATATCTCGAACACGAGCTGAGTCTCACCGGCGCCCGGGTGGAACGACAGTCGTTCAACGTGCGCGGCGAGGCGTATGCGAATGTGATCGCCTCCGTCGGCCCGCGGGATGGTCCGCGGGTGATCGTCGGCGCCCACTACGACGCTTTTGGACTGCTCGGAGTGAATCCCGGGGCGGATGACAACGCGAGCGGTACGGCGGGACTCGTGGAGCTCGCCCGGCTGCTCGTTCGCCGTCCGCCGCCCCTGCGGGTGGACTTGGTGGCGTTCGCCAACGAGGAGCCGCCGTACTTCGCGTCCCCCGGCATGGGCAGCGCCGTGCACGCCAAACGCTTGCGCCGCGAAAGGGCGGAGGTGTGGGGCATGGTCTCGCTCGAGATGATCGGTTATTTCACCGAAGAGCAGCCGTGGCCGAATATGCTCTACCGCGCCCTCTTTCCGGGGCGGGGCGACTTCATCGCCGTCGTCGGACGGACCGAAGAGTCGCAGCACATCCAGGCCCTCAAGCAGGGCATGCGCGCCGGGCCGATCCCGGTCTATTCCTTCCGGGGACCGATGGATATGCCAGGCCTCGACTCCTCGGATCACCGGAGCTACTGGCACGAGGGCTATCCGGCGGTGATGGTGACCGACACGGGCTTTATCCGAAACCCGAATTACCACACGCCCCGGGACACGGCCGAGACCCTCGACTACGTCCGCATGGCGGGCGTCGTCGAGGGTCTGGCGCAGGCCCTGTGGGCGCTAGAGAGCTGAGCGACTAGCGCCGAGCTCGGATCGGGAACGGCGGCTGCTGGCGCACCTCGGGCGGATTGGCTTCCAGCTGCTCGAGGGCGATCTCGATGGCTTTCTCGAGCTGCGGATCGCGGCCGGCGGCGACCTCGGCGGGCCACTGCTCCACTTCGACGTCCGGCGGAACGCCCACGTTTTCGACCACGAAGCCTTCTTCGGTCCAAATCGCGACATTCGGCGCCGTCACGTTGCCGCCGTCCATCAGCGGCGGGAACCCGAGGATGCCCACCAAGCCGCCCCAGGTCGGTCGGCCGACGAGGGTGCCGAGCTCGAGTTTGCGGAACATCCACGGCAGCAGGTCACCGCCGGATCCGGCGGTTTCGTTGATCAGCATGACCTTCGGGCCGTGGATCGCGGACAGCGGCGAGGAAAGGGTGCCGCCGTAGCGGAAGGCCCAGTCGGTGATGTGGGGGCGACGCAGAATGTCGATGTAGTAGTCCGCGATCTGGCCGCCGCCGTTGTGGCGCTCGTCGACGATGATGGCGTCTTTATGCGCTTGGGGGAAGAAGTAGCGCTTGAAGTACTCATGGCCGGCGGTGGCCGTATTCGGCACGTGCACGTAGGCGACGCGGCCGTCGGTAGCTTCGTCGACCTTGCGGATGTTGCTCTCCACCCAATCGCGGTTGCGCAGGTCGATCTCGTCTCGGATGGGCACCGCCGTGACGGTCCGGGCGTCCGTTCCGTCAGCCGACGGCCCGACGCGGAGCTCCACCAGCTGTCCGGCGGTGTTTTCAAAGAGGCGGTAGATATTGTCGGCGGCGGTGAGGTCGACGCCGTTGACCGTGAGCACATACTCGCCGGCTTCGACGCCGACGCCCGGCTCGGTCAGCGGCGCGCGCAGGTCTGGGTTCCAATTCAGGCCGCCGTAGACCTTGGCGAACCGATAGCGCCCATCTTCGAGGGAGAAGTCGGCGCCGAGCAGCCCGCCGGGAATGAGCTCACGCTCCGCGCGTCGGTCGCCGCCGACCACCCGGTGATGTCCCACGGCGAGCTCGGAACACAGCCACTGGATGACGAGGTTCAGGTCGTCGCGGGACGTGAGGTGCGGCAGGAACTGCGCGTATTTGACTTTCATCGCCGGCCAGTCGGCGCCGTGCATACCGGGGTCGTAGAAGTAGTCGCGATTGATGCGCCACGCTTCGTCGTAGATCTGCGGCCACTCCGCCCGGGGGTCGACCTGGACGCGGATGGAGTCCATGTCGAGGGCGCCGCCGTCGATCTTGCCGGTGCCGGAGATCGACCACTGGCCGCGGGAGAAAAGCAGCACCTTTGAAGCGTCGGCCGAAAGCCAGTAGGCCGCGACGCCGTCGGTGAGCTTGTCGGAGCTGCGTTTTTTGAGGTCGAAGCGGTGGAGCGAGCCCGGCGGATTGAAGAAAAGCGGGCCGGTCTCTTCCCGCGCCAGGTAGTAGAGCTCACCGTCTTTGCCGGGGGCGAGGTCCGTGAGCACGCCGCTCGCGACGGGGAGGGCGACAATGCGCTGGGCGAGGCCGTCGACGTCGATGCGGACTTTGTCGTCGTCGTCCGTCTCGTCGCCCTCGCCTTCTCCGCTGGCTTCATCGTCCGTCTCGGCGGCCTCTTCGTCACTCTCGGCGGCGAGCGGGGACGGGTCGTCCTGACGCAAGACCGCGAGGTAGAGACTGTTGGTGATCTCCATGTCGGCGTTCGACATGGCGAACCACGAGCGCACCGGTCCGGCGTCGGTGGAGGCGGAAAAGTAGAGATAGCGACCCGACCGATCGAAGACCGGCTCCCCGACGTCGGCGAGCCCGTCCGTGATCACGTGGTCTTCACCCGTGTCGAGGGAATAGAGGTGGATTTGCTGGAAGTAGGTCAGCGTATTGAGCGTGTACGCGATCCACCGCGAGTCGGGGGACCACGCGTGGCTCAAGGTCTTCACCGGGCCGTAGAGCGGTTCCTCGGCGAGCTTCTTGACCTCCCCGGTCTCCAGCGTCAGCAGGTAGAGCGCCCAGGAGTTGTCGGTGAAGGAGAGGTGCGTGCCGTCCGGCGAGTACTGGAGCCGGTCGTAAAAGCCGGCCCCCGGCAGCGGGTAGCTCTTGACGTCACCCTGTCCGTCCTGGGCTTTGATGTCGAGCGTGTATTCGCCGGAGGCATCGCTGAAATAGGCGAGGTGCTGGCCGTCGGGCGACCACACCGGCTCGCGCTCGTGGGCACCGGGGGTGCCGCTCACGATCCGCGGATTGCCTTTCTTGGCGGGCACCGTCACCACTTCGCCGCGGAAACCGAAAGCGGCGCGGGCGCCCGTCGGCGAAAGGCTGGCGGAGCGGACGAATTGTCCCCCCGACTCCCACCGCAGCCGGGTTTCGACGAGGTCGGAGGCGACGCCGATCTTGAGGCGCGCGGCGGACCCGGCGGCGGGATCGAAGAGGTGGAGGTATCCGGCCTGTTCGTAGACGATGCGGCCGCCGCCCGCGGACGCGTGGAGCACAGGGAAATCGTCATGCTCGGTGAGCTGCTTGAGACCCTGGCTTGCGGGGTCGTAGCTGAAGAGGTTGAACTCGCCGTGGCGATCCGACCGCAGGTAGACCGTGTCGCCGAGCCAGAACGGATCGGCGTCGTTGCTGCGTCCTTCCGGCTGCGGCACCTGCTGCACGCCGTGGTCGGCGACGTTGTAGATCCAGACGCGGGAGACCCGTCCGCCGCGGTAGTTCTTCCACTGGAGGTGGGCAGGGCCCAGCGGGTTATAGACCAGCTGCGTGCCGTCCGGTGAATAGCTAGCGTTGGCGGCGTGGGGGACCGGCAGCTCGACCGGGAAGCCGCCGTCGACGCTGACCGTGAAGAGACGGTCGTAGCGGCGGGCGTAGTCGTAGCGCGGCGAGGTGAAGAGCACGGCGGCGCCGTCGGGGGTGAATCCTTGGACGGTGTCGGTGTCGGGGTGCCAGGTCAGGCGCTCGGCGACGCCGCCCGAGATCGGCAGGCGGTAGACATCCCGGTTGCCGTCGTATTCGGCACTGAACGCCAGCCATTGGCCGTCGGGTGAAAAACGCGGATTGGACTCGAAGCCCTCGTGGCTGGTGAGGCGCCGGGCCTGGCCGGCGTCGAGCACGCCGCGGGTGGCGTCGCCTGACGGCCGGTCGGCGATCCACAGATCACCGGCGTAGATGAAAGCGATGTGACTTTCGCTCACCGCCGGCTGCTGGAGCAGTCGGGTGTCGTCGAGGGAAACGGCGTCGGCGGACCCGGCGCCGCCGATCGCGAGGAGGACCGCAGTCGTCAGTCCGAGGGTGCGGGAGATCTGGCGGATGTGCATCGCGCCTCCATGGGGATCAAGCAGGGGGAGGACGGCGCGTGCTGGCCGGACGGCCCGGCGCGTTCACGCGCGGTGGACGGTGATCGGGCCGAGGCCTTCGAGCTGTGGCCGCAGGTCCTCCTCCGGTCCGACGGCGACGATGGCGAGCCGGTCGGGGTGGAGGTGGGTGCGGGCGATGGTGTGCAGCTCGGCGGGCGTGACCTCAGGTAACTTACGTAGGTAGCGCTGGAAATGATCTTTCGGCAGGTCGAAGACGATGAGACTTTCCAGTCGGCCCGAAAGGTCCTCCACGGTCTGGGCCGTGTAGGGGAAGACACCGAGGATGTAGTCGACGGTTTCTTGCAGCTCGGTCGTATCGACCTCCGCTTCGCAGACACGCTCCATCTCCGCGAGGATCTCTCTCGTCGCCGCACCGGCGACGTCGGTGGCGACGGCCGTGCGGGCGAGGAAGGGCCCCGGGCCGCGACGGCGGACGAAAGAGCTCGCGGCGCCGTAGGTGAAGCCGTTCTTCTCGCGCAGGTTGAGGTTCAACCGACTCGTAAATTTTCCGCCGAAAAGCACGTTGAGCAGCAGACAGCGTTCGAAGTCCGGGTGGCTGCGCGGTGGGCCAGCGTGACCGAGTTGGAGCTGGGTCTGGGCGGAGCCGGGTCGATCCACAATGTGCACTTCGCGACCATCGAGCTGGCGCGGGTTGATCGGCGTGGTCAAGGCGCCTTTGGCCGGCGGCCAGCCGCCGAAGAGCGCTTCGGCCCTTTTGACGACGGCGTCAGGGTCCACATCGCCGACCACCATCAGGGTCGAACCTTCGGGGCCGACGTGCTGACGATAGAAGTCCAGGAGGTCGCCGCGGCCGATCCTCGAGAGGCTTTCGCGGGTGCCTTCGAGCGGCCGGGCGTAGACGGTGCCGTCGTAGATCACTTCGGAGAAGGTGTCGTCGGCGAGCGCCCGCGGCCGCGACCGGCGACGCAGGAGGTCCACCGCCTGCTCGTCACACAGTCGCTCCACCTGATCTTCGGGAAAGCGAGGACGCAGCGCCGCCTCCGCCAAGAGGTCCATTCCGGCGTCGAAGTGCTGCGAGAGCAAGCTACCGACCTCGACGTAGGCCATATTCATGCCGGCGCCGCTCGCCAGGTAGCCCCCGAGCGCCTCGATGGCCAGGGCGAGCTCGATGCCGGTTCGTTCGGTCGAACCTTCGGTGAGCAGTATGCCGTGCAGCGCCGCCAGACCCGGAGCGTCGAGCGGCGCTTCTTGGCCGCCCGCCGGCAGCAGCAGCTGGGCGTGCACGACCGGAAAGCGCCTTGACGGCAGCACGGCGATCCGCAGGCCGTTGTCGAGCGACGTCGAGAGGAAGTCCGGAAACTGGTAAGTCGTCGGCCGACCCGGCTTCGGCGGTTGGCTGCGATCGAGCGGCTCTTGGGAGCTCATGCCGCGGTGCCTTTTTCCGGCAGCACGGTGACCACCGCCCGCTGGTGGTTGGCCAAGTAGCTCTGGGCAAAGGCTTGGAGGTCGTCGCGTCCGAGTTGTTGAATGCGGTCGATCTTGCCCGCGGCCTGCTCCGGGGCGTCGAAGTAGGTGGTGAACTGGGAGATCATGTCCGCCCGTTCGGCCACGCCCTGGAGCTCGTGGTAGTGCGCGGCGACGAGGCCATTGCGCGCCCGGTCGAGGGCGTCCTGCGGGACGGACTCTTGGGCGACCCGGTCCAGGTGATCGAGCAAAGCGCGGTCAAGTTCCGCCGGGTCTGCGTCGGGTTTGGCGGTGGCGACGACTGAAAACGTGGCGGTGCATTCCGTCGGCAGGATGTAGGCGCCGACGTCCTGCGCCAGTCGTCGGTTGACCACCAGGTCGTCGTAGAGCACGCTCGACTTGCCGCCCGAGAGCACCCGGGCCAGCAGCTGGGCCGCGTACCAGGAGTCGTCGCCGTAGCGCGGTGCATGGTAGGACGAATAAATCCGCGGCACTTTCACGTGGTCGGTGAGCTCTCGCCGCTGCTCGCCGTCGAGCGAGATCGCCTCGATCTGCGGACGTTCGATCGGCCCGCCGGCGTCGATCTCTGCGAAGTAGCGCCCGATGAGCCTGAGCGCTTCGTCTTCGTCGAAGTCGCCCGCCAGGGTCAAGACGGCGTTTGATGGCGTGTAATAAGTGGCGAAGAAGTCCTCGACCATGTCCAGGGTCGCCGCCTCGATGTCTTCCATGTAGCCGATGACCGGCCAGCGGTAGGGGTGGTCGACGGGAAAAAGCGCTTCATAAAGCGATTCCACGGCGCGTCCGTAGGGCTGGTTGTCCACCCGCTGCCGGCGCTCGTTCATCACCACTTGGCGCTGATTCTCGAGCTTCTCGGAGGTGATCGCCGGCAGAAAATAGCCCATGCGATCCGACTCGAGCCAAAGGCCCAGCTCGAGCTGGTGCGACGGCAATGTCTCAAAATAATTGGTGCGGTCGTACCAGGTTGATCCATTGGCCACGCCGCCGGCCTTCTGCACCAGGCGGAAATGATCGTTGGTGCCGACGTTGGCGCTGCCCTGGAAGAGCAGATGCTCGAAGAGGTGGGCGAAGCCGGTCTTGCCCGGCGACTCATTCTTCGACCCGACGTGGTACCAAAGATTGACCGCGACAAGCGGCACGCTGCGATCGGGCTGCAGCACGATCTGGAGGCCGTTTCCCAGCCGGTGGCGGGAGATCGGAAAATGGAGGGGAGGAAGCTCGCTCATAGAGGGATCACCGAGGCTCGGGGAGCATAGTGACCGGGTTTTTCAGTGTCAAGAAGGCTCCAACACCCGCTGAATGGCGCGGGAAGACCCGGCTTCGCCCGGGCCCTAGGAGCTCCGCGCGCTGAGCGCTTCGACGAGACGTCGGGGTAAGCCGTCAAAGGACCCGGAAGACATCGTGACCAGCACGTCGTCGGGCCGGGCGGAGTCGGCGGCTCGCCGGAGCACGTCGTCGGTCGAGTCGGCGATCTCGGCGTCGATGCCGCGGTCCCGAAGGCGCAGGCATAGCCCTTCGAGGTCGAGGGCTTCGTCATCGCTGAGGCGTTCGCGGTAGTGGATCGGGGCGAGCAGCACCGCGTCGGCTTTCGAGAAAGCGTCGACGTAGGCCTCGAAGAAGAAGGCTCGGCCCGCGGTCAGGCTACGGGGCTCGAAAAGGGAAACAATGCGGGCCTTGGGGTAGCGGTCGCGCAGGGCCCCGAGTGACGCCGACACGGCGGTGGGGTGATGGGCGAAGTCATCGACGACGGTGGTTCCGTCGACGGTGCCGAGCACTTCGAGTCGCCGTTTAGCGCCCTTGAAGGAGCTGAAAGCGCGGGCGATCTCCACCGGAGGGATGCCGTCGACGCGGGCGGCGGCCCACACGCCGAGGGCATTCAAAATGTTGTGGTCTCCGGGCACGGCGAGCTCGAGGCGGTGGACTTGGAGCTCGCCGTCGAGCCGATCGTGGACTTCTACGGTGTTGCCTGACACGTCGCTCGGCCGCACGGCCACGACGTCGTGACCGGGGTCGAAGCCGTAGTGCACAACCCGGGACCGCGCTTCGCGGGCCACTTCGACGACGTCCGGGCTATCGCCATAGGCCGCGAGCAGTCCGGTTGCGGGGAGCAGGCGGACGAGATGGCGAAAGGCCGAGAGCAGGTCACCGTGGCTGGGGTAGAGGTCGGCGTGGTCGTGTTCGACGCTGGTCAGGATCAGCGTTTCGGGCCGGTAGTGGAGGAATTTTGGTCCGCGGTCGAAGTAGGCGGCGTTGTATTCGTCGCCTTCGACCACGAAGCGATCGCCGGAGCCGACGCGGAAGGAGACGCCGAGGTCCCGGGAGACGCCGCCGATCAGGAAGCCAGGGTCGCGGCCACAGGCGTCGTAGACCCATGACGCCATCGAGGTTGTGGTGGTCTTGCCGTGGGTGCCCGCCGCCACCAGGGGCCGCCGTCCCTCGAGCAGGAACCGGCCGAGGGCCTGGGGCATCGAAAGGCACTCGAGACCCAGCCGCTCCGCCGCTTCGGCCTCGGGGTTGGTGCGCGGCACGGCGTTGCCGATGACCACCAAATCCGGCCGCGGCTGCGCCTCGAGGTGCGCCGGGTCGTAGCCGACGAGGGGCTCGAGGCCGGCCTCTTTGAGCACGTCGCTCATCGGCGGGTAGAGCGGACCGTCGACGCCGCGCACGCGGTGGCCGAGGTCTTTGAGCAGGCAGGCCAGCGGCGCCATACCGGTGCCGCCGATGGCGACGAGATAGATGTCGAGGGATTGAGCGGTCACGATCCACCTAAGTCTTTGAAATGGAGGGACTAAGCCGCGATCGCCGGAGTGTCGGCGGAGACGCATAATCTCATTTACCCGGAATTTACCGCGCTGATGTGTCGTCCCGGAAGCTTCGCGCTAGCATTCGTTTCCCGCTACGTGAGCGATTGAACTCTCCTTTTCACCGCTCGACGCCACCGACTATTCGCAAGATCCCAGCCTTCAAGGAGTCCTTCCTATGCGTCGTATCCTTTTTTTCCTCGCCATGGCATCGCTGCTGCTTCCCGCCGCGTCGATGGTGGCCCAGGGGACGCCTAAAGCGGTGCCGCTAGAGCCGATCAAGAATTTCGATCTGGTCGCCAAGGGCGAGCCGCTCATCCACGCTTTTGAAATCCGCAACGACGGCGGCTCGACGCTGGAGATCACCGATGTTCGCCCGGCCTGCGGCTGCACCGTTGCGCAATACGATAAGAAAATAGAGCCGGGCACAGTCGGCAAAATCCACGCCCGGATGGACACCAGCGACTTCGCCGGACCGATCAGCAAGTCCATCGCGGTTTTCACAAACGACAACGAGAACCCGAAGCTCCAGCTGGTGCTGAAGGCCAAGGTGAAGCCCTATATTGGTCTGTCCCCGGGCTTCGCCCGTTATATCTACGTCCAGGGCGAACCGATCGCACCGATCGCCCAGACGCTGTGGGCCCAGGACGGTAGTGACGTCGACATCGTCGAAGCGAAGTCGCCCTACGACCACTTGAAGGTCAGCTTCCGGCCCGCCGAAGGTGAAGAGCGCAGCGACAAGAGCGACGGCAAGCAGTGGCGCATTGAGATTGCGCTGGCCGACGACGCGCCCGTCGGCGCCCTGCGGCAGTACATCGAGGTGCTGACGAACCACCCGAAGCAGAAGCAGGTCAAGATCCCGATTTCTGGCTTCGTCCGTCCCCGCCAGCACGTGACGCCGATGGAAGTGGACTTCGGTGATCTTCAAGGCAACGCGCTGCCCCTGCGCCGGACCTTCCACTTCACGAGCTTCATCACCGACGAGATCGAGCTGACCAAGGTCGAGACCTCGATCCAGGGACTGAAGGCCGAGGTGGAGAACTCGGATCGGGATCCGGGCTACCGCTTCAAGCTTCGGGTCACCCTCGGGCCGGAGATGCCCAAGGGGGCGTTCGATACGGTGATCAAGGTGCACACCACCGACGCCCAGAATCCGATCGTCGAAGTCCCGCTGCGCGGCACGGTGCTCTGACGGCGTCACCCTCTGGTGACCAGCGATCGCCCTGATCGCGGCCGCCAGGCCATCGCGCTCGACCGGACAAGCGCCGGTTGAAGTCAAAAGAAGCGGATCCCGCCCGGATCCGCTTCTTGACGTCCGGATTGTCTGGCTGCCGTGCCCTCGCCCAGGTTCACGATCTTGTAACATGGGGTGATTCCACCGTCCGCTTGGCGCCTCGCTTTGGCCGATCGCCGGCACCCCACGGCGGCACCCAAGCCCAGGGTCGACCGGCCCCCGGGCACACACACCCAAGGAGCGGAGCCACGGCTCCGAGCTCGCACAATGGCTGATTTCGACGATCTCGGTTCCCTCGACGATCTCGATTCGCTCGATGACCTGGGCGATCTGGAAGAAATTTCCTTCGATGACCCTCCGGCGCAGCCCGCGGCGCAGCCGATGCCGGCCCCTGCGGCGCAGCCAATGCCGGCCCCCACCGCCCAACCCGCAGCGGCGGCCCCCACAAGCGGCCTTGGGGCGATGATCCACGACCTGATTTCCAAACGGAATTATCAGCAGGTCGTCCAGATCGCCGAAACTCAGAAGCAAGCGATCGCCCGCGAGCCGCAGGTCCAGGCGATGGTCGACATGGCGAGGAATCGCCTGCAGCAAGAGAGCTACCTCCTGAGCTACCTCGAGGCCGCAGAGCAGGCGCGTGCTGCGGGTCAGGCCGCACAGGCGGAGCAATATCTGGCCAAGGCGCGGGGCATCGATCCGCAGCATCCGGCGGTCGTCCAGGCCTTGGCGGCGGCTCAACCCGCCGCGGCTCAACCCGTGGCGCCCGTGGCTCCGCAGCCCGTGGCGCCGCAACCCGTAGCGCCGCAGCCCGTGGCTGCTCAGCCCGTGGCGCCCGTGGCGCCGCAACCCGTGGCGCCTCAGCCCGTGGCGCCTCAGCCCGTGGCGCCTCAGCCCGTGGCGCCTCAGCCGATAGCCCAGCCTGCGCCGGCGGACGATCTGCTGACCCTCGACGATGACCCTCCCTTGACTTTCGGCGACGATGACGGCGGCTTCGACGGGATTCAAGTGGACGCTCTCGACGAGTTCGACGCCGCGCCGGAACCGGCGCTCGAGGCCGAACCGACCTTCGGCGACGCCCCGCCGGCGGCCGAGGAAGACCCGCTCACTTTCGAGGGCGATGGCGCCATGCCTGAAGGGGAGGGTTTCGACGGAGCGGAAGACGCCGAGAGCGCGGACCGTATTCAAGAGCTTCTCGCCGAGGGCCAGCAGCAATTCGAAATCGGCCAGTACCAAGGCGCCATCGATGTCTGGTCGCGTATTTTCCTGATCGACATCGACCACGCGGAAGCCTCGCGCCGCATTGAAGAGGCCCGGGGCAAGAAGGACGAGCTCGATCGGCAGGCCGAGGAATCCTTCCATGCGGCGCTGGACCAGATCGAAGGACAGCAGCTGGAAGAGGCGAAACAAAGCCTTCAGCAGGTGCTGCAGATCCAGCCCTCGCATCCGGCGGCCCGGGAATTCCTCGAGCAGCTCGAGGCCGGCCAGGTGCCGGTGGTCAATCGATCGGACTTCGAATCCCAGCCGTCCGTGGACCTGCTGGATGACGGCGGCCTCGGCGATCTCCAAGCCGCGACCCTCCAGGATGACGGGCAATCGATGGAGGCGGCCGTGGCCCGCGACCGCGTGGTCGTCGTCAAGCGGACCGACCGACGTCTGGTCGGCCTCGCAGCGGGCGTGGGTCTGCTGCTCTTGGCGGGGGGCGGCTTCCTGGTCATGAAGTGGGACGACTTTTTCCCCAACACGGACCAAACGGCGCAAGCTCCGCCGCCGCGGGTGGATCCGATCAAGCGCGCGAACACTATGTTCGAGGCCGGCAAGATCGAGAACGCGATCGTGCTGCTGGAAAAGCTCAGGGCGGACGACGCGAGCTACCAGGAAGCCCAGGCCCTTTTGGCACAGTGGAAGGCGATGGTGGAAACGCCGCCGGAGGTTCAGCCAACGGGGCCCTCCGAAGAAATGGTGGAGCGTCGAGGGATTCTGGTGCGGGCGGCGCGGGAGGCTTTCGAGATCGGCGCCTACATCCGCGCCCGGAAGTATTTCGACCGCGCCGGCAAAATCTTGCCGCTGGAAACCGACGACCTGACGTTACGTCGCGAGTGCGACTATAAGCTGGAGCCGCTTGAGACTTATCTTTCGGGATTCCAAAACGCGGAATACGAAAAGATCCTGCCGGGTCTCTGGCGTGAATTCGATGACAAACCGGACAATCCCGATCTCCTGATGCTGATCATCGACTCCTACTACAACCTGGCGCTGACGGATCTCCAGCGGGGCAATCCCGGAGGCGCCGGGGCCAAGCTCGCAGAAGCCTTGGAGCTGGCGCCGGAAAGTGAAGAGTTGAAACGACTCAAGCTCTTTGCGGATTCCTACGCTTCGAAGTCCCCCGATTTGCTCTACCGCATTTTTGTCAAGTACCTGCCGTCGCGGGCTTGATCGCCGTTCCGATTGATGGCTAGAGGGAAGAAAACCGCCGAGCCGAGCCTGCCGCTCTTCGACCTGCCGCTGCAAGCGGACGAGGACGAGGGCGGCCAGCTCCAGCTTGGGAATCCGTCGAGTGAGCCTTCTCTGGCTCCACCATCCCCAGCGCCGCTGCCTCCGGCGCCGCCCCAGCCGTCAGTACCTCAGCAAGCGGCCCGCCCCGCGGAAGCCCCGGGCGTCGACGGCGTCTCAACGCCGCTTTTTTCGTCGGAGGCGGGGCCAGGCCCCGCCGCAGACCTCGACGGCGGGCCGCCGCCGGAGCCGTATGAAGAGTTTGAAGAAACGCCGCGACTGCAGGACCGTTTGCTCGCCGGGCTCGCCGACGTGGGCGTGGTCGCCGTGGCGACGGGCATCATGGTCCTCGGCTCCCTGGGGCTCGGCGTAGAGCTGACGCTTGAGAGCTGGCGGCCCTTCGTCGTATTCGGCCTTCTTTTTTCGTTCCCCTATGTCGTCATCCCGCTCGCCTTCTGGGGGCGTACCCCGGGCATGGCGTGGGTCGGCCACTCGGCGCGGACCCTGGACCATGAGCCGCTCACCTTCGCCCAGACGGCCCGACGCTGGCTCGGAGCGGTCCTCACGGTCGCCCTTGCGGGTCTGCCGTTAGCGCTGACCTTCGGCGGCGGCCGATCTCTGGCGAGCCGCCTGAGCGACTCGGTCACGGTCCTCGAGCCTTAGCTCTCCCCGCTGGCGTGGGGTCACGGTTTTGGGGGCCTGGTTCTCGAGGTCTCGAGACTAATAGTGGACGCGGACGACCGAGCCCGGGTTGCCGTCGCGGAACTCGAGGCGGACCTCCCGCTCCCCGAGGCGTAGCGTTTCCCCGTTGACCTGCCAACCGGCCCCTCGAGCTTTGTCGAGCATCTCCGCGCGGACCCGTCCAAGGTCCGCGGGGCACATGATGTCGACCCACCGTTCGTCGAGTCCGTAGTCGATCAAGCTGGCGGGCAAAAAGAGGGGAAGATCCTCCGGGAAGCCCGCCGGCAGACGGCCGGAAAGGCCCGGTGGACGCCGAACCTCCTGCGGATCGTCGGCGACGGGAACCTCGACCGTCGGCGGCACGTCGTAGATCTCTTTGGGCGATGTCGACTCGTCACCCCCTCCGCCGCAACCGGCTGCTGCGGCGAGCGCGAAAAGCGCAGCCAAGAGGGCGGTGGGTACCCGGCGTCGGCGAAGAGATTTGACTCGCGCGTGGGCCCTCGGGCACAGTGTCGGCATGGCGTCTCCGTCTCCATCCGTGACCGTTCGCGCACTCGTCGCGAGCGGCCTCCTCTCGACGTGGTTGATCCTGCTATTCACCGGTTTTGTCCTCGGCGGGTTCTCGCATCTCGTCCTGGTGGCTTCGCTCGTTATCTTTCCGTGGCGTCAGCTGCCGTCGCCGCCTTCATCACCGCGATCCGGGGACGGAGAGTCGGGCGAGGCGTAGAGCTGGAGCAGCTGACCGAGCGTGCGGCGGGTAGCGAAGCTTCCGGCCCCGAAAGCCAGGCCGGCCAGCAGGGCAAAGGTGAACGGAAATCCGGCGCGGCTGAAGAAGTAGCCGAATCCGAGCAGCGCCACGGTCAGGTCCAGGTAGAGACCGCGTTTCTTCATGGGGCGCCGGCTTTCGATCGTGGTGAGGGGTCCCGCATCGCGGCGATGGTACGCGTTTCTTGACCGAAACGGAACGCCGGTGGTCAGGCACTCTTCTGCCGCCTTGGAGAAGGCCACCACGAAAAAGGCCGCCCGGAGGGGCGGCCTTGGCGCTTTCGCGCGGATCCTTGGCGCTTTCGCGCGGATCCTTGGCGCTTTCGCGCGGATCCTTGGCGCTTTCGCGCGGATCCTTGGCGCTTTCGCGCGGATCCTTTGTGCTTTGCGCGGATCCTTTGCGCTTTTGC